>CALKAJ010000225.1 GCA_937983305.1 uncultured Ignavibacteriota bacterium | reverse complement strand
TCTTCCTTTCTCTGTCATTCCGGCGCAGGCCGGAATCCAGTCTTGATAAACTTGATAAACTTGATAAATCCCTATCCGTGTTATTCCGTTACCAATCTGTATTAAAACAGTATCAAATGACACGGAAACAAAATAATTTGTACCCAAAAACCGAATATCGGGTACATTTGGCTATAACGAGTACCCATTTGGTGTCTTTTTCTATACATACACTACCATCTATGTATAGAAAATCGCATTTTCTATACATAGGTTTATATCTATGATAAGATTTTATACATATAAATATATTGAACAAAAATTAATAGTGTAAGAAAATGAGTTATAAACTTAAGACACTTATTGTATTTGATACTAATTCGCTAAGGAAAGTTGACTCGGGCGAAGTGATTTATAGTTCGTTTTCATTCGGGAAGCCTTATGAAGTAATTGATGTTTTGTTTCAAGATGAAACCGTTTGGCTCACACAAGAACAAATGGCTCAACTAATTGATTACAATTCTAAAAGTGAAGAATCTTTATTGTTTTTCAAAATGGTCCAAAACAAATTACATTATGCAGTAAATCAACTTACAGCTGCAGAAGTTATTTTCAACAGAGTTGATGCCGAAAAAGAATTTTTGGGGTTAACTTCTTTTACTGGCTCTTTGTCGGTTAAGAAAGATATATCTATTGCTAAAAATTATCTAAACAATGATGAATTACTACGTCTTAATAGATTGGTTTCGGCTTTTTTTGATTTGGCAGAATTAAAAGCATTGAAACATATCCCAATGAAAATGAAAGACTGGCTCCTTAATTCTAATGTTTTTCTATTATCTAAACTCCGGAGTTGAAAATCCCGATTCATCGGTAATAGAATAGAGTTTCGGAAAAATTTGTTAAATAAAAAATTGAATAAAATTAAAATCTCATATATACTCGAATTTTGGTATTTTTTTAAAATATAAAGGAACTTAACTTATAAGTGAAGCGTTATAAAATTGAAGAGTTCTTACAAGGTAAAAAATTAACTGTATATTCAATACGGGAAATTTTTGATAATAATGTATTTGATTCGAATAATGAAACAGAAAAGTTCTTTTTTAATATTAAATCATCTCATCCTGATGATTATAATATTTTTAAAGCAGTTTTGAAGAACATGATTAACAAATCAGGTGCTAAAAGAAAATTCTTTCGCGATGAAACTAATCCTGATTGTGATTATTTATATGCTCTAATTAATAATTATGATGAAAATCGTCATTATAAAGGTGAATTGAGATTATTCTGTTTGAATTTTGACGTTGATAAACTAATATTAGGTAATGGTGGTATTAAAAAAACTAAAACATTTAATGAAGATCCTAAATTAAATACGATCGCCAGAATTTTACAAAAATTATGCTCTGAAATAATTGACAAAGAAAAAACAGGTGACATTTATTGGAAAAATGGAAAATTAAAATCTTTAACAGATCTCATTTTTGAAATTGAACTTTAACTAAAATATTATGTCGGAAAATAAGAAAACTAAAGAATTTTTTAATGATTTACCTGAAGATATTGAAATATTTGTAAATAAATCTATTGAAATATCTGATAGAATTGAATCCATTTTAAAAAATAAAAATATAACCCAAAGAACTTTTGCTTCTTTATTAGGAAAAGAAGAATCTGAAATTAGTAAATGGCTTTCCGGAACTCATAATTTTACACTGAAAACTTTAGCAAAAATTGAAAAAGTTCTTGGTGAAGAAATCATTAATATTAAGCAGGAAATTAAAACTTTAACTATTTCCAATAATGAAGAAGAAAATAATTATCATATAAATTGGAAGTTGAAAAATTTCACAGCTTATTTTGATAATCGCAAAAAAAGTTTACCGGTATCGAATAGAACTTTTACTATTAACTCATATGATTCAATTAATGCGAATCTTTTAGATTTTACTGAATTCACTACAATAAATTAATTACTCTATATACTCATGAATAAAAAGTCCGAAGAATTAAAAATTACATTCAGAATTGATATTTGCAAAATTTTATCTTTTTCTGCTATTTATAACGAAGAACTTGAAAAGAAGAACTATATAAGCGATTACACTTTTGAAATTTCAATAAATCAAGAAATTGATAAATCAAAAAAAACAGTTAGCTATAAAAGTGATGTTAAGATTTACTTAGACCCTAAAAAAGAAATATTTTTAGGATATATCTCTACTTTAAATGTATTTACAATTTTAAATTTCGAAGATATTGTTAAAGTAAATGATAAAGATAGAAATTTTGGTCTTCCTCTACCCGTTGCTTCTACATTACTGAGTTTATCATTTTCTAATACGCGTGGGATGTTAGTTGCCAAATCAGAAGGCACTTCTATGCAAAAAGTAATATTGCCAATTCTCAATCCGGTTAAATTTTTAACGGGGGTCTGATTAACTTATTTGAACAATATTTTTTTATAACGTGATTTCACACTCCCAATTAAAATTTCTTTCCCCTCCTTCGTCCCCAATCTCCACTCGAAGATCCCGACTTGTCGGCGATTTGAGAACGCACCAAAAGTTAAATACTGATAATTTTAAAACAATTTAAATTTGCCCTTTTTCCTGTGTGATATTAAATTGAATTTATGTTCAAGTTCCTTCTTATATCCCTTCATGGCTTTTCCTCTAAATTGAATTATCTAACCGAAATATTTAATTAAACAGTGAGTTAGAAATGGCTTGACAATTTTAATAATTTTTTTTAAAATTGCTTTAAGTTCTTTATTTTTTTTTGTACTTCGCACTCGGTTCGTTGTTGTTTAAGAGTACCTCGGGTTATTTGTTACACTCCATATTATTAAAACCGTCTGCATCTAAATAAATCATTGCAATTAATTCAAATTAAATTAAATTATGAAAACTAAATTTTTTGTTTTTTTCTTTGGTTTGCTTTTTTCTTTTCTGTTTAGCAGCAATACTCCGAAATTGATTAGTGTTTCGGACGATTTAATAAAAAGGGTGTCTGATGGTGCCATCTATATGAAGGGGGTTATTAATATTAAATTTAAAAATGATTTTAAACCCTTAAGCACAACAAGTCTGGGAATTGATAAAATTGATAATATTTTGATTAGATACAATGTTCTAAAAATAACCCAACCATTTCCGCTTAAGCAAGATTCATTAAAAAGAATGATAGGTGATGAAATATTGGCAAGAATGTATAGAGTTTATCTGTCAACAGATTCTGATCCTGCAGAAATTTCCCAAGAAATATTTGCAAGTAATAATGACATTTTGGATTATGCGGAACCTGAATTTGTTATGAAGACCTGCTTTACTCCAAATGATCCTAATTTGTCAAATCAATGGTTTCTCATTAAGATTCAGGCTTTCAATGCCTGGGATGTTACAACGGGTGATACAAATGTAGTTATTGGTATAGTTGATAGCGGTAGTGACTTAGATCACCCTGATTTGGCTTCTAATTATAAAATTAAATGGGCAGAATACCCGCCAAACGGTATTGATAATGATAATAACGGAAAGATTGATGATTATTTTGGTTGGGATTTCGTTGGAGCCAACGGAACTCCGGATAATAACCCAAGCATTACTACTGGTAACAAACACGGTAGTCACGTATCTGGATGTGCCTCAGAAATGACAAATAATGGAATAGGCGGTGCAGGTGTTGGCTATAAAAGTAAATTACTGATTACAAAACATTGCAAAGATAATGATGGTTTAGAGGGAATGCTTTATAATTGTTACGATGGTATTGTTTATTGTTATCAGGAAGGTGCTAAAATTATTAATTGCAGTTGGGGCGGCAGCGAATATAGTTCTCAAGCTCAACAAATCATAAATAATGCATGGAATAATGGATGTATTATTGTTGCTGCAGCTGGTAATAATAATACTTCTTCTTTATATTAGCCGGCATGCTATGACAATATCCTTTCTGTTGCCGCATTAGACCAATACGACCAAAAGGCATCTTTTTCAAATTATAATTCCTATGTTGATGTTTCAGCACCGGGTGTTGATATTTGGTCAACTTATCATAACAATACTTATAGTTCTCTGCAAGGAACTTCAATGGCAAGTCCTATTGTTGCTGGTGTTGCCGCCCTTATTAAAGCAAAAAATCCATTATTTACGAATACTCAGATTGTAAACCGCCTGAAATCTACTGCTGATGATATTTATTCTTTAAATCCAAACTATGTGAATATGTTGGGTACTGGCAGAGTAAATGCATATAATGCTGTTAATCCGGGGGGTGGTTTTGTTGCACTTAATGAGACCTTTAGTAATACTACATTCCCTCCCTCCGGCTGGTCACTTTTACCTTCAAATGCACTTTGGGAAAGAGCTACGGTAAGTTCTTATGGCAACGGCTCAGGCTCTGCGATCTACAAATTCTTTTCTTCTCCTTCAGGTACAGTATCTCAACTTAATACCTTCTTTTTTAATCCCGTTCCAAACAATACAAAATTATTTTTTGATTGTGCTTATGCTACTTATCAAAATGAAATTGATACTTTAATGATTTGGTCAACAACAAATAGTGGAACTAATTGGTCGCTGATTGCAACATTAAAAGGTGGTGCTATCGTTGGTCAGGGTATGGTAACCGCACCTCCTACTACAAGCTATTTCGTACCTAACTCCAATCAATGGGTATCAAAAAATTATTTATTACCGATTGGTACTCATCTGGTTGTATTCCTTACTAGAAGCCAATATGGCAATAATCTATATATAGACAATGTTGCAGTTGCTCAATCTAATAATGTCAAAAAATTAAATGATATAATACCCGAAGAATACTCTATCTCTCAAAACTATCCAAATCCTTTTAACTCAAAAACGAAAATTAATTTTTCTATACCGAAAAAAGGATTTACTAAAATTTCAGTTTATGATTTATTGGGTAAATTAGTTTCCATTTTGATTTCTGAAAATTTAAATGAAGGTAAATATTCCGTTGATTTTGATGCCGGTAATTTAGCTTCAGGTATCTATTTTTACAGAATTGAATCTAATAGCTTTAATCACGTCAATAAAATGATTTTAATAAAATAATTAAATAGTGAATTAATTTTTTTAAAAATAAAATAAATATAAAAATGAAAAAATTATTTTTTACACTTTTTGTTTTCTTTATGTATTCAATTTCATATTCGCAATGGATTCCTTTTGCTGCTTATTCCCATTTTTCTAGTGCAAAAGATTATGCGATTTCTCATATCAGCCCTTATTCGCAAATCTATAAAATCTTTACTACGAATAATATAAATTACAACAACGGATATGCGGACGGTTGGGGCTATTTTATTTACGTGCCGGGTGTATCACAAAAATATGTTGTTAATGTAGCACATAGTACTTCCATGGGATTTATTATCAATCATTCCCCAACTGAACAAGGAATTGGTATTCTTGAGCCTCTTTCTATAACTGGTATTAATTCTACAGAAGCAGTTTCAATTGCCGAAAGCAATGGAGGCTCTCAATATCGCAGTTCTCACCTCAACATCTCAATTTCCGCTACTTTGTGCAGATCATCGGATGTTTTAAGTGGTGTAACTCCATATTGGACGATTTGTTACAATTCAAATGGAACTTTAGGTTTTTATGTTTGTATTAATGCTGTCAATGGTAGTGTAATTTCTATTTGGCCCGGAGGGGGAGGAACTACGGTATTATCTCAAAACTTTGAATCTTCTTCGTTTCCTCCAAGTGGATGGAATATTTACTATTCTGGTACTTCATATTGGTCACGTTCAACTTCCTGTAGCGGATATGGGAATGGTTCTGCTTCGGCAAAATTTTCTTACTATAGCGCTTCTGCAGGTACCAACCAGTATCTGTACACTTCAGTTGCCTTTTCACCAACACAGTCAAATTTCAAACTTCTGTTTGATCATGCCTATGCTACATATAACTCAGAAGTTGATACTCTGCGCATTTGGTCATCTACCAACGCAGGAAATAATTGGGCTTTTGTTTCTACGTTGCTCGGCGGCACTGTTGTGGGATCTGGGATGGTTACAGCCCCGCCGATACAAGGAGATTTTATTCCTTCTGCTAATCAATGGGCTTCAAAACAATATTCTCTGCCTTACGGAACAAACGCAATATTATTTCAGGCTATTAGTGCATATGGAAATAACTTGTACTTAGATAATATTAAAGTTACAAATTCTGTTGATATTAAAAAATTAGATGAATTAATCCCGGTTAATTTCAGCTTATATCAAAATTATCCTAATCCATTTAATCCATCAACAAAAATTAAATTTGAACTTCCTTTAAATAATCAGGTCTTGCTGAAAATTTACAATATTAACGGTCAAGAAGTTGAAACATTGATAAGTCAATCATTGAATGCTGGTGTTTATGAAGTTGATTTTGATGGCTCAAAATATTCAAGCGGTGTTTATTTTTATACCCTCTATACTAATGATTTCAAAGAAACTAAACGAATGATTTTGCTGAAATAGAATCACTAAATATCGAATCTAAAAATACTTTTTAAAACTAAAGATTAAATAATATATATCTTTCGATTTATTCATATTTTCGGGAGATGGTTGCCGCCATCTCCCAATTTCTTTTTATACGGTCTTTTCGCCAAATTCGAATTATAATACCTCGCATCGCCCGTAACTTCCTCTCCGGTCCAGTCCGGTTTCTCAAATTCTTCGCCCTCACTGACTAACTCTATCTCCGCAATTATCAGCCCTTTATTATCTCCTGAAAATTCGTCAACCTCCCACTTCTGGCCCTTAAAATTTATCACGTACCGCACCTTACTC
>CALKAJ010000224.1 GCA_937983305.1 uncultured Ignavibacteriota bacterium | reverse complement strand
CTACTGCAATTAGTTGGACTCAGTTCAATGGCGTTGCAGAATTAGTTGCTGGAAATGGTTTATCAAAGACGGGGAATCAAGTCGATGTAAATGTTGATAATCAATCTATTGAAATAGTTTCTGATATTCTTCAAGCCAAACTTGATTCTAATGGTGGAATAAGTAAATCAGCGAGTGGACTAAAAGTTAATGTTGACAATTCTACCCTTGTTATTACGGGTAATCAATTAGTTATTAATGGAGCGTATAAGAACAAGAAAGTTACTGCTTCCATCACTGGAGATAATTCCACTACTACGTTTTCAGTAATTCATAATCTTGGAACAAAAGACATACTTATAGATGTATATGAAAACACAACAGGATATACTGTTTTCCCATTGATTGAAAGATTTGAAACAAATACAACGAAAATATCTTTCAAAGTTGCTCCAGCAACTGCAAAGGTTTATAATGTAGTAATTTTAGGATAAAAAGATGTCTGCTACTCCGGTACTTGATGATTTTGATATGAATTATTCCGAAATTTTGAAAGGAAGGTTGGAGAATGTGATTTCTTTACCTACTGGACTTAATTCAAATCATCGTGGTTATGCAGTTTATTATGCAAGTAGAATATGGGTTTGGAACGGTTTACAATGGATAACTTGGGACAGTTTGCCCTGGTCATACGAGGATAATGATGCCCTTGACAGCAATAATCCAAGAGATGAAATTACGCCATTCAATGCGACAAGTTATTATCTGGATGGGAGTAATACTAATCCTTGGAATATCAATATATCAGAAGGATACGATGATAATGTTGCAAGAACTATTGGAACTCTCCATTTTATTGGAACAACAAGAATAATTAGCGATTGGCAAACTATAAGAGGTAAAAGGTTTGTTTATACGGCAAAGGACGGCTCTTGGTTCAATATTAAGAATTTATCCATAAATACTGTTCCCACTAATCATAAACGTATTGACACAAGAACTGACACTGATTTAACGGAATTAATTAAAGCAGAGTTTTCGTATAGTTCAACCTCTGATGTTTGGATATTGGTAAGTTTTGAAAGAAAGATGAATACTGCTCAACAATCATCAAGTCAATCACAATGTTGTAAGCAAGAAATCTATTACGAACTGATTTCAGTTGTAGGTGGAGACAAACTTCAGCTTGGTGGTGTACCAAATGGCTTACTAACAAGCGGAGATGATTGTTCATATTTCCAAGTTCATATACAAGGTGAATGGAGCGTTGAACCAATGGACAATGACGAAGGTCTTGACTTCCACGGAGTTCCTCTTTATTGTCAGTTTTTGATTCGACAAGATGAAAATTCTGCGTGGAATATAGTTAAATCTGTAAGGTATAATTGGCAATCTGGAGAAACAATATACTTCGATGAAGAATTCATTTATTTGAATACTGGTAGTTTTTACGTTGGTTGCTCATTTTCAGATGAAGAATTTGGTAATGGACATACTGTTTATCCTATTCAAAATTTCGAGAGGTTTTGGATTAGAATGAATGTTGTAAAATGTCCTAAAACAAGTTGGTTTAATAGATATGACATTCTTAGTACAGGTATTGTTCCTTTAAGCCAATTTACTGGCTATGCTCCTAGTCCAATTGGAGAGGGTTTACCCTTTGACGGTTACTATGAAGTTATGGCATTTGTTGAATTTAAAGAATACGAGTCCAATAGAATAAATACTGCTTCTTGTGTCAGTTCACAGACTTTGGAATTAATGGCACCGATGGACAATTGGAGATTGGTAGATAAAAGTGGGGTGATTTCAGTTACAGCAACTCACGAAGATGTAAAATGGTTCAATTTTTCATTACAGGGTTCTGCAATTATTTTCGCACAATCTAATATTTGTGGTTCAAGAGCAGTAAGCTATAGAGTTACTTTACCCAACGGATCATTCAGACAAATTCTCGGTGGCTACATTCACGTGAAGTATTTAGGAACGATTGAAGGATTGAATTGTAAAGAAGTCCAGCAAGGCGGGCAATAAGAATTTATTTAAGGAAAAAAATATGCAATATATAATAACAGAACAAACCATCAATAAGATTATCAGCTTAATAGCAGATAAACCATTCAAGGATGTGATTTCATTACTTAATGAAATTAAAACTGTTCCAAACATTGAAGAAGAAATTATTAATAATGATTTAGGAGGTCAAGATGCCGACAACAACTGATAAAAAAATCATACTTACAGGTTCTCCATTCGCTTGGATTCACAAGATTGAGAATGAGGATTTGTCTGAACTATGGAAGTTTAATAACTTGCAATCGTCCACTTACAAGATTCTGAAACCCGGTTCAAGTTCTCAGGGTTCTGAGAACATAGACATTAACAGAGCTGACGGTGCAATTTGGAGATTCCCAAAAACTAATCTTATTCTCTCAGGTGAAGATGAAAGCGACATCACACCTGCCGATGCTTCAAGCGATGCCTCTAACAAAGGAGAAATTACATTAGTGATTAATGAAGCCCCAATTGAATCTAACTCTTGGACTGCATTTATTAAGCAATTAAAAGACAATATGGATGCCAAATTCTTAATCACAATTGGTACAGGATATTCACACAAAGCAAGAACCGATGCAACTCTACGTAAGCCAGATGGATTCATTCATATGATTGGCAAAGTAAATAATGACTTGGAACAGCAACTTAACAACAGTCCTGCTTCCATAACTATTACTTTTGTGTCTTATAAGAACTCTGGACTTGAAGCTACAGACTTGACTGCAGAAAGCCTATTTACAGCTATTACGTGGAAACTTGGTGGAACAGGTAAGGATATAGAAGGCATCAAGCCGCCTGACCTTATCTCAACAGATGCAGAAAGACTATTGACTGGAGATGTTGTAGTCGTTACGAATATTACTTATAGTTAGATTATGAGATTCTGGCAGAAATATCGCTTTACTGAATATTTATTCGGACAGCAAGCAGTAGTCTTTGCTGTTTCTGATTCATATTCAGAACTGTTTCAGGATATTGGAACTGAAACCGATATTTTTACGCTTGAATCGGTTAAAAAGGATTTAAACACTGAAGAAGGTAGTTATGCTATTGACGAACTACCTTTTTCAATTAATCATCTTGCTTGTCAAAATGAGAGTGATGAAAAGGCACTTTACTTTGTTCTCGATGCTACAAATATCAAAGTAAATAGATATTGTGGGGTATTCTTTGGTGAAGATACTACTCTTGAAAATATGCTTTTTCTGGGTAAAATTAGCAGTAAAGTGTCTGGAACTGATAAACTTTGGATTGGAGAAGATTATGACTTCTATGTCAATCCCAAAAGAGAATATAAGTTTTCAGCTTATAGTTTTGATATATCTGTGCTTGACCAAGTTAAGCTAACTGGAAAGATAGAAAACTTAGAAGGGACACCAATTGAGAATGTGTATCAAAGATTTGAGAATGAAAATTGGGCGTCAATGAAAAGTATTTTCCAATATAGACTTTCATATTCGATTGATAACGTGTCAAGCAATTTAGTTTACTTTTGCCCACTTGGTAATTTATATCAAGTAATTAAAGAATATTTGCTCAAGGCATCATCAATTATTTCTGAACTTACGAATACTGCATTACAATTGAATTTACTTGAAAGTTCTTTAGGCTTTCAAACAAGTCCTGTTTCTTATGCTTTGGTAAAAGAATATAGCGATGAAATCAAGGAAATCAAAGCAGAACAAAGCATTAGAATTGAAGTTAAACTCTCCAATCAAAACGGTAATGACAATTGGTCTTCTCCTTTCATTCATAGAAAAATGATTGATCCTGCTTTAGGAAATTCCGGGCAACAAGATTGGCAGAAGAACCAAATTTCAAGCGAATTAGCTTTTTCATTTAGAAGTATTGATAACATATCAGATTTACTTTTTGAAATAGCAAGAAGTTTCGGCTGTTACTTATTTATAAGCTATACTTCCGGTACAGATCGGAAGAGCGTCGTGTAGGGAAAGAGTGTAGATCTCGGTGGTC
>CALKAJ010000223.1 GCA_937983305.1 uncultured Ignavibacteriota bacterium | reverse complement strand
GTTAGGAAATTTAATGAAATTTGAAAATGCTTTCGTTACTTCATCTTCTTGCTTATGAAAACAATAATAATCAATCAAAAAATCATCAAAATATTGGAAATTATCCTCATATAATTTCGGGTGTTTTTTTTGAAGTAATTCCGAAAATCTAATAACTCTATCAAATTCTTTAGCACTTTCATTATGTCCTTGTGTTTCTAAAATAACTTCAACTACATCATAATTCTCGACAAAATCCTTAGGTAAGTCATTTGAAAAAAAATCATATATAATGTCGAATATTTTCAAAATACCAATTCTCCCTGTATAAATTTTCCAAAATTCTTCTGTTTTCATATAATTTCTGTTAAGTATAATTGAACTTATGATTTTGTTATTCAACAAAAATAAAAGCAAATAAAAGAAATTTTTCATTAATCTAAACCTTCAATAATTCGAAGTTTTGTTTCGCAAATTTTAGTATAAATTTCTTCAATTTCATACTAAATATATTAAATAGTATCCATGTAATAAAAATTGTGTGATTGTTGTAAGTAGTCAAAAAAAGCTACATTTATATTAACAACAAATCACACAACTTATGAATACAAAAGTAAAACAAAAACAGGAAATTACAAGAGAAAAAGTTGATTTTTCAGGTTTCACAATCAATTGTGGAATTGATGTACACAAGAAGAACTGGAACGTATCTGTTTATCTAGAAGATCAACATATTAAGACTTTTCAACAGCCAAGCGATGAGAACGCTTTATTAGCTCATTTAAGAACGAATTATCCGAATGCAAAGTATAGAGCTTGTTACGAAGCAGGGTTTTGCGGTTTTTCTGTATATCGGGCACTGGAATCTCTGGGTATTGAATGTTTCGTTGCAAACGCTTGCGATATTCCACAAACAAATAAGGGGACATTAAGTAAAACCGATTCAAGCGATTCTAGGAGAATAGGTGAATCTTTTGCTAAAGGGTTATTACGTCCAATTCATATTCCAAAACCGGAAGACGAATCTGATAGAAACATTATAAGATATAGAAGAAGGCTCCAAAAAGATTTGAAAGCCAAAAAGCAATATATAAAATCAACACTAAATATTTGGGGAATTAAAATTCCTGCGGAACACGACAAACCTTACTGGACCAATAATTTTATTAAATGGATTGAGAATATGGGAGGAAATAATAGCTATTCTGATAAAGTATTACAGCTTTGCATAGCCGATGTGAAGATGCTAAGACAAAGAATGCTTGATACCAACAAACTCATAAAGCAAATGGCATATAGCGATAAATATAAGGAAGTTTACGAAATATTAACCAGCACACCAGGAATAGGATTAATAACAGCAATGACAATAATTACCGAAATCCAGAATATCAAACGGTTTGATAGTTTTAATAAATTCAACTCATATATAGGGCTTTGTCCCAGTGAGTTTTCATCAGGAGAAGTAGTTCGTAAAGGCAAAATGACAGTACGTTGCCATAAAGAAATAAGACGACTGATTATTGAGTCTGCATGGATAGCCATTAAGATCGACCCTGCATTAACAATGAAGTTTAATGAGCTAATCAAAACAAAAACAAAGAAAAGAGCAATTGTCGTAATTGCTAAAAAGCTATTATCAAGAATTTACTCAATATGGTATAACAATATAAAATATGAAAAAGGAATAATTAAATAGAAGATCATCCCTGCAAACAAACAAAAAGTATTCAAAAAATTTCACAATAATAGAATGGACTGTTTTATTAGACTGTGATTGAATCACATATTAATAGTATACTGCCATCTATTATATTAAACCTTAAGGATACTTGTAGCTTTGACTACTAATAGGAGTCTGAAATATTTTGAAATTTTTTATTAAATTTGCAAAAGGGAAAAAAAATTTCTGCGAAGGAAGCCTGATTTTTCAGGTTTCTTTCAAAGAAAATTTAGTAACTACTTAGAGCAAGCAGATTTTATTCATAGGAGCTAATAACTATTAACTAATCACTAATAACTATTTTTCACTCTTTAAAAAATTTCACTTGGTAGCTATGAACTGAGTAACAATGAATTTTTATATACAATGTTAAAATATGCGTACCTTTGAAACCGAAATCAGATATACATTTTTTTCTAATAATAAAACTCATTTTCTCAGAATAAAAATGCAATTTCAGTTCAATTCATATTTGGATTAAGATATTTTTTTTCAACAAAGGCAACTTTTTAAAAAAATAATATTCTATATGTAAAACAATTAAAAATAATTTTTATGAAACAATTTTTTGGAATACTCATTTTTGCTTTTACAAGCATCGTTCTGACAGCACAACAAAATTGTCAGGCTTTATTTTATTATGACTTCTCAAATCCTGGAATGGGAGTTAACTTTTCTGATGCTTCCTATAGTATGGATAGTACGGAAATTGATGTCATATCCTGGCATTGGACGTTCACGGCAAATGGTGTTACAACCGTTTCTGAACTTCAAAA
>CALKAJ010000222.1 GCA_937983305.1 uncultured Ignavibacteriota bacterium | reverse complement strand
TTTTATAATCCTTCTCATCCCGAAAAATCTTTCATTGAGCGAAAAGGTTTAACAATAATACTTTTAGTATTAATATTTTTTTCTGCGATGTTTTCACTTATGCTCTCCGCCTTCCTCGGAATTATTGACCTGTGAAAATATTATTTAATATCAGTTTAGATTTAAATTTAGTTTTATTTTGAAACTCCCTTTCTCATTTTAAAACATTTTTTTTATAGCGTCCCCGCTTTAAAGCATCAAACAGCCGTTTATCTTTGGAATAAGATTTGCACATTTATTATAGTAAATTTGTCAAATTTAAAATCGTTATAATGAAAAAATTTATCCTTACTGTATTTATAATTTTTTTAACGGCTGCATTTTCCATAAACTGTGAAAATTCCGTTATCGTTATTAATCCCGAAAATTACAACAAAGTTTATAAAGCTGTTGACAGCGTTCGTCACGCACTTGAAGTTGCTTCAGGTAAATTGGTTCCTTCGCTGAATGTTCTTATTCAAACCCCAACGGATATTATTTTTGTTTCTACAATTCCAGGCAACGGAACTCAGATAACAAAAGATACTTATTTCCGTTTTGCAAGTAATTCAAAAAATTTCACTGCGGCTGCAATTCTTAATATGTATGAAGACGGCTGGCTCGATATTTATAATAAAATCACCGATACAATTCCGGGCAGTAATATGACCTATGTTCCTTCGATTCCCGAATGGAATATCCCTAATAAAAATCAAATTACGATTGAACAACTTTTACAGCACAGCGCCGGAGTTTTTGATTTAGGTAATGATACTATTGCAGGTCTCGGCGGAAACACCTATTACAGCTATATGCTCGGCATTGACCCCGAACATCAATTCACTGCAACGGAACTTGCAAATCAATTAACAACTTATAATCTTTATTATTTTCAACCCGGCACTAACTACCATTACAGCAATACAGGCTACACTATATTAAGTGAAATTATTTCGCGTGTATATTCTTTCCGCAAAGCATCAACAAAATTATTTTCTGATTATCTTTATGATTATATAACCGGCGGCTCATCGCCAATTCCAGTTTCCGTTAAATTTCCATATCTCGCTTCCGATAAGCAAATGCCTGCTCCTTATATTCCAAGCAGAACTTATAATCCCGACGGTTCAATTACTTTTTCTTCAAATGAAAATATGAGTGCCTTTGTTGCGGAAGGAAATGGCATTGGCACTATGTATCAATTAAATACATACATCCGTTCTCTGATGCAGGGTAGAAATGTTTTGAATCCCGCAACAATCGAGCTGATGAAAAACAGCATCGCTCCGGGAAGCACTACTTATGCTCTCGGCTGTTCGAGGCTTCCGAATCTCGGTTTCGGACATACGGGTGCAACTCACGGATATTTTTCTATTATGATTTATGACCCTGAAACCACAGTATCTGTAATTGGTATGCTGCCTTCGTGGGATTTATCAAACGGAAGTACTTCACTTTTTGTGGGATATTATGCTATGATTGATGCATGCTATGCGGCACGCTCTGCGCTTGGCTTTCCGGGAAAACCGTAAATTCACCCGCCCATTTTAACTATCTCGTCAAACTCCTGTTTTGTGATTGGAGTTACTGAGAGCCTGTTGCCTTTGCGAAGTATAAGCATTTCTGAAAGTTTTTTATTTGCTCTCATCTCATCTATACTTACCTGCTTGCGAAATTTTTTTACAAACGAAACCTCTCTTGCTATCCACGCAGGATTTTCCGGTTTACTGCGAGGGTCAAAATTTTCATTGCCGTGGTCAAATTGTGTTTCATCAATAATTGCTTCGCTTGAAATCTCGCAAACCCCAACAGCGGCAGGCGGTTCCGAATTGCTGTGATAAAAAATTGCCATATCCCCGATTTGCATATCGTCTCTGATAAAATTCCTTGCCTGATAGTTTCTCACGCCGTCCCAGCTTGTTAAGCGGTCTCTTGCGAGGTCATCTATCGAATAAACAAAGGGCTCCGATTTCATCAGCCAGTATTTCATTTCTTTTTCCTCCAGAATAAATAAAACGGAATTCCGAGAAGCACAAGTGCCAAGCCTATTCCGGCATTTCTCGGCGACTCGATTATTGTTACAAAAAATATTGTTGCAAAAAATATTACCGCTATTGCGGGTATATAAGGATAGCCAAAAACTTTATAAGGTCTTTCTACATCTTTCATTTTTTTTCTTAACACAAATACTCCATAAGCTCCGGCAGTATAAAAAATAAAACTTGCAAACATCAGCATATCCGTCAACTGGTCAAACGTTCCCGATAGCACAAGCACAGAAGCCCAGACTCCTTGTACAACAAGGGATATATAAGGCGTCTTGAATTTGCTGTGGCAGGTAGCCGCTGATTTGAAAAAGAGTTTATCGCGAGCCATTGAAAAATAAAGTCTTGAAGATGCCATCACGGTTCCGTTTGTAGTACCGAAAGTTGAAACGATTATCAGGATAGAAAGGAAAAAGGCTCCGCCGCTTCCAAGAAATTTTCTCATAACTTCAATTGCAATAATCGAGTTTTCTGATTTTGCGGATACCTCAACAATTTCTTTTATCGGCATCACATAAATATATGCGAAGTTCACAAGTACATAAATCCCGATAGTAATTATCACTCCGAGATATAAAGCTTTTGGAATATTTTTCTTTGGGTTTTTCACCTCGCCTCCGAGATAGCCGATGTTATTCCATCCGTCATACGCCCAGAACGCCGCAAGCATCGCTGTAAACATAGCTCCGAAAAGTCCGAGTCTGCTTGAATACTGGAAACTTTCACTTGCAAAAACGGGCTGAACATTTTCAATACTGCCGCCGCTGATTGTAAGACCGAGAATAATTATTAAAAGTATTCCCGCTACTTTTAAAATCGTAAAAAGGTTTGTAATAAACTGTCCGAATACAACTCCGAGATAATTTGCAGTTGTTAAAAATAAAATTGTAAAAATTGTTAAACCCTTTACTCCGAAACTCTTTAACGGATTGAATATCCCGAGAAAAGTCATACTCTCAATTTCCGGAGAAAATCTCGGAAGTGGAATGATTGCATTAACCGATTCCGAAAAAACGTATGCAATAGATGCAATCGAAGCTGATTGAATCACCGAAAAACACGACCAGCCGTAAAGAAATGCAAACGCATTGCCGTACATTTTTTTGAAGTAAACAAACTGACCGCCCGGCTCTGCAATCAGTGAAGCAACCTCTGCATTTGTTGCAGATGCAAAAAGAGTAATTAATCCCGCAATAATCCACGCTATAATAATAAGTCCGCCGGAGCCAAGCTCGGCGGACATTGGTGCAACTTTTTTGAAAACACCCGAACCAATCATCGAGCTTATTACAATCATCAGTGAGGTAAAAAATCCGAGCCGCATTAGCAAACCCGAATGGTGTGTCTCGTGTTTGGCAGTTGTTTTCTTCAACAAAATTTATTTCAGTTTATAGCCGGCACTTCCGACTAAATCATAATCAAAATTTTCAAGTTCAAGTTTTTCTTTGCATAACTCTGAAAATAATTCTTCTGAATTTTCAAAGGCGAATTCAATTCCAAGCCCTTTTGCAATTGCTTTTATAATTTTCCAGCCGGGTCTGGCATTGAATTTTGTTCCCTGCGTCCACGAATCGTTTGGGGCTCCGAATTTATCAAGTCTCGACATATCAAAATCACCTAATAATCTTTCCTGTTCAATAGTTGTCATTGCAGGTCTTAACCTTTGAATATATTTTTCAAAGTTTACAAATGTTCCGTTAATTTCCGAATAAATTGAAAGCGGCAGGAGTACATTTGCTCTTGACGATAAAACTCCGTGATAACTTAAAACCTGAATGTTACTTTCAACATCTCTGAAATATTCTTTTGCATTTTCCAGCAGACTGTCATCGTTATTCATCCAGAAAGCAGACTTGTATTTCTTGCTTTTCAACTCTCCAAGAATATTTTCCGTAAGCTCTTTCATACCGAGTAATTTACATCCTTCTGTATTCGGAGTCATATCAGATTTCCTTAGTATATCATCACCTAAACTTTCGTCAACTCTTGGTATATAATAAACTTCTTCTTTTCCTGTAAGTTCTTTGGCAAGCTTAATCAATGCGTAGTTATCTTCAAGTGTAGAATAAGCGGAACCGATAAAAAGCATTTCATCTTTGTATGAAGATAAAATCGAAACTGTGTTTCCTATTGCTTCATCCCAATCCGTTTGTATCTGCTCTTCTTTGCCGATTACATTTTCATTATTCAAAATCGAAGGCGATATAATTCTTTTTTCCTTGTCATTTGCGTTCCTAATGGTTTCAAGCCTTCCGTAATCGCAAAGCCACCATTGATTTACATTTTGATTTTCTCTCGGCTCAATTCTCAGAATCTCATTATTTCTAACTCCGATTATTGTATTGCATCCTCTCGAACATCCCGGGCAAATGCTGTCCGTAAATGACATATCCCATACTCTTGATTTGAATCTGAAATGTCTTGAGGTCAATGCACCTACGGGGCAGATTTCAATTACATTCATTGAATAAGGGTTATCGAGTGATTTTCCGGGAAAGGTTTGAATCGTAACTTTTTCTCCTCTGTTAACAAATGTAAGCTGCGGCTCTTTTGCAACTTCTTCACAGAACCTTATACATCTCGAACAGCTAATGCATCTCTCCTGGTCAAACATTACGTTCGGTCCAAGCTCAACTCTTTTATCTTTATGATTTTTCTCTTCGTCAAATCTTGAAATTCCTGTGCTATATTTAAAAGCGTAATCCTGAAGTTTACATTCTCCTGCTTCATCACAGATAGGGCAGTCAAGCGGATGATTTATTAATAAAAATTCCATTACTGCATTTTGTGCTTTAACAACTTTCTCATTTTTAGTATTAACAACCATACCTTCCTGCGCAAGTGTTGAGCATGCAATCATCAGCTTTGGAGCTTTTTCAATTTCGACCAGACAGATTCTGCAATTTCCGGAAATGCTCAAACCCGGATGCCAGCAAAAATGAGGGATATCAATGCCTGCTCTCTTAGCTGCCTGTATAATTGTTTCACCTTGTTGAAACTCTACTTCTATACCGTCAATTATAATTTTCATTTATATTATAATGTGTTTTTATTGCTGTGAATATTCATCGGTCAATTCTACTTTAGACCTTAACTCAAAAAATCTGAACTCATCCAATGCGAGAGTTTCATCTGTTTCGAGCTTTATTAAAACTTTAAACTTAATACAAAGCTTTAAAATTCGATTAAAAATACCGCTTGTCATATAATGGCGAATCAGTGGATTAACTCTTAATCTTAAAAATATTCCGCCGTCGCCGCCTTTATATCTCTGAAGCCATCTTTCGATTTCTTTAAGGAAGCTCAAACTTGATTGCACTCTTCCGCTGCCGCTGCACATAGGGCATTGCGAGGAAATTCTTTGGATAATATTCTGCCTTATTCTTTGTCTTGTAATCTGAACAATTCCAAATTCGCTCATAGAGAGAACCGTAGATTTTGCTCTGTCTCTTCTCAGTTCTTTTCTTAGCTCATCGTGCAGTTTCCTTTTGTTCGAATCTTCATACAAATCAATAAAATCAACTACAATCAAACCGCCAATATCCCGTAGTCTTGCCTGTCTGGCTATTTCTTTTCCTGCTTCAATATTTGTTTTAAGCGAATTAATTTCCTGGTCCTTTGACTTTGCGTATTTTCCGCTGTTTACATCAACAACGGTCATTGCTTCCGTGGTTTCGATAACAATGTAACCGGAATTCTTAAGATAAATTCTCTTATTCAGAGATTCCTCAATCTGCTTTTCGATGCCGTAATATGAATCGAATATGGGTGCTTCATCATCATAAAAAATTACTCTTTCGGAATATTCCGGAGATGTATCGTCAATGTAATTCTTTATCTCTTTGAAAAGCTTTTTGGAATCAACAACCATTCTATCAATATCTTCGCGAAATAAATCACGAATGACCGAATTTGTAGTTGATACATCTTTATAAAGAAGAGAAGGCGGTTTTGTAGATTTGATTTTAGCTTGAATCTCATTCCATGCCTGAACAAGTTTATTCAGATCATCAAGAATAAGATTTTCATCCTGACCTACTGCAACAGTTCTGATAATTAAACCAAAACCTTCGGGCAGAACATTTCTTACTATTGATCTTAACCTTCTTCTTTCTTTTTGGTTGTAAATTTTCCTTGATATTCCAATTCTTCTGTTGAACGGAATAAGTACAAGATATCTGCCGGGTATTGAGACCTTGGCAGTTACTCTTACACCTTTATTTCCCACAGGTTCTTTTGTAATCTGGACAATTATGTTCTTTCCCCGTTCAAGCGAAGCCGCTGCGGGATTTCTGTCTTTATTTACAAATCTTGAGGGCTGTTTTGTTTCTTCCTCTTCTTCCTCTTCATCGTCGAATTCATCATCACCGAGCATTTCTTTATAATCATCCGGAGATGTTTCAATATCCGAAAAATGTAGAAACGCATCTTGTGGAAATCCAAGATCAATGAAAGCTGCCCTGATGCCCGGCATAACTTTAGCTACTTTCCCAAGATAAAGGTCTCCCACATTTCTTGACAAATCCGGACTTTCATAAAACAGTTCCACAAGTTTCCCATCTTCAGTGATGGCAATTCTTGTTTCGTTTGAGGAAGAATTAATAATAATCTCTTTCTTCATCAGTAATCAAATTGTTAGACAGATACTACGAATTCATCGAAGCTAAAAATTCTTTGTTGGATTTTGTCCCGCGCATTTTATTAAGCAGGAACTCCATTGCTTCTACAGGATTGTAGTCTGACAAAATTTTTCTTAATAAATAGATACGGTTCAGAACATCGCTCTCGAGCAAAAGTTCTTCTTTTCTCGTGCCTGACCTGTTTAAGTCTATGGCAGGGAAAATTCTTCTGTCGGAAAGTCTTCTGTCAAGTACGATTTCCATATTACCTGTACCCTTAAATTCTTCAAATATAACTTCATCCATCCTGCTGCCTGTTTCAATTAAAGCAGTTGCGATGATTGTTAAAGAGCCGCCTTCATCAATATTTCTTGCTGCCCCGAAAAATCTCTTCTGTTTGTGAAGTGCGTTAGCATCAACACCGCCGGAAAGTATTTTTCCGCTGTGAGGAATTACAGTGTTATGAGCTCTTGCAAGACGTGTTATACTGTCAAGCAAAATTACAACGTCGTGTTGTGACTCTACAAGCCGCTTTGCTTTTTGGAGCACAATTTCCGAAACCTGAACGTGTCTTTCAGGTGGTTCATCGAAAGTTGAACTTACGACTTCAGCTTTAACATTACGCTGCATATCGGTTACTTCCTCAGGTCTTTCGTCAATCAAAAGTACAATCATATGTACTTCGGGATGGTTTTTCTTGATGCTGTTTGCTATAGTTTGCAATAAAATCGTTTTTCCACTTTTAGGAGGGGAGACAATTAATGCTCTCTGACCTTTACCAATCGGTACAAAAAGGTCCATAATTCTCATCGCATATTCAGATGGATGATTTTCAAGCTTAAAAGCTTCGTGCGGATATAGAGGCACAAGATTATCAAACATAATCCTTTCCCTGATTTGGTCAGGGTGATTAAAATTGATTTGTTGAACCTTTAAAAGTGCAAAAAATCTTTCACCTTCTTTTGGGGGTCTTACCTGACCGCTGATGCAATCGCCTGTCTTTAATAAGAATTTCTTTATCTGTGACGGGGATACATAAATATCATCAGGAGATGGTAAATAATTATAATCCGCAGATCTTAAAAATCCATATCCGTCTGCCAATACTTCTAAAACTCCATCTGCGAAAGCTACGCCGTCTTTTTTAGTAGTAGCTTCAAGAATTTTGAAAATAAGGTCTTGTTTTTTTAAGTCTTCGTAACCTTCAACATTGAGTTCGTTCGCTATTACCCTCAACTCAGCCACTTTTTTTGACTTCAGTATTACAGTGTTGGTTTCGTTTTCGTTTTCGTTTTCCACTGAAGTTTCTTTTTTGTAATCAGCCATTATTAATGATTCCTTGTAAATTATTGATTAAACTTTCATTTCCGCTATAATTGGTTTTGACGTGCGGAAAAGTCATTTTTAGATTTGTTTTTATTCAGTATCGCTTCTTAATTTTTCTATGAGAAGTTTTTCGTTTGTAAGAGTACATCAGAAACCTGGGCAGTAAATGAGTACTGCAACAAACTAAAGCAAAAATAATAAACTTTCAAGAGTAAAATTCATAAAATATGCCCGGGTATGATTTAGGAAATATAGTCTGAATTATGGTATATTCAATAATTTTACTCGGAAAAGATAAATAATTGAAAATACTCCTTAAAATAAGTATTTTGCCTAATGGCTAAGATAAAACAAACAAAAAAAGCAGCAAAACCGGAAAAGGTAATTGATTACAGTGTAATTTACGAACCGGTTAAAAATATAAGATATATTATTTATGCGGCAATTCTTTTGCTGACAATCGGAATACCGGTTTATTATATCTCAAATATGGCTCAGTTCATAGGAACCAATTCATTTCCGCTTGATGATCCCTGGATACATCTCACCTTTGCAAGAAATCTCGCAAAGTATTTCAGCTTCTCTTATTATCATAACGAAATGGTAACTGCAGGCTCAACTTCACCGATTTATACTTTTTTACTTGCAGCCGGTTATTTTATTTCGCAAAACGAATTTATGTTAAGCTGGATACTTGGGATTCTTTTCTTTTCGATAAGCGGATATTATTTTTACAAATTGAGCAGTCTCGATTTTCCCAAAGAAAATCTTTTTGCTATTGGAGCAACGTTAATTTTTCTGCTTGATAAATGGATGAACTTCATATCCGTTTCGGGTATGGAAACTACTATGTTTATCTTTATATTAATTGCAACTGCTTATTTTTATAAAAAAAGAGATGTAATTCCATTTGCAGTATTCTTAGGATTGATTCTGTGGACAAGACCTGACGGAGTTGCATTTATTGCGGCTCTTATTTTAGATTATTTAATTTTATATAAATTTGCAAAAACAGATAAATCAATTATACTTTTTACAAAGCAACAGCTTATTAAGATACTTATCATATCGGGAGCATTAACACTTCTTTATTTTGCTTTAAATCTTTCACTGTCAGGTTCATTGCTTCCAAATACATACAATGCAAAACTGACTTATTATGCTCCGGAATTTCGCTCACGCGCCGAATTTTTGAAGCAGGAGGTATGGCAATACTTTACGAGTGGAGCATATGCGTATATAATGATTGGATTTATAATCGGCTTCATATTTACCTTGAAAAATCTTTTTAAGGGAAGATATAACCAAAATATTTTGTATATAATTTTTATTTTACTGCTTATTTTTATTTACTGGTATAAACTTCCTTATGCCCACAGATTCGGAAGATATATGATGCCGATTATCCCATTTTTTATTTTAGTAGCCACTTCAGGGTTTAGAGAGATTGCATTGATGACGGCTTCATTTTTAAAGAGCAAGCAAGCAGTAATTTTTATTTTGGCACTTGCAAGTATAGTTATATTATTTTTTAGCGTTAATGATATTGCAGAGAGCCGGAAAATGTATGCGGATGAATGTAAATATATTTATGACAGGCAGGTGAAAGCGGCTTTATGGATTAATGAACATTCAGCAGAAACAGATATTGTGGCAACTCACGATGTTGGTGCTATTGCTTTTTACACTCAGAGAAAAATCATAGATGTAGCAGGGCTTGTAACTCCTGAATTAATAACAAAGCTAAAAGAAAAGGATTATTCAAAATATATGACCAATTACCTTAAAGAGAAAAACGTAAAATATCTTGCTTTTCTGAGGGAATGGTACAGGGTTACAAACCAGAATCCTTTGTTTTCAACGGCTAATAAATTACCTCCGGAAATAATGGAAGTGTATGAATTTATTCCTGATAAGACTATGATATTGAGCGGTGAAATGAAAAGTATGCTGATGTATGCAGAGAATATGATTATGCAAAAGCAAATAAAAAACGCATTGCAGGCATTAACAAAAGGTGCTTCGATTGAACCAAAAGCATCCGTAATATATTTTTATCTTGGTGCGGCATATATGACTGCCGGTGACAACGTAAATGCGGAAAAGAATTTTCTTAAAGCCCTTGAAATATTTCCGGATTATAATGATGCCCTTGTGCAGACAGGCTTCTTCTATAAAAATACCGGAAAGAAGGAAGAGGCAAGGAAATATTTCGAAAGATATTTGAAGCTGTATCCTGACGATAAAGAAGTTCAGGACTTATATAAATCCGTTCTCGATTAAGAATTGGCAAACATAAAGAGAATAAACGAACTGATCAGAAAGTATCTGTTTTTGGTTTTTTGTATTTCAAACAGGTACTTAAAAAGGTTTTATCTGTTTCTTAAAGAAAAAGGAATTATTGATAAAATTAATTCTGTTTTATTTTTTTTAAGAGATGAAACACTTGAGGTATCGGATTATCTCAAAAAAAATAAATCTGTCAGAAATAAACTTATTTTTTCTATTACGGTATTTTCAGTGATACTTGTCGTTTGGAGTTTGTTTTTCAATATACTGTATTCAAGGCATAAGTGGGAAGATAATAAAGATAAAACATTCCAAATCAGAGAAGGTAAAAATTTATCTGAGATTGCAGAAGAAATGGCGGACAGCAATATTGTAGCCAATGCAAGAGATTTAAAAATTGCGGCAAAGTTAAAATCACTCGACGGAAAAGTTATTGCCGGAGTTTATACTTTTAAATCGGGAATGAATAATATTGAAATTCTGGAATTAATCACTGATGCCGAGAAAAACAAGAAAGGTAAAAAATTTACCGTTGCCGAAGGATTAAGGTTTAAAAGCATAGGAAAACTTGCAGAAAAAGACCTTTCGCTAAGCACCGAGAAATTTATTGAAGCATCAAAAAATGATTCACTTCTTTCAATAATCGGGCTTCAGAATAAACTTAAAAATCTTGAAGGATTTCTTTTCCCGGATACTTATATTGTTCCCACAAATATTGACGAGAAAGGACTTGTGAATATTATGTTTGAAGGGTTTATGAAAAAAGTATTCAGGGACTCCGTATTAAATAAATACTTCATTGGTCAAAGCGGAAAGTTATATGAAATAATTACTCTTGCCTCAATAATTCAGGCAGAAGCCGCTTTCAATGATGAAATGCCGAGGATTGCAGGAGTTTATATGAACAGGATTAATAAGAGGATGAAATTGCAGGCAGACCCGACCATACAATATATTCTGCCTGACGGACCGAGAAGATTGCTTTTTAGTGATTTAAAAATTGAATCTCCTTACAATACTTATCTTTATCTCGGTTTACCTCCCGGACCTATTAACAATCCCGGTTTAGATGCAATAAGAGCGGCGATAAATCCGGAAAAACATGAGTTTATATTCTTTGTAGCTCAAAAAGACCGGAGACACAGATTTACCAAAACTTACGAAGAGCATCAAAAAGCCATAAATGAAATAAGAAGCAGAAAATGAATTTTTCCAAAGCCGCAATATTAACCGGATTTTTTTTAAAACTTGATTACAGAGATAAAAACAAGGGAACACTTACAAAATTATTCGGTATTTCGTTTGCGTATATTATATCCTCAACTTTAATCAGTATGGATTATTACCGGAGCTATGACTTACTTAGCTTTATGACTTTGGGATTGACGTTGAAAATGTTTTTTATAGGATTTGCAGTGCTCGGTGATTTTTCGAATTTACTGTTTTCAAAACAGTATTCGGAAATTCTTGAAACATATCCTTTCGAAAGCAGTGAGCTTGTTTTCTCGAAAATAGCAAGTACTTTTATTTATTTACTTTATTTTGGAATACTGATGCTGATTCCGCAATCGGTTTTTGTGTACATTTCAAGTAATGATATTTTTATTGTTATAAAATATTTTATAAACGGGCTTTTCTTTGACATTTTTATCCTATCTGTTTTTATTTTGTTGTATTCAATCGCAATAAATCATATTGCGGAAAAGTCCTCAGTTCTGCTTTTTATTTTTCAAATATCTTTTGTAGCCTTGATAATGTATCTTTCAGGCAGGACAAGAGTTTCAGGTATAAAAAATTCTATCTTTGATAACCCGATATATAATTTTTTACCGCAATCGGTATTCAGCAAGGCAGTATTCGATTTGAATTTCTTTTTAACAGGTCTTGGGATTACAATATTTTTTGCACTGATTAATTATATATATCTCAGTAAAAATTATTATTCAATATTCTCGAAACTTCTTGATATAAAACCCGGAAAACGAAAAGTAAATTATTTTAAACCTGTTACGGTTTTATACGAAAAGTTCACATCGTGGTTTTTAAAGAATGATATTGAAAAAGCGTCTTTCGATTTGATGAAGAATATGTTTGTTAAATCGAAAACCGTTAAATTAAAAATGATACCAATGCTGTTCATACCGCTTGTTATTATTGCAGTCGGTATTATAAACAACAAACCCGAGGGTTTATTAATTGAATCAAATGATGCCGGATTCTTTTCAGCTTTTGCGGTTAATATTCTTTCTCCCGGAATAACAATCACGTATATAATGAGTATCCGTTTGTTAATCTCAAATGTTAAGATTGCAGATGAAACTTTATCTAACATAAGGTGGATATATGAAATACTTCCAATGAAAAGCAGCAGGCAAACTTTTAACGGAGCAGTGAAATTTATCTATCTGAATTTTATTTTACCCCTCTCGGTACTTTCAATTATTATATTAAGTTTTAAAATAAGTACGGTTGATTTAATTATTAACTATGTGTTTATATTTTCGGTTGGGAATTTATTCAATTTATTCCTGAGAAAATTTGATTGTGATTACCCCTTTTCAGTTGAAAATACTAAATTGAATTCAACAGGAAAGGTTTTAGAAGTATTTTTTACCGTGATTATAGGAATACTCATCTTCGGAATGCAGATATTTTTATTCAAGAATGTTGTATATATATTAATTTCTTTAATTGTTATATTTGGAGCAAGTTTTGTAATAAATAATTATATCAATAATGAACCTCGAAAACCAGCAACAACCTGAAATAAAAACCGAAACAAAGCCATTAATCAGGCAAGTAAAGGGAGACGGAAAAAATGTAATTCTTGGAATTACGGGTACAAGCGGCTCAATATACGGCTTACGTATATTGCGTGCATTATTAATGAACGGTTTCAATGTTGATTTAATACTTACCGAATATGCATCGTTCACTTTATATAAGGAATGCGGAGTTGAGCTTAAACAATCCACTCTAAAAAGTGCAATCCCTGATGTAATTCACAGAGAAGAAAGTGTGATGTTTCATAATAATCTTGATTTGAAATCTGAAATGTTTTCAACCAATTATGAAACGCTTGGTATGATTGTAAGCCCTTGTGCGATGAATTATGTCTCCGGAATAGCAAACGGCGAAAGCAAAAATCTGATTGAAAAATGTGCAGATCATTTACTGTCTTTTTCAAAGCCTGTAATTGTAATTCCGAGAGAAACTCCGTTAAACAAAATTCAACTAAAAAACCTTCTAACTATAGCTGATGCCGGCGGTAAGATAGTTCCCGCAATGGCTCCGTATGATTTTAATCCGGTTAGTTTTTCAGATTTAGCCGATTACATTGCAGGGAGAGTTATTGATATGCTTGTTAGAGTGAATTAATATTTAATTCAAAACAATTATTACAGGTTTCGGAGTAAGGGAAATTTTAATAACGCCGCCCGTAACTATTGTTTCTTTTGAGAAATTTTCTATATTAACCAATATAAATTTTTCAGCTTTAAAAGTATCCGGAAGTGTATAAGAATAATCTCCTTTCTCATTCCAATCCCCAACAGCTTTTTTCCATAATACAAAAGCTGTTTTCCCCGAATCGTCTTTAAAAGCTCCTCCGTTAAGTTCTTCCGGAATCCTGAGTAATGATGTTAATGAATCACTATATCTGAATCCAATGAGTGTTTCCGCCATAGATTTAAATGCAATACCCTGAGATGTGAATTCTTTATCATAAGGTTTATTCCCGAGTATATTACCGAACAATCCCATTACATCAAATTCATTTACAGCTTCGGATTCTTTCTTAGATTCGCTTGACGTATAAATGTAAGATTGATATACTCCATACTTTTGCATCAGGACAAGACTTTTTACGGTGTAATTTCTTTGAACTTCTTCTCCTCCGATATAATCTTTGAAAGGTTTTCTGCCAATATTATATTCCGTTATTATTACGGGTTTTTGGGGATAAGTTTTCCCGTCATACCCGTAATTGCAAAGTGTTTCCTGCATTGCATCCATCTTTTTTATTGTTGAAAAAGCTGCCAAATCGGAATTTCTGTTATACACTTTTTTCATAAGCTGTTTGTCAAAATGGACTACTTCGTGACCATATTGAGGGTAGTCGTGAAAACTTAAACAATCAAAATATGCACCGGCTTTCAGAGGAAATGCATCGGAAATTTTTCCGTCATCGGGATTATCTGTATTCCTGCAAACCGCATCAAGGAAACTGTTATATCCTATACCGCCGATGCAAACGAATGCATTAGAATCAACCGACTTAATAACCTCATAAGATATCCTTAAAATTCTGTTGTAGTAAAATACAGGTGCTTTCAGGTTTTTTAAATCACAGGGGTCAGGATTATTTTCAAACCAGTTTCCTGTTGCTCCTCGCGGCTTCCAGCCCTTTGCTCCGGTTTCATCAAAATCAGGTTCATTCCATACTTCCCAGAATTTAATATAATGCCGGTATCTTGTAACAGCTTCATAAACATATTTCGCATAAATGTTATTACCGTTAACTTTGATTCCGTTTTCAGTTTCAATAAAAATCGGCTCATACAGATTCTTAAAAATTTTACTAATCTGATTTTTTCTTTCACAGAAAACAGTTGAATCTTTTTGCTGCTCTGATGGATAACCTATGAAAACGGTGTTATCTTTAATTCCGAGCGAATCATAGAAAGCAAAAGTTTTAACTCTTGCATCATAACCGTATTTTTCGAGGAAGTGAGAGTATAGGGCAGGTCTTAAAGATTTTGAGCCTGCACCTTCAATATTTTTTCTTTTATTTCCGCTGATAATTTCAGCAAGCTCTTCATCTTTCCAGCCTTTATAATAGCCCATATTTGAACCATAAAGAAATATTCCTTTATATTCAGGTACAACATCATTTGCTGTTTTTTTAAAAACAGAAAGTGAATCTATAACATATTTATCGGATAAATTATTATTCCGGCTTTCCGGCAAATAAGCCGTAATTACATAGATGAGAGAGGAGAGGACGAAGATTGAAATAATATTTATTTTCAACCGGCTAATCGCTCTTTATTTAAAAAGTTTTTAAAAGAGGGGCTGTAAAAAACAGCCCCTGAATTTTTTATTCTGTATATGCTTTATTAATCGTTACGGGTGTTACAGGTCTGTCTTGTCTGTCAGTTTCAACCTTACCAATTTTTTCAACAACATCCATGCCTTCAATCACTTCTCCGAAAATTGTATATCCGCCGTCGAGATGTGGAATCGGAGCAAGCGTAATATAGAATTGTGAATCGGAAGTATTGGGACCTGCATTAGCCATTGCAACGATACCTTTTTTATTATGTTTAAGTTCAGTTACGATTTCATCTTTAAGAACTTTTCCTGAGCCGCCGGTACCGTTTCCAAGAGGGTCGCCGCCTTGAATTACGAAACCGTCAATTACTCTGTGAAAAACAATTCCGTTATAAAAACCTTGCTCAATTAATTCTTTAATTCTGCCTGCTGTTACAGGTGTTTTATCAAGGAACAATTTAAATTTAAATGTTCCAAGCGTTGTTTCCATTACAACGATGTCTTTTTTTTCTGTCAATGCTTGTTCTCCTTTACAAGAAATTAATAATAAAAGAAACGGCAGAAATAAAGATAATATTATCCTTCTCATATCCGTCAGTTAGTTTATTTGGAAACCATTTTGGCTTCTTTGATTTTGACTTCGTCAACAGGTCTGTCGCTTGGGTCAGTTTTCACTTTTCCCATTTTCTTTACGACATCCATACCTGAGGTTACTTCACCCCATACGGTATGTTTTCCGTCAAGATGCGGCTGAGGTCCAAGACATATAAAGAACTGGCTGTCGCCTGTATTAGGTCCTGCATTTGCCATAGAAACAATTCCTGCTTTTGTGTGTTTTAAATCAGAAACAAATTCATCTTTGATTTTCTTTCCGGAGCCGCCGTTTCCTTTGCCGGTTGGGTCGCCGCCCTGAATCATAAATCCGTCAATAATTCTATGGAAAATAATTCCGTCATAAAATCCTTTGTTTACAAGTGATTTGATGTGTTCGCAGGTAACGGGTGTTTTTTCATAAAACATCTTAATCTTTATGGTGCCCATATTTGTAACCATTTCGATTGTATTTTCACCGTCAGCAAACGGGTCATCTTTTTTTACAACACTGTCTTTCTTTGTTTCCTGTGTTTGCGGTGTTTGTTGTGTTTCTTGCTTTGTTACTGTATCTTTTTTAACTTCGGTTTTCGGCTTTTCTTCGTTGCCGCAGCCGTTTAATATAAATGCCGAAAAAATTATTACGGCAAATAAAAAATAAATTTTACTCAATTTATTTCTCCTTTAGATTGTTTATAAATTAAAATTGCTTTAAAAATCTTATATCGTTTTCGTAGAACATTCTTATATCGGGAATATTATGCCTTATCATAAGAGTTCTTTCGAGGCCTATTCCAAACGCAAATCCTGAATACTTTTCCGGGTCAAGATTAACAGCTTCAAAAACGCTTGGGTCAACCATGCCACAGCCGAGAATTTCAAGCCATCCCGTATATTTACAAATTCTGCATCCCTTACTGTTACACAAATAACACTCAACATCCATTTCTGCAGATGGTTCCGTAAACGGGAAATAACTTGGTCTTAATCTTGTCTTTAAATCCTTACCAAAAAATTCTTTTGCGAAGAAATCCATTGTTCCTTTTAAATCGGTAAAAGTAACATTCGTATCAACAAAAAGACCGTCAACCTGATGAAACATTCCAAGAGCACGGGCGCTGATTGCTTCATTCCTGAAGACCTTTCCCGGAAATATTGCTCTGATAGGAGGTTTATAATTTTTCATAAGGTGAATTTGTCCGGGAGTAGTGTGTGTTCTAAGCAGATATCTTTTCTCAAAATCGCCTTTGAGGTAAAATGTATCCTGCATATCTCTCGATGGGTGATAGTCCGGAGTGTTAAGAGCATCAAAATTATGAAACTCATCTTCTATTTCAGTACCTTCGTAAACGCTGAAACCAATTTTCCTGAATATTGCCGTAATATCATCAAGCGCCTGAGAAATTAAGTGCTTTGACCCTGTGTTATAAGTTTTTCCGGGAAGCGAATAATCTTTATCAGAATAAGATTTATTTTTGTTGAGTGATTCGCTGAAAGTATCAAAAATATTCTGAGCAAAATTTTTCGTTTCATTGAGAATCTTTCCGACCTTTCCTTTTTCACTGCCGGGTAGCGCCTTAAAGTCTTCAAAAAGGGAACTGAACAAACCCTTTCTGCTCAGGTATTTCAGCCGGAATTCTTCAAGGGATTCGTTATCTTTAATCAGGGTTTTTGCCTTTTCAAGGTCCGCTTTTATTTTTTCAATTATCTCAAGCATATCGAATTAATAAATTTTTGAAATATAAGCAAGTTAAGTTTAATACTAAATGAAAAAGGTCTGCGTATTAGCAGACCTTCTTAAATCACATTTGTGCAAATAAAATTAATTTGTTGCAGCTTTTACAATTTCGTTGAAAGCTTCAATGTTGTTATAAGCTAAATCAGCGAGAGTTTTCCTGTTAATATCAATACCTTTAGTATGCAATGCACCAATTAGTTTTGAGTAAGATGTTCCGTTCATTCTTGCCGCTGCATTAATACGTGTAACCCACAGGTTTCTATAGACTCTCTTTTTCTGTTTTCTGTCTTTATAGGCGTGTGTTAAGCCTTTTTCAACGGCGTTTTTCGCAGTTGTATAGACTTTGCTTCTTGCACCGACATATCCTTTAGCCTGGTCAAGTATCCTTTTCCGTCTTTTGTGTGATGCAACTTTGTTTCTAGATCTTGGCATTTGTTTCTTCTTTTAAGTTTTTAAAATTGAGGCAATCCAATGGGATATTTATGAACCTCTTCTTGTTAAAATGATTCTATAAAGCAGGACGAATCATATTAATAACTCTCTTTGAATCTCCATCGGAGACGAGAGTTGCACTTCTTAATTTTCTTTTCCTTTTTGCGGATTTCTTTGTTAAGATGTGACTCCTGTGAGATTTCTCTCTTTTCAGTTTTCCTGTGGCAGTAACTTTGAATCTTTTAGCTGCTGCCCTGTTTGATTTTACTTTTGGCATTTATTTAATTAGTTTCGTGTTTAATTTCTGTTTTTTCCTGTATCTTATCTTTTTCTTCTCCGGGTTTAACTTCCTGCAATGCATCCACGGAAGGAGTAATTCCCTTATCCTTTAATGATGCAATTTTAGCTTTATCCGGCACGAGATATGTCATCAGCATTTTACCTTCCATTTTTGGAGGTGACTCAACTTTTCCTATATCTTTAAGTTTATCCAAAACTTCATTCATAAGTTTCTGCCCGATTTCCGGATGCGTAATCATTCTTCCTTTATAAACAACGCTTGCTTTCACTTTGTGACCGTCCAATAAAAACTGTCGTATGTGTTTGCATTTAAACTCTGTATCATGTTTATCGGTGTTGGCATTAAATCTTATTTCTTTTACAACCATAACCGATTGATTCTTTTTGGAAAGCTTTTCTCTTTTCTGCTTTTCATATGAATATTTTCCGTAATCCGTAATCCTGCAAACAGGAGGTTTGGATTTGGGAGCTATTTCTATAAGGTCGAAACCTCTTGAAAACGCTGTTGAGATGGCGTCATAAGTATTCATGATGCCGAGCGAGTTACCGTTTTCATCAATCACTCTCACTTGTGGTACTGTGATTTCTCTGTTTATACGCTCTTTGTGTTCCTTTTCTTTAATCTATTTATTCCTTTATTTATTTATAGAATCGTAGTTAAAAGATTTCTGTGAAACCAATAATTTAACCTTTTCTATAAAATTCTTCAATTCAAATTTTCCTATATCACCTTTTTGGTGTAACCTGACCGCAATTTTCTTTTCTTCCTTCTCTTTCTCTCCAATCACAATCATAAACGGGATTTTTTTATTTTCTGCTTCCCTTATCTTATATCCGATTTTTTCGTTTCTTAAATCAAGCTGTACTCTTATATCATTGTTTAATAAATCCTTATAAATTTCTTCGGCATATTCTTTCTGATTGTCGGTAATTGTTAGAATAATTATCTGTACCGGTGCAATCCATAACGGGAAGTTACCTGCAAAATGCTCGGTTATAATTCCCATAAATCTTTCGAGACTTCCCATTATTGCTCTGTGAATCATAACAGGTCTGTGTTTTTTTCCGTCACTGCCTTCATAAGTAAGGTCAAATCTTTCAGGCAGATTATAGTCAAGCTGTATGGTTGCGAGCTGCCAGTTTCTGTTTAAAGCATCCTTTATTTGTATATCAATTTTCGGACCATAGAAGGCACCGTCTTTTTCGTTTATGACATAATTTAAGCTGTTTGCTTCAAGTGCGGCTTTCAATGCATCCTCTGCGGCATTCCATACTTCCACTTCACCCATTGCTTCATCAGGTCTGGTTGAGAGGTTAAAGTTCGGTGAGAAACCGAAAGGTGCATAAAAATTCTTTACAAGACTCAGAACACCCGTAATTTCCTGTTGAATTTGTTCAGGAGTACAGAAGATATGTGCATCGTCCATAGTAATTTGCCTTACCCTTAACATTCCTCCAAGTGCACCGCTAATTTCATTTCTGTGGAGTCTGCCGATTTCACCAAGTTTAATCGGTAAATCTTTATAGCTTCTGATTTTTGATGAATAAACAAGAGTGGCTTCCGGGCAATTCATAGGTTTCAAATACATCGGCTCGCCTTCGCCATCCATTTTATACATATTCTCAAGGTAATGGTCTGAATGTCCTGATTGTCTGAAAAGACGTTCTTTCACAAGAATCGGTGTGTTGATTTCATCATAGCCTTGCTTATCCTGAAGCTCCCTAATGAACTTCTCAAGTTCTCTGAACATTATCATTCCGTTCGGCAGCCAGAAAGGTGCTCCGGGGCTAACCTCATGAAACATAAATAGTTCAAGGTCGGTACCGATTTTCCTATGGTCTCTCTTTTTTGCCTCTTCGAGTAAATTAACATATTCATCAAGCTCTTTTTTAGAAGGGAATGTAATTCCGTAAATTCTTTGAAGCATTTTATTCTTTTCGTTTCCTCTCCAGTAGGAGCCGGAAACAGAAAGCAATTTAACAGCTTTAACTTTTGAAGTTGAGGGCAGATGAGGACCTCTGCAAAGGTCTGTAAATTCACCCTGATTGTAAATCGAAACAGTTTCTTCATCTTTGGCAATATCTTCAAGTATTTCTACTTTGTATTCATCAGGTCTTTTGGATTTAAAAAATTCAATTGCATCAAGGCGATTCATTTCAATTCTTTGCGGGCTAATATCTCTTGATGCTATTTCAAGAATCTTTGCTTCAATTTTCTTTATTTCTGTTTCGGTAAACTTAACATTAGAATCAACATCATAATAGAAACCGCTTTCAATTGCGGGACCAACACCAAATTTAGCACCGGGGAAAAGCTCTTCAATTGCCTGTGCCATCATATGGGAGGAAGTATGCCAGAAAACCTCTTTACCTCTTGGGGAGTCAAACTTGTAAAAAACAATAAGTCCATCCTCTTTTATGGGAATATTAAGGTCTATGGGTTTTCCGTTAAAATCTGCGGCAAGAACGAACTGAGCAAACCTTTCGCTTATGCTTTTCGCAATTTCCAGTCCGGTAATTCCGGTTTTAAACTCTCTAACGGAATTATCCGGAAACGATATTTTAATAATTTCCGGCACTTTTGCGGTTAATTGAATATTTTTTATAAAAAAATTGTGGGCGGTAATGGATTCGAACCAATGACCTCTACGATGTCAACGTAGCGCTCTAACCAACTGAGCTAACCGCCCTCAATTAGAACTTGTAAATTATGAAATTAAAATTGATTTTTCAATATCAAATGTATGACCTAAATCAGGTTCGTTTTATCATCATTATTCCCTTTAACTACATAAAATCTTTTACAATTATCCATATTGAGCCTGCAAACTTGAAAGATATTCAGGGAAAAATTGCAGTGGAAGAAATTTTTTCAAAATACAGGAATTTAATCCCTTGATAAAGCACAGAGTAAGTGTTAATTTAATTGTTATTAAAAAAATGTAAATTAATATATGGCTGAACAATATAAAGAACCTGCTCCTTATAAAAAGGATTCAGAAAACCCCTTTGAATCAATGCTCGCAAGATTTGATAAGGCATGCGAAATTATTAATCTTGATGAAGGTATTTATAATTATCTCAAATCACCTGTAAAGCAGGTAATCGTTTCAATTCCGATACAATTGGATAATGGAAAAGTAGTTGCGTTTGAAGGATACAGAGTTATTCACAATACTGCTCTGGGACCCTCAAAAGGCGGCGTAAGGTTTGCTCCTGATATTGACCTCGATGAAGTGAAGGCACTTTCAGCGTGGATGACCTGGAAATGTGCGATTGCAAATCTTCCTTTCGGAGGTGCAAAAGGCGGTGTAAAGTGTGACCCTTCAAAACTTTCAATGTCTGAACTTGAAAAAATCACAAGAAGATATACAGCTAACCTGCTTGAAATATTCGGACCCGATAATGACATACCCGCACCGGATATGAATACAAATGAACAGATAATGGCGTGGATTATGGACACATATTCGATGCATCAAAGGAAATTTGTAACCGGAGTAGTAACCGGCAAGCCAATAATAATAGGCGGCTCAAGAGGAAGAAGAGAAGCAACCGGAAGAGGCGTAATGATTGCAACATTAGCGGCATTAAAGAAAAAGGGATTAAATCCGGAAGAAACTACAACAGTGATTCAGGGCTTTGGAAATGTCGGCTCGGTTAGCGCTCAATTAATGGCTGAGCAAGGCTCGAAGATAATTGCAATCAGTGATGTTTCAGGAGGATATTATAACGAGTCAGGAATAAACATTAATAAGGCAATTGAATTCGTACAGAAAAATAAAGTGCTTGAAGGCGGAAACTTCGGAGAAAAAATTACTAATGAAGAACTGCTTGAATTAAAATGCGATATTTTGATACCTGCCGCAAGAGAAGACCAGATTACCTCACTCAATGCATCTAAAATTAAGGCAAGACTTATAGTTGAAGGAGCTAACGGTCCAACAGCAGCAGATGCAGACCAGATTTTAACGGATAAAGGTATTATGGTAATTCCCGATATACTTGCAAATTCAGGCGGCGTGATAGTTTCTTATTTCGAGTGGGTCCAGAACCGTCTCGGATATTTCTGGGATGAAGCAGATATTAACAACAGACTGAACAGAATGATGAATGAAGCGTTTGAATTTGTATATTTGACTGCTCTTGAAAAAGAAACATCTATGAGAATAGGTGCGTACATTTATGCAATAGAGAAGGTTTCAACTGCATTGAAGTTAAGAGGTATTTACAGCTAATATGATTTGAGTAAATTTGCTTTAATATTATTAATATTTCTTTTATTTCAGTGTACCGTTAACGGACAGCCTGCAGGCATAGTTGATAACGATAAAATTTTTACGGCTCTTTTAAATGAAGGATTAAACAAATTAACGGATATTCTTACCATATCGGGTAAAGATAAGATTTATTTTGTAAGTAGTGCGGAAAAAAATAAGAAGTTTGATTATGTAGTACTGAATCTTAGGAAAACTTTTCCGGATTTTAAGTTTATAACCGGAGAGATAAATGTAAAACCCGATTACAAGATGTTTTTTAATAACCTGAACTTAAAAACAGTTTACAAGAGTGCGGGTAATAACCCTATAAAAGAAAAGGAAATATTAAGAGAGCTGACAATAAATTATGATGTTAAGCTAACAAGCAACGACAGTTCTATTTATTCAGACGTGTTCTATAAAAAATATGACGATAAAATACCTTATGATAATATTCCGGATGTTGAATATGGAGCCGATGAGTTTGCAAAAGGTAAAGTACCCGAAGGCAGTTTTGGAGAAAGATTGATAGTTCCTTTAATAGTGGCAACAGTTTCGGCAATTGCAATTATTTTGTTTTATTCAATAAGAAGTAAATAAAATTAAAAATTTATATGATTAAAAAATTTGTTTTATATTTGCTGATTGTTCCTGTGATTGTTATAGCAGGATGTATTTCCGCAAATAAGACCAATGTAAACACTGAAGATCCGGAGAAAGCTTATCAAACGGCAAAAAAATCTTATGATGATAAAGATTATCTTCAGGCAATTGAAGATTTTTCTTTTATAAAAATCAAATTTTCAGGTTCCTCTGTGAGCGATAAATCACAATACTATCTCGGAATGAGTTATTACAAGAGAGGTGATTACATCCTTGCTGCTTATGAATTCGAGAATATGATAAGGAATTTTACGTCAAGCGAATTTTATCCGGATGCGAGGTTCAATCTGGCAATGTGTTATTATGAACTATCGCCTGACTATGACCTTGACCAGACATATACCAGATATGCAATAACTGAATTTCAGAATTTTATGGTGCTGTTTCCAAAGCATAAAGATGCCGAGCTTGCCAGTATTAAGATCAAGGAATTAAGAAATAAACTTGCCTTTAAAGAAATTAAATCAGCCGATTTATATATGACGATGGAAGATTACAGGGCGGCACTTGTTTATTATGACATAGTTCTGAAAGATTATTTTGATACCGATTATGTTGATAATGCGGCTTATGGCAGGATTAATGCACTGTTAGCAAAGAAAAAATATTCGGAGGCGAAAGACGAAATGGATAAATTTGTTGCAAAGTATAAAGAAAGCGAATTTTATAATTCCGTAGTTAATCTTCGTAAAAAATATTAACGAAAAAAATGGAAGATAAAAGAAAAAAAGTAAGTCAATCGAAAGTAGAAATGACGGAACTTGTTCTTCCGAATGATACCAATATGCTTGGTAATCTACTCGGAGGAAGGTTGATGCATTGGATTGATATAGCTGCCGCATTGGCAGCAGCGAGGCATACGAATAATGTGTGCGTTACTGCAGCAGTGGATAATCTCTCGTTTCATAAACCTGTCAGACTTGGAGATATCGTTTTACTCAAAGCTTCAGTAAACAGAGCATTTAAAACTTCACTTGAAGTAGGTGTCAAGGTTGAAGTCGAAGATATACATACGGGAGAAGTTTCCCATTCAAACAGTGCATATCTTACATTTGTAAGTATCCACCCTGTAACCCGAAAACCTATTGAGGTCTCAGAAGTAATTCCGGAATCGGAAGAAGAAATAAAAAGATACAGCGCGGCTTTAAAAAGAAGAGAGCAAAGGATAAAAGAGCAAAAAGGAAAAGATAAAAACTGAAATGAAGAGCGTAGAACTTCAATGCGAAGGTTTATCAAAGAAATTTATAAACAAGATAATATTTAAAAACCTTGATTTATGCTTAAACAGCGGCGATTCACTTGCAATAACAGGGAGAAACGGAACCGGAAAATCAACATTGATAAAGGTTATTTCTAATCTGATAAGAGAAAGCTCCGGGAAAGTGATAATGAAAATTGAAGGGAAAGAAATCCAACAGGAAAAGAGGTATAAGCACATCGGGCTGGTAGCGCCATATCTTAATCTGTACGATGAGCTTAATGCCTTTGAGAATCTTGAGTTTTTTTACAAACTAAAAAACAAAAGTCCGGAGAAGAAAGTTGTAATCGAAAGGATAAACAGTTTGCTTGAAAGGGTAAACTTGTTCAGCAGAAGAAATGACCTTATCAAAAATTATTCGTCAGGAATGAAACAGAGATTGAAAATGGCATTTTCGATATTAAGTGAGCCTGAAATTTTATTTATGGATGAACCGAGAACAAATCTCGATAAAGACGGGATTGAAATTGCATATTCAATAGCCGAAGAACAAAAACAAAGGGGAATTTTAATAATAGCAACAAACGAAGCAGAAGATTTACATCTCTGCGAAAGAAAAATTAATATAGAAGATTTTTGTAATTAAGTTAGAGGCAGGGTTTTAACCCTGCCCTATAAACTACATTTCATAATATAAGTGGAATTCATACGGATGCGGTCTTAAAGCAATCTGTTTGATTTCCTTTTCAAATTTATATTCTATCCAGGTGTTAATTAACTCGTCCGTAAAAACATTTCCTTCTTTGAGAAAAGCGTAGTCTTTTTCGAGCGAATGAAGTGCCTGTTCAAGATTTTCAGGTGCCTGTCTGATTTTTTTTGTTTCGTCGTGCGAAAGATGGAACATATCTTTCGAAACAGCATCTCCGGGATGAATTTTATTTTTAATCCCGTCAAGTCCGGCAAGCAGCATTGCGGAAAATGCGAGATATGGATTTGCAGTTCCATCTGGTGAACGGAATTCAATTCTCTTTGCTTTCGGGTTGTTGGAGTACATCGGAATCCTGATTGCCGCACTTCTGTTACTCTTTGAATATACAAGGTTTACCGGTGCTTCATAGCCGGGTACAAGCCTTTTATAAGAATTTGTTGTGGGATTTGTAAAAGCGAGTACTGCAGGAGCGTGATGAAGAAGTCCACCTATAAAATATAAAGCTGTTTCCGAAAGATTCGCATATTCATTTCCGAAGAATAAATTATTACCGTCTTTCCATAGTGAAAGGTGAACATGCATTCCGCTTCCGTTATCTCCGAAAATTGGTTTAGGCATGAAGGTTGCGGTTTTGCCCATTGCTTTTGCAGTATTTTTAACAATGTATTTAAACATCATAAGTTTATCGGCGCAATCAAGCAAGTGACTGTATTTAAAATCAATCTCTGCCTGGCCTGCCGTAGCAACTTCGTGGTGCTGACGTTCAACTTCTATTCCAACGGACATAAGATTTTCTACAATTGCAGTTCTTACATCGTGAGTTGCATCTGCAGGAGGAACCGGGAAATAACCTTCTTTCATCCTTATTTTATGTCCGAGGTTGGCTTCATTTTCAGAGCCGGTATTCCAGAAACCTTCGCGTGAATCAATTCTGTACCAGCTTGAATATTCATTAACGTTATAAGCAACATGGTCAAGAATAAAAAATTCTGCTTCGGGACCGAAATAAGCAGTATCGGCAAATCCGCTTGAAATCATATAGTCAACAGCTTTTCTTGCAATATATCTGGGGTCGTGGTCGTAACTTTGTAAGTCAACAGTATCTGTAATATCACAAATCATAATCAGTGTATTTGGCTGCATAAATGGGTCAATCTTTGCAGTGAAAGGGTCAGGGAATGCAAGCATATCGGAATCGTTAATTGCTTTCCATCCTCTTATCGAAGAGCCGTCAAATCCGAGTCCTTCAAAAAATACATCTTTTGAGAGCTGGTCAATGGGAATTGTGAAATGCTGCCATTGCCCGGGCAGGTCAACGAATCTAAGGTCAATCATTTTTACTTCTTTTTCCTTAATCATTTTAAACACATCATCAATGAATTTGATTTTTTCGAGCTGTTTTTCTTTAAATGTCGTTTTGTCCATTTTGATTTAATATTAAATTCTAATTGTTAAATGAGTTATATCACTTTTTTAAACAAAAAAAATGGTTCCGAAATTCTATTCCGGAACCAAAAAATATAATTTAATTATTTAATTATCAATTCTTATGCAAATCCTTGTGCATAATTCTTTTTATTTCGATTGCACGGTTTTTTCCGGAAAGCTCGGATAAATGTCTCTGCAGTTCTTTGTCATTTTCAGATTCAAGAGCATTAATCGCATAATCAATAACGCTTGCCGGAAAAATTCCGTTTCTTTCGTATAGTGAGCGTTTCATCCTCATTATCTTTGCAGATTCGGCGCAACTTGAAGGAAGTTTTGCAAGATCTTTGCTCAATGATTTATCTTTATGAATGTTGCCTTTAATGTACAGCTTTTCGGTGGTTGCAAGTGAATCTTTATTTTCAAATCCATAACCTACAGCGGTTGTAATTCCTGCCATTAACAAATGCGAATTTGCACTTCCGTCAGGTGTTCTGATTTCAACAGTTTGCATACTGTCAATTTCGAGGGGAGTACTTTTGTGTCCTTTGTTAACAACTGAAGCAAGGTTGCTTATTTTTGACCATCCAAGCGGAACTCTTATCATTGCACTTCGGTTGCTGTCGCTCCAGCAAACCTGAGTAGGTGCTTCCTGATTTGGTACAAGTCTTAAATAGGAAGAAGCAACTGTATTTCCAAAAGCAGTTAACGAATCGGCATAATCACAAAGACCTCCGATAAGTTTCTTTGCTTCTGTGGAAAGATTACCGTTTTTGTCAGTCATAACATTTTTACCGTTTTTCTTCAGCTTAGTATGTATATGCATACCGGTGCCTGCAATACCCTCTTCGAGTTTAGGTGTAAAGGTGGCAATCATACCATATTTTGCGGCAATATTTCTTATAAGCCATTTTGAAATAACTATGCTGTCGGCAGCTTCAGGAGCGGGTACGGAAAGGAGTTCAATCTCAACCTGCTCTCCGGTTCTTCCGTTAATCTCTTCCGAAGCACTTTCAATTAAATCAATAAATCCTACTTCACTGTGAGCATATTTAACAAGACCAACTATCTGAGTTATCTCTTTAAGCATCTCGGCAAGTACTTTGCTTGTTTTTACAAAGGGTGCAGATGAATGATAAGCGGCTTGTTTTGGGGGAATATATAAAAACTGTTCAGGTTTATAGAAAAGATAAAATTCCAGTTCGCCGAATGTATGAAGCTCGAGACCGGTTTTTTTCTTCAGGTCATCGTACGCATTTAAAAGAACGTTATCAGGAGTGAAAGGAGCAAGCTGTCCGTCAGAAGTAAGATATCTGCAAACAAAATCAAGACTGCCCGGGATGAAAGGATTCAGGAATGCCGATTCCCATACAGGTACGATATACAAGTCCGATAAACCTGTATCAACCATTCCTTTAAACAATGAAGAGCCGTCAACTCTTTCGCCTTCGGTTAAAACAATTTCTGCATTACTTCTTGCCGGGAGAGGAATCTGAAGCTCTTTTAATTTTCCGTCAAGAGCCGTATAATGAAAAGTAATTCTTTCAATATTTTTTTTCTCAATGACTTTTAGTAAATCTTCCCGGGTGAAATCTTCTTTTGGTTTATTTAAGAAGACAGATATCGGGTTTGCCAATGCATACGGATTATTCATATACTTAGTTTAAAATGTTTATAAAGTAACAGTTGTGTCGTCAGAGTCCCGTTTATACGGGATTACAGAAAATATATCAATTCATTTTATAGTTATTAAGAGCTTTCATATAGTTTGCTCTTTCGAAAGCCGCCGGGTCTGCAACAGACTTCTGGCTCAGACTTCCTTTCATCATATCTATTGAATCATATTCGTTTTCTTCCATCCATTTCTCAAGACCGCCAAGTATCTCTTTAATTCTGATTGTTCCATTTCTCAACAGTTCAGAACAAATCATAGCGGTATCTCCTCCTGCCATCATAACTTTTATTACGTCATAATGAGTTTGAATGCCGCTTGTAGCCGCAAGTGAAGCTTTTATCTTTCCATAAAGAATTGCAAGCCATCTCAACGGAAGTCTGAGTTCCCAATTGTTACTGAGCACAATATTAGGAACAACTTCAAGATTGTCGAGGTCAAAGTCCGGCTGATAAAACCTGTTGAACAAAACAAGTGCATCTGCACCGGCTTCATCAAGTCTTTTAGCCATATTTGCCATAGATGAAAAATAAGGGCTGAGCTTCATTGCTACAGGAATTTTAAGGGAATTTTTTATAGCTTTTAAATCCCTGACGTATATTTCTTCAATAGTGCTTCCTTCTTTATTCATATCTGCGGCAACCTGATATATGTTTAGCTCGAGTCCGTCAGCACCGGCTTCTTCAATAAGTTTGCCGTATTTCATCCAGCCGCTTTTCGAGATGCCGTTAAGACTTCCAATCACCGGAATAGAAACTGTTTCTTTTATCTTGCGAATGTGATTCAAATATTCCTCAGGACCAAGAAAATATTCGTTTTGTTCCGGAAAGTAATTTAAAGCTTCTGCAAAACTTTCGGTTCCATAAGTCATAAAATGTTCATATTCTTCGGCTTCGTGTTTTATCTGCTCTTCAAAAAGAGAATAAACTACAATGGCAGATGCGCCTGCATCTTCAAGAGCTTTAACTGCTCCAAGATCTTTTGAAAGCGGGGAAGCTGAAGGAACCAGCGGGTTCTTCAGCTCTAATCCCATATACTTAGTTTTTAAATCCACTTTGTTTAATTTTAATTTTTTAAAAATTACTTATTAATATCGGAAGCAAGTTTTTCGTAAAGCTTTCTTCTTTCAATAACATCTTCCTGTGCCAGTTCAAGCAGTTTCCGTGCATTTTCAGGATCTGATTTTGTAAGCATTTTATATCTGTTCTCTTTGTATGCATAATCTTCAAATTTGATTTTTCCGGGACCCGAATCAAGTTTAAGCGGGTTCTGTCCCTGCATTGTTAATTCAGGGTTATATCTGAATAACTGCCAGTATCCGCTGTCAACTGCAAGTTTTTGATTTTCGTTTCCTTTGCTCATATTAATACCGTGAGCAATGCAATGGCTGTAGGCGATTATAATTGAGGGACCGTTATATGCTTCCGCTTCAAGAAAAGCTCTCAGACATTGAAGGTCATTTGCACCCATAGCTACTTTAGCCACATAAACATTACCATAATTCATTGCCATCATACCGAGATCTTTTTTTGCAGTAGGTTTTCCGGAAGCCGCAAATTTTGCAACTGCACCAAAGCCGGTTGATTTTGACATCTGTCCGCCGGTATTTGAAGATCGGAAGAGCGTCGTGTAGGGAAAGAGTGTAGATCTCGGTGGTCG
>CALKAJ010000221.1 GCA_937983305.1 uncultured Ignavibacteriota bacterium | reverse complement strand
GCCTATTTCTTTAAAATCCGCGTAAATCCGTCTAATCGGCGTCATCCGTGTTCCAGAGTTCTTGCTCTTCCAAAGTTCTTATTTCTTAATTCTTAATTGCTCTACACCACTCTCCTCCTATACCTCCTCAACGCCCCCTCCGTCTCCCTCCGCATATATCTAACCCTGTTCCCCGAACTATCATCCCTGAACTCTATCCCAAGCCTCGATGTCTCCGCATAATTACTGTTAAAAAACTTATACGCCGCAAACTCATAACATATCCGCTTCAAATCCGGCGGAAGTGTCTCAGCCGTATACCCGCTCTTATACTTCACCTTTATATTCTTAACTCCCTCCGGAAAAATATACCCCTTCTGCAAAACAAGCTTCCCGTAAGCAAGCACAAGCACCGAATCTGCTATCGTATCTGGCGGTTTCAAAATATTCTTCCACTCCGTATCGTTCTCAAGATACATCAGCTCATTCGTTCCCGTTCCGAAATTTATTAAAGGATGATTATTCAAATAAAGTATATTCGTATCATATCCGTCGTAATATTCAGTCATCTCCGTCAGTGAAATCGTAAGGTCACTGTCAAGCTGAACCAAAACCCGGTTAGTGAAAATATTCATCTCATCAACCGCCGCATATATGCAATCTTTGATAAATGCAGTCTCATCCTCCGGTATCACATCCGGAATTTTTAAATAATGCTTGAATTCCTCTATCGTTATCATTTCTTCCTTCCTTTCTTCGTATTTGGCTTTACTTTCTCTCTCTCTTCTGCTTCCCTTACGTGCTCCCTCAAATGCCTCGCCCTTTCCTCCGTCAGCTCAATCATATCTCCCGGCATTAATGTTATAAAATCTTCGTGAAATTTCTTAATTACTATATATTTCATTTCTTTGTTTTATTTTTTTAAAAAATCGGAGTCCCCGAAGGGACTCCCCTTTAATTATTCTGCCGCTGTCTGTATCACTGCAATGTTCTCGGGAAATACGGATTTAATATCGAAGCTCACTCCGAAATTCAATCCTACAAGTCCCTGCTGCCATAGATTTATCTGTGTACCGCCGATGTTTACCGATGCCGAATCACTAACGCTTATTTCCAGATTCTTCCTCTCGTGAAGCATCACCGTTGATAAATCTCCAAATGCAATGTATCCGCGCGATAACGCCGACTCCGAATATGAATACATATTGTCTGATAATACCACCGGAAATCCTTCCATCGTCATTGATTTTCTCTCGTCCGGCGAAATTATATATCTGCCTGTCTCATCTTTCAACCTTCTCAAATAGCCATGCATTGAACGATGCATATATATTTTTGACTTCGGAAGTGTATGACTCGGTACCGCCGATATACATTTCAAAATATCATCATATACTATCGAGTTCGGTGTTCCGCCTGCCGCTACTATCTCAGTCGCTCCATATTCCGAATCCAGTATTCCCGTTATTACTCCGGAAGTTCCCTTGAATCCCGCCGAATCGTAAGCGTTTGAAATAATTCTCGAAGCCATATCAGTAAGAAAATTCAAAATATTAAACTCTGAATCTTCAATTAACTGCCTTGAAAGCAATATTATAAATCCGCCGTCCTTTCTTGTTAACCTGACTTGCGAAAATACAGGATTTGATACTGCCTTCTGCGAACCCTCAGTTACAAATGAAAAAGTTGAGGCACTCGAAAGTTTTGGTATTTGTACTTCCTTCGCTTCCGTTTTTACAATAGTTGCATTTTGCCTTATTACCGATTGTTCCTGAACATTCATCATTATCTTATCATAAAACTCAATCGGTACCGTATATCCGCCGTCCGCCGATGTCGTCTCATTTAGATAATTTGATTTTAAATTATCAGGCATTAGCTCAGGCTTCTTGTAAACTATGCTCTTGATAAATTGTCTGAATTCCTTGCTTTCAGATTCGGTGTTGCTGCTCTTGACCTTGTAATCCCCAAAAGGATTTTCTTTTTGTCTGGTGTCAAGCTCGTCCAGAGTTCTAAGATTTTCATTTTTCATTTAATTTGTTTTTATTTGTTTGTAAAAGTTTCGAAACCAATTTATGCTCGAATTGTCTTATTTTTTCTTCAACCATTTCTTCCGTTTCTTTCTTGTGTGTTTCCATCTTCTTCAAAAATTCATCTTCATAGTATTTCCTCATTCTTTCCTCTTGTTCAAATATCTCTCTCACCCTTTCGTTTTTTATTTCCTTTAACATCAGATTTACTGCATCGGGATTTGCCGGAATTGGTACCGATGAATATTCAAGCAGCTTCCACTTCTCAAATACTAAGTATTTTTCCTTCAGCTTCGGCGGCTCAATCGGTACAAATCCTATTGACCAGCTGTTCAAATATCCCTCCGCATTCATCCTGAATATATCCTTTGCATATTCGCTCTCGTCGAATTTCGTCACCGCAATGATTCCATTCTCCTCGTAAATCAGTCTTACATTTTTTGCAATTGGTAAATCTCTCGAACGATGCCCGAAAAATACTACAGGGTTTTTCCTGTATTCTTTCTCATCACAGCCAAGCGGTTCCACTATCTCGCCGTATCTGTCTGGCGTTTTTGTCGTGATAAAATGAGTTATCGTCATTTCATCCCTGTTGATGTTCTTTTCGGTGATTTCTCCCGAAATTTCTTTCACTTTCTGTGTTTCCATTTTTTTTCCTTTCTTGTTTTTTAATTTATGGTTCAATATTCTTTATTCTTAATTCTTAATTCTTAATTCTTGCTCCTTCTCTTTCCAAATCCCTCTATCTCCCTTATCTCATCTATGGATGCAATATCATATTTCCTGTAAACTTCAAATGCTTTCAACTGCAATGCCCTGTCCGTTTCAAATTCGTATTCCATCGTCAGTTTCAAAACCTCTTCGTAATTTTCCTGCAAAAAAATATTCAATTTCGACTCTATACATATTTTCGCAAATGGCTTTATAGTGTACTCATTAAAAATCCTGTATGCCTCCTTCGACCCCGCATAATTCACATCTTCCAGTATTCCCAAAATCACTTTCGGCACCCTGTAAATTGCCAAAATTTCATCCCTTATCATCTTCCTCGAAGGAAGCATCTCGACATCCTTCACCGATGGCTTATATGAACTTGCCTTTAATCCGCCCTCCAATATCAATGGCTTTCCCGATTTTTCCACTCCCGTAAATTTCTGCTGTAAACGCGTTTCAATTCTCTCTAACTGTTCATCTACCATTTGCTCCTCATTCTCCAATATCAAACCTATTGAAGCATTGTTTATATAAAAACTCCTCTGAAATAAATTCTGATAATAATCAATATCCAGTGTGAAATTAAATGCCGCCGAAATCGGCTTCCCCTTTATATTACTTCCCGGCGATGGCACAAGAAAATGAATCACATCTCGCTCAGGTATCATATACACATTGTTCCCCTCCCTGTACTCGTATGATTCTATCCTGCTGTTTTCTTTATTCATTATCATTCTTATGTTCTCGTATGGCATATAATACAATCCTTCCGGCTTTCTTGAATTAATTCTCCCCGGCTTTATCTCGCTTCCAAGGCTCTCTTCTCTCTTACCTCTTTTAATTAATAATAACGCATTCCCGTGTATATCAAGCGATGCAGATACCATATACAAAAGCATCTCAAAACTCTGATTAAAATTATTTGGCTTATTTATTATATCCAGAAATCCGTGACTATATACATCGTCATATCCCTCTCCGTTTCGCTTCTTCAAATATATCCGCGCCTTTGCAATGTTCTCCGCCCTTGCATTTATGCACGCATAAGAATATGACTTGTAAACTCCGTTTACTACATCACTTCCCGTTGGCATAAAACTCCGCCAATTCTCGCCATATCCCTTTCTCCCCTCACTGCTAAATCCTTTCCTGAATCTTTTAATTATCTCTTTTATCATTTTTTTTCCTTTCAACTTTTAACTTTTCAAACTTGATAATCTTGATAAACTTTACAAACTTGATAAACTTTACAAACTTCTCTATCCGTGAAAATCCGCCTAATCTGTGTTTTCCGTGTTCCAATGTTCTTGCTCTTACCGTGTTCCAAAGTTCTTTCTCTTTTTTTTACTTTACAAACTTTACAAACTTTACAAACTTGATAAACTTCTTTCCTCTTACACATTCAACCACCTCACATTCGGCACCCTAACCCTGTTAAACCCATATATCCCGTACCTGATAGCATCCGGAAAATGGTCATTATACTTCACCGGCTCATCAAAAACCTCACCAGCCGTGTTCTTCCTCCAGGAATACTCCTCCACCTCCTTATTCAAATTCACATTCTCATCCCTTGTAAATATCTCGCACCTCTTCACAAAATCTATGCCGTCCTTCACATTCTTCAATCCCGCTATTGCATTAAATCCCGCCCCCTTTATCTCCTTTATCCTGTCCGGCTCTGCCGAATCGCAATATATCCTGTGTCTCCTGTTCGGAATCAAATCCTTCAACCGCTCTATTAAATCCGAATTTGTCAACCTCGTCTCATACAATAACTCCGTCAAATAATATTTCTTATCCTTCACATCTATCTTCACCAAAGCCGTAGGATTGTTATATCCGAAATCCAATCCGTATATTGTCGTCTCAAATTCATCCGGATATTTCACTATGCTTCTTATATTCGTAAAAATTATCCCGTCATTCACCGCATATTCTCCAAGTGTGAATATCTTGTAATGGTCAGGCGATTGCTCCTTCAGATTCTCAAGAATCTCTATATATTCTGAGTTCAAAAGCGGATTATCCTTATAAGATGACTTTATCACCTCTATATCCTTCTCAAGCATAACTTTCTTATTTATATACCCGTTTTCCTTTTTTGGATTATAGCTCAAAAACATTTGATTCTTTTCTCCCGCCTTCTTCACCCCGCTCAATCTTGTCTTTAGCGTTATATAATCCTCAAACGTAAATTCCTCCGCCTCCTCCATCCAGACGTAATTGAAGCTCGTTGATTGTATCTTTGTTGATACATCAAGCGATGTCGCCAACAAATAATTATTCTTAAACCTGAATTCCCTGTTTGTCCTGTTGTATTCTACATACTGAAAATATCCGTACTCCTTCAGCAAATCAACAAAAAGCTTAAGAGCCGTTATCCGAAGAGCAGGCATTGTTTTCCTCGTAATTAGAAAATTCTTATTATCCTCATTTATAAATTTCGTTATAAATAACTGACAAATTGAATAACTCTTTGAACTTCTCGCACCGCCTGAGTTCAGCACTATAGCCGCCTTTGAATCGTGATTTCTCTCGTAAACGCTCGTTACCTTCACATTCATACTCTTACAAATTTAATTTTATCAATCTTGATTTCGCCCGAATGTTTCACACCCGTTGTTTCATTCCAGCCCTCTATTAACTGCATCCAGAGTTTCACCTCAGGTGCCTTGCCGGCTTTTGCACTGCTATATAGCGCCATTAATACATTATCTGTCAATATCTTGTATGTATCAACAAATTTTGGCAATCCTAACTTCTTTAAATGACGGAATACCGTTTTTTCAGATAAACCGGAATATTCCGCCAATTCACATATTGTCGGTCTCCTCTTCTTTTTACTGAAAAACTTTACAAATGCTTCCTGTATTTTCGCCTGATTGCTTTGAAAATCAATACGTTTCTTTTTTTCCATTTTTTTCCATAATGGTTTTAATTAATAAAAATTTAAAATCCATCCGGGATTTCCGTATTGACTCTTAGTTTCGTTGGGGGTAAATTTGATTTCCAAGGCAAATTACCCCGGGTCCGATTTGGAGTCTTCCGAGTCCTCCCGGGTTTTTTCTTTTTAACACTCTATTTAAAGAACTAATACAAATATATTATACTTCTTTCGCCATAACTCAACAATTGAAATTGCATTCTTGCCTATGCTGAATATGACTAATCCGAATTTTTTGGGAAGATTTTTAGATTGACTTTTAAAAAATTACCGAATAAATTTGAGTAATGACAATCAATATTAAACTCGGGACAATCTTTCTAAGCTTCGCCGCTTAGTGTTTTGCTTCCCGGGTTTTTTATTCCCTTCTTTTTATACTCGCTATTTCTCTTCTGTTTCTGTTCAATTTATATCTTTTGTATTTAATTTATAAATGTGTATCTTTATTACTTAGAAAAAAATACAATTTTTAATTTTAATAATCAAACTTCTTTTTTAGGTAAAAAAATTATTTTTTAAAAGCCCTGAATTATTAAAGTTCCGGTTTTTTTTAGGATATTTCATTTATTTCGATATCACATCAAACCCCGCATCTGCATTGCGTTTCCAAAGTTTTCACATCCGTTAATTTCTTATTTTATCCAATTTATGACCAAAACCTCCTTTGTTTTTTTATTAACTTTTCTCCGAAATTCCCCAAAATAATTCATTTTTTTCCCTACCCGAATACCTTTATTAATTATGGATTCCCCCCTTCCAAACTCCCTGTTAATGAGACATTTTATTATCTTGTTTCAGTTGAAGCATTTTCACCCTCGTTCTCAAAGTCTATTCGAAGATCCCGACTTCCTTCCCCCTCGTTCCCAAAGTCTACTTTGGGAACGCACAAAAATATCTTTCCTAAACTCCATAGTTGAAAATCCCGATTCATAGGGAGAGTTTTACATTTGTAGCATTACAATTATCCCACTCCCAACGACGATATTATTTATGTCTCCCCCTTTTTTAAACTCCATATCTCTTATGAGAATTTGCTATGGAAAATTGAAAAATATACAACACCTTATTATGTCAGAGTATAATTGATTTTTGAAAATCAATTTCTGCAAAACACTTTCAATAACGTTTTACATCTTTAACATCTTTTTTGGCTTTTATATGGACAAATTCAATTGGCTTCGGAATGCTTAATTCTTTCATACAATCCAAAGCATAAACATCTGACATACCGGCTACATAATCAATAACAATCCTAATTTTTAAATCCTCATGTGTATAATTTAATGTTTCTTTTTCTTTATCGTAAAATCTTTGCATTGTTTTTAAATATCTCCCAAATAATTTGTCCAAATTTAAATCACTTTTATAATAACTATTAAAATTAAATTCGTAATTTGTAAAAAGGTCTTCGAGGTGTTTACAAATAACTTTTATTATATTCTCACAATAATCACGATATTTATTTATTATAGGATTTGCATAAATATTATCTTTGTTGAATTTATACAATTCTTTCATAATTGAAGTATATTTTTCGGAGAATTGTATTTTTCCTTCCTTTGAATTATTAATTATATCTAAAACCAAGCAGTTTATAATCTCACCATTACTCCTGCCAATAATTTTACTAATTAATTTTGGAATATCTTTCTTCTTAAAGAAATTGGCAACAAGCGCGTCTTCTATATCTCTGCCTAAGTATGCAATTTTGTCTGAATGTCTAACTATACAACCCTCAAAAGAATTTGGATAGTGTTTTAAATCAACTATTTTATCAAAATTCTTAATGCTTTTTTCAGGTTCAAATGAACGTTCAAAATTTTCGCCACAATGGCTTATAATACCATCGAGTACAGCATAAGTAAGATTTAATCCCTTTCCATTATTTGCTAATTTTTCAACTACTCGATAACTATTTATTTCATGATGAAATTTATTCTTTAACCTTTTTCCAAAATGATTGTTTATTGCTTGTTCACCTGTATGACCAAATGGTGAATGACCAATATCATGACCGAGACCAATAGCAAAAGCCATATCAACATCTAAATTGTATAAATTCGAATTATTAAGACCACGACAAATCGTACCCGCAATAGTTGCCACATGAAATACATGTTCTATTCTCGTGCAAACATGGTCATCTTTGGGTGCAAAAAAAACCTGTGTTTTATTTTTAAGTCTTCGAAAAGGACGTGAATGAATAATAGCTGTCTGATCTCTGAAATAATCACCTCTGATATCTGTAGTTCTACTTTTTGTTCTTTTTAAATATATTTTGTCTCCTAAAGGATTATTGTATTTCATATCATTTTAAAATTAATTAACAGCATTATATATTAATTAACAGTATTATATAGTATTATAAATCAGAACTATCAATAATAATTTCATCACCTGCGATGTTGCGAATTTTAATTTTGAATTTATTTGTTGATAGTGTGTACTTTCCTTTTATCTTTTCCTTTATCTTTGCTTTGTCTTCAAGGTCCGGGTTGCTAATCCAAACGCCGTCCTTCCTGAGCGTTGTATCAAATTGTACTGATTCTATAAGTTCAAGCCCTTTATCGCTGATTTTAATTGGTTTGAACTTCTCTTTTGGTTCGGTTTCTTCATCGTCGGTCTCTTCAATGGTCTCTTGTTTTGATTTCTTTACTTTCTTTGCGTTGAAGTCGTCAATTTTATTTTTGAGGTAACTGCTGAAATAGTTTTCTATTTCAACCTTGTATTTTGAGCCGTCTTTTTTAATGCTGATTTCGGCAGTATCGGGAGTAAATAATACATCGGATTTTTGTCCGAGTAGTTCATCAAGCGAAATAAGTTCTACTCTTAAATCGGTTTTTCCTACTTTGTTGATTTCTTTGTTTATATAGTTTTGACTGACTTCAAAATCCTTATGTGCATAAATAATTTTTACACCTTCGACCTCGTCGTCAATCTGATAAACTTGCTCGAGAATTACGTCAATAAGTTCTTTTGAAAGCTTTTCGTGTATGCCAATAAACTTTATAGGGGTATAATTTCCCTTTTTGTTTATAATTCCGCCATCCCAGAAATCGCCTAAATCAAGCTCGGTTTTATTTTTGAAACCGTCTATTAAACTGAATATCTTTGCAGTTGTTTGTGCAGGATTCCTAAAGAGTCGTACACCATCATTGATTTTGAGTATATCAAATTCTGCTTTTGCTTCGAGAATTCTATCTCGTGTACTTTGAATCGCATTAATTCCAATATCGCAAGCTATGAACTTTCTCTTTAAATCGTTTGCTACTTTTGATGTTACACCGCTTCCTGAAAAGAAATCTGCAATAATATATCCTTTGTCAGAGCTAGCCCTAATTATTCTCTCTAATAAATCCTCTGGTTTTTGAGTTGAATACCCAACATTTTCTTCTTCAGTAAATGCATATGTCCCAACACTTTTTTCGTTAAATGCTTTTCCTAAATCACTTTTTCCCATCCATACGCTCCAAACAGGATTGTTTCTTGTTCTGTTTGCTTCTTCGATCGCCTCTTCTTTTGAAAGATTTGGATTTTTGGAAACATAAGTTTTAAGATAAGTTGAACCTCCGCTGCTTTCTCTACCCCTTGTGTAAAACCATCCATTTTTATCTTTTGATATTGCTCCGGTTATTCTAGGCGATAATCCGAGTTTCTGCGGTGAATTAAAATAAGATTTTTCTGTTCGATAGCAATAAATAGTTTCGTGAGATTTTGGATAATAATCACCGGAGCCTAATAATCCACATACCCAAATTATTTCAGCAAATTCACCATCCCCGAATATTTCGTCCATCAATATTTTTACATAATGTCCAATTGTAGAATCAATATGTAGATAAATAGTCGCCTCGTTGTTCATTACATATTTAATAGCAGATAATCTTTCATAAAGCCAGTTAAGATAATCTTCTTTCTGCCAAATATCTCCATACATAATTTCCTCGCCAATTTCTTGACTTTGTCTATTTAATTCGCTCCTAACTCCATTCCTTAAATAAATTTTCTTTGCATAATTAGCTCCGCTCGCAAATGGAGGATCTATATAAACCAAATCTACTTTTATGTCTTTTGATTTTAAATAAGCACATGCCGAAAGACAATCACCGTGAATTAATAAATTCCTGAAATCTGGATTTAGTTCATTCTGTTTGTCCTTCTTGAACAGCTTTTGCTCCTTTATTGGTCGGACTTCTTCTATCAATTGGGTTTCAAATAGTTCGACTGTATCCGGAAATCTCCTGCCTTCAAAATTTAAAAGCGCCTGACCTTTTGCGGGTGAGATGTTATATGTTATAGGTTTTTTCATAATTCATTTATTAAACTTTTTAATTCTTTTAGATGTAAAGTGAAATCGTTTCTGTCTTCATCAACGAAACACTTGAAAAGAAAATTTTTGTTGTGCTTTAAAAAAGTGGAATTAATAAACTTTTCTTTCTGCTTAAAATCTTCGTAATATGTCTTTCCCTTTGTCTCTATGATTAAGATTTTTTCTATCTCACCTTTATTGTCTTTCGTTTTATATTTCTTTCCCTGTGCTCGTTTTATTATAAGGTAATCCGGTGTATAATTCCCTGAATCTGTCTTTATTACAAAGTTCTGTAGTTGTTCATCTTTATAGCCGTTGAAATAAACCTCAAGGTTTCTTAGTTCTGAAAGCTTCAGCATTTCATGAATTGCGGATATTTCAAAATCGGAATCGAATCTGTATGGTATGTAATTAAAACTTATATCAAGTGTATCAATATTGTCGTCTTCAAAATCCTCCGTTAGTCTTTCAGAGTGCTTTTGCAATCGAAATACATCCTGCTTTTTAACTTTTGGAATAAATTTTCCGTTACCATAAAATATTTGAGGCTCCTTTATATTCCATTCTAATAGCTCAATATGAACGGGCTCTTTTATGATTTCTGTCTTGTATTCAACGTCAGGCATTAGATTTGCCGCTATGCTTTTAATCATTATTTGAATGATATCTTCGGTCGTGTGATTTGTGAACCACAGTGCATCTTCCTGTATTATTGAATAAAGTTTCTTTACTGCCTTGTAATATTTAGTCACTATATCATATTCAGTTAGCTTTAAATATGAATATTTTGCTATGTCGTAAATTAAATCCTGAAATGAATAGTGAAGCGTCATATATTTACTTTTTACATCTTCAGATACTTGTCCGCTTAATCCGTCTTTTCCAATATTTGCCGTTTTCTTTAATAATTCGTATGGATATGCTTTCTTGAATTTTGAAATATCAAATCGCTTAAATACTTCTTCCGGATTTATTTCCTTTCTCAAAATTATCGTAAACTTCTTATAAACCTGATTATATGTTATTTTTCCGAGTTTTGGTTTCCTTACGATAACAGGTACATTTAAGTATGATTGCGGTTTTAAATCTGCAATAGATAAATTATAATTCTCTTTTAATTGATTGCTTAATATATCGTAATTTGATGTATCGAGAAATATCAGTGCCTTTTCGTCTTTTGCATTTTCAACTTCCCTTAAACATCGGCAGGTCGTCTGTAGTACAAAATTTGTCGTTGTCTCTTTGCGCGGTAGCACCACTCCGGTTAGACTCCTGCAATCCCATCCTTCTGTGCCTACTGCTACAAGAAGTATTACTCGCTTGTCCGAATATGGCTTGTCAAGGTTATTAAATACTGCAAGGCTGTCTTTGGGTATCTTAAAAACTTTATCCTCCTTTTTTACATCCGAATAATACTTAAATATCTCGTATTCTTTGTTTTTCCTGTTTTCGGAATACCATTCCTGAATTACCGGCAATATTTCTAAATTTAAAACCTTTATGGAAGGACAATAAAATACAATCTTACTCTTTGTCCCGTTCGAATAGGTCTTGTCATATTCTCCAAAAAATTTATCAAGTGCATTTTTAAGGAATATTTCCTCTTTAACACTAAAACTTTCTACAAATGGAATCTTTAGAAACCTTCCTATTCCATCGGCAAGGGAATAATTGTAAACTATGTCCTGTATCTGATTTAATTTTATTTCAGACTTCCCTATTTTTACCTTTGATTTTACATAAGGTGTGCCCGAAAGTCCGATAACAGATACAACATTTTCGTGCTGATTTAAAATACTTACTGCCTGCCTTAATTTTTTCTCGCCCGTCTCTGTCTTTCCGTATGTATGATGTACTTCATCAAGAATCACACTCAATGATTTTATTTTCGATAATTTTTCCCTGAGCTCGTTTGTCTTTTTAATTTCGTCTTCTTCCTTCTCATCTATAAAAATCTGTCCCGTCAGCATTCTCAGCTTCTGGTCGTCATCAAATCTTTCAAGTATTACTTTCTCTGCATTTGTGATAAATACTAAACCAAAATCTTTTGTTTGTGTTATTCGGTTTACTTTCTCAAGATTTGGATTGTTCCCGTGTAGTTTATCTTTTCGTTTTGAACTTAAACTATCGAGAATTTCAATAACTACTATTCTCTTTAGCCGTTCCGCTTCCTGCTCTGGTAAAACCCACGATGGCTCAAAATTTTTAATAGTCTGTAATGATGGTAGAATTGCCGTCTTCGATGCAGATGGAGCAAATACTACAAAATTATGTGCAAATCGTGTATCAGTTCTGTTTATAAGTGCAAAATATAAATCTATGTATATAAATGCTGCCATAAGAAATGTCTTGCCCGCACCCATTGGAAGACTGAAAAGATAATTTGGGTAATCAAATTTATGTAGTAATTCTTCTAATACAACGTTCCAATCGTACTCTTCTCCTTTGGGATCGTTTAATAGAAAATTCTGCAGATTTCTTAAATCATTATCTTGACAAAATTGATTTAGGAATTGTGTTACATTGTTGCCTGTGAAATTTTGATAGTAATCATACTCTCTCGCTTTTTCGTCGTCGTATAATAACCCTTGCTTGACTATTTCTGAAAGTTTTTGATTGTTGCCGACAAATTTAATCCATAAATAAACCTCGATAGCTTTTAATTGTGGCTCTCGAAGTTTATTCCTTGCATTGATGTAATTTACCAATGCTCCAATTGCCGATTTATTGTTCTTCTTTTCTTGCGAAATCCATGATTCGGTTTTCCTTTCAATCAGGTCAAATATTGTCAGCATAGATTTTTTTAATTCGTTTACCTTCTAATATTAATAAAAACAAAATTCAATATCTTGCTATAAATTTGGTATATTTTCCCTAAAATAACTATTTCTATCTTTCTTTTTTTCTCAGTAAATGAGAATTTTTTTTTACATCATTTCCCATAATATTACAGAATTTTTATTATTCTATTCTCAACTATTTTTATTTTTCTTTATTTTTTCTTCCCTGTCAAATTGCAATAGAATTTATTATTTAATTTATTTAAATTTCATCAAATATAATTTTAAAAAGTGGTGGTACAGGTGTTTTATTTTTTTATCAAAATTTTATATATAGATTCTTTAAAAATTAAGGGACTTTGTCTCACGGAGAAATTATAAATGAAAAGTTTAATAATATCAACAATTCTTTTTCTTATTATTTCCACAAACGCTTTCTCTCAAACCCTTGTCCAAAAATGGAATACAAATTTCACTTTTGGCTCTCAAGGAGAAGTGACGAAAGTCACTTATTCAGAAATCCCGATTTATAGAATAACTTGATAAACTTACCTATCTGTGTTAATCTGTCTAATCAGCGTTAGGCGTTTATCCCGAGAACTCGGGATGTTCCAAAGTTCTTCCTCTTCCAAAGTTCTTCCTTTCTCTGTCATTCCGGCGCAGGCCGGAATCCAGTCTTGATAAACTTGACAACTTGATAAACTTAACTATCCGTGTAAATCTGTCAAATCTGTGTCGGGCGTTTATCCCGAGAACTCGGGATGTTCCAAAGTTCTTCCTCTTCCAAAGTTCT
>CALKAJ010000220.1 GCA_937983305.1 uncultured Ignavibacteriota bacterium | reverse complement strand
TGGAATGACCTCAGATACATAGGAAAGACTGCGTGGCAATTTTGCAAAATAAATTTTTTTAATCTTGTACACTCACCGGGAGAAAATATATCAGGCTATTACTCATCAACAAATGATACGCTTGTTGTAATCGAGCCTGATTATTTAGTTGATGCCTCATCATTAGCCGAATGTTTTTCTATTGAGGACGGCTCTCCAATTGTTTTTTTTCTTAAGAAATTTTTATATTCACGAAAGACGGGAAATATTTTAAAAGGACTCGCAGTTAATTATCTGCTTGATGAATTAATTGTAAATCACAAAGCGAATACAAATGAATTACTCGATGTTTTTTTCAAAGAGAATTTGCCCGCATTAATATCACTTAACGACTCCGCAAAATCAAATATTACTGACGATATAAAAAATAATCATTTAAAAAACATTCAAAATATTGTAGAACAATACAGAGATTATAATATTTTAATAGAGCCGGCATTTTATTCCGGGAAATACGGAATATCGGGAAGGCTTGATTGCCTGATAGATTACGGAGACGGAAAGAAAGATATATTTGAATTAAAAAGCGGTAAAGCTCCGCAAAAAGATATACTTCATACAAATAAATTTCAGGTAACTGCTTATAATTTGCTTTTGAAATCAGCCTTCGGGGGCAAGAGACGCGGCTCCAGTATGATTTTTTATTCGGCGGCAGGTTCTTCACCATTAAGAAATGTTACCAATACAATATTCGAAGAGAAAGCTCTACTTAAAATCCGCAACAGAATTTTAAGCGGCGAGCAGATGCTCTCAACAGGAGATTTCAGATTTTTCAAAATATTTTCCCGGGAAAATATTGATTCTTTACCTGCTTATTTAAAAAGTGAAGCTTCTTTACTTGCGGAAAAATATTCTAAAGCAGCGGAAATTCTGAAGAAATATTTTCAATATTTTTCCTCTTTTCTTATTCGTGAATTATGGATTTCGAAACTCGGCTCAAATAATCCGGGAGAGTATTCAGATTTTGGATTCAGTTCTATCTGGAGAAAAAGTCTATCGGAAAAGATTGAAAGCAATACTATACTATACTCGCTTATATTTGAGAAATATGACAATGACACAAATACTTACTGCTTCAGGTTTGATAAGCCGGGACTTATTTCAAACTTCAGAGAAAATGATTCGGCAATTATTTACGCTCAGAACGGCTCTGCAGGCAATCCCCTTTTAAATGAAATACTGAAATGTACGATAAGCTCGATTGAAAACGACTCGGTAACTGTAAAGATGAGGAACGAACAGCTTGCCAAAAATTATTTTAATTCAAATGATTTGTGGGTTATAGAGCACGATTTTCAGGAAACAGGTTTTACGGCTTTCATACAATCGGTAACAGATTTATTATATTCCGATAAAGCGGACTTACTGCTTGGACTAAAGAAACCGGAATTTACGGATTATAAATATCATAACACAGAATTAAGCGATTCACAAAACGCAATTATAAAAAAAGTTTTATCGGCAAAAAATTATTTTCTTTTGCAGGGACCTCCGGGTACAGGAAAAACTTCATTTGCATTGATGACGATATTAAAGGAAATACTTTTAAAATCGAAATCAAAGATTGCAATACTTACTTTTACGAACAGAGCGGCAAATCAGATTTGTGAAAACCTCAGAAAAAATAATTTAGAGTTTATACGATTCGGTGATGACGGGAGCGGAGAAGATTATCTCTTCCTGAATAAAATGAAAAATCTTTCGGTAACGGAGGCTAAAGAACTACTTTCGAATACGCGTGTAGTTGTTTCGACTGTTCATTCTTTTATCGGGAAGTATAAGGAATTAGAGCCGGTAATTAATTTTGATACAGTGATAGTTGACGAAGCATCGCAGCTTCTTGAGCCGCACCTTATCGGCATACTATCGAAATGTAAAAAATTTATTTTAATCGGAGACCATTATCAATTACCTGCAATAAGTCTTCAAAACGACAATGAGACAGCTATTAAAGATAAAAGTTTGAATGATGCAGGATTTTATGATTTAAAAGTTTCTATGTTCGAAAGACTTTTCAATCAGTGTATTAAAAATAAATGGGAAGCGGCAGCGGGCATACTTGAAAATCATTACAGAATGCACGATGAGATTGCACAACTTATAAATCCTTATTACGACAATAAATTGCTCAGCGTTAAAGAAAAGCAAAAGTTGCCCGGAAATATTATTAACGATGAATTATCCGGTAAGGAAAAAGAAATAATGAGAGCGAGATTGATTTTTATACCGACAATAAAATCAATTCAAAGTCAGTTTAATACGGAAGAAGCAGAGAAAGTAAAATATTTACTTGATATTATTAAAAACTATTATGGTGAAAATTTCGATGAAAATACAGCCGGAGTAATTACTCCGTGGCGGAAGCAAATCAGATGTATAAAAGACTGTATCACAGACGAAGAAATAAAATCTAAAGTTGTAATTGACACAGTGGAAAGATATCAGGGGTCGGAAAGAGAAATTATAATAATTTCAACTGCAATTTTTAGCGTAAATCAAATTAATAATATTCAATCATTAACCTACGACAATAAGGTTGACAGGAAGCTAAATGTGGCACTTTCGAGGGCAATTTCCAAATTAATCATACTTGGCTGTGAAGAAATTCTAATGCAAAACAGCCATTATGCAAGGGTTATTAATACGATAAAAGAAAAGGGATTATACCTGAAAATTTAAAAATTCAAAAAAATATTAATTTTTCACTTGACAAACTTAACATTGTTAAGTATTTTTACAATGTAAATAATAATATGAGCATATCAGAAAGAAAACAACGCGATAAAATTGAGATGGAGAATTTGATTCTAAATTCAGCTATGGAATTATTTCTCAAAGAAGGTTATGACAATGTAACCATAAGGAAGATAGCGGAAAAGATAGAATATTCCCCTACCACTATATATCTATATTTCAAAGATAAAGATGAAATATTTTTTACATTGCAGAAGATGGCTTTCAAGGAATTTAACAAAGAACAATTAAAAACAGCAGAAATCAAAGACCCGATTGAAAGATTTTTTGCACACGGAAAGACCTACATTAAATTTGCAGTTGAGAATCCCGGATATTACGACCTTATGTTTATAATGAATGAGCCGGTAAGAAATTTGAAATCTCCGGAAGAATGGCAGGACGGAATGTCATCATACGATTATCTGAAACAAAATATTAAAGAATTGATGGAGATAAAATATTTACCTGAAACGGATATTGAAGTAGCGGCATTTTCAATCTGGTCGCTTGTACACGGCATTGCATCACTTGTAATAAGGCGCAGAATGTTTTTCCCGGAAGAATATAGAAATCAATTGATTGATGGTGCACTTATGTATTTATTTTCAAGTTTAAGCAATAAGAATTAAAAAAATTTTAACAATTACTTAACAATGTTAATAATAATTATAACGTTAATCTTAATAACTAAAAAAACAATGAAAAAATTATTTCTGCTATTAATTTTAGCAACTTTGACATTTTTTGCAGGGACTGTAAAAGCAACAGACGAGCCGAAGAAAGAAGAAGGTACAATAAGAGGAAAAATTATTGACCGTGAAGTACAGACTCCGGTAAGAGATGCATTGATAAAAATTCTTGATACAGAATACAAAGCAGGCTCAGACGAATTCGGTGAATTCGAATTTACAAATTTAAAATTCGGAACATACAGAATTGAAGTTGTATGTCTGGGTTATGCATCGGTTGTAAAAACTGATATTGCGGTATCGTCTAACAAACCGCTTTTCATACTGATTGAACTTGAGACATCGGCAATAACAACGAGTACGATTGAAGTGGAGGCAAGTTATTTTCAGAAAAATTCAAATGAAAATATCAGTTCAATGAATCTTGATTATGAAGAGGTACGCAGAGCACCGGGAGCGGCTGAAGATATATCAAGAGTGCTGCAATCTGCTCCGGGAGTTTCGGTCGGCAATGACCAGAGAAATGACCTTATAGTAAGAGGCGGAAGTCCTTCGGAGAATCTGATTTTAATTGACGGAATGGACATACCAAACATAAATCACTTCGGCTCGCAGGGTTCAACAGGAGGACCGATTGGATTAATCAATTTAAAATTTATACGGGAAGCTGATATTTACACAGGCGGATTTTCATCAAAATTCGGAGACAGGTTATCGAGTGTAGTTGACATAAAATTCCGTGAAGGCAGCAGAACAAATTACATTAACAATCTTGATTTTTCATTTGCGGGATTCGGAGGAGTTTTCGAAGGACCTTTAACAAAGAAAGGTTCATATTTACTTTCAATACGCAGAAGCTATCTTGATTTACTGAAAGATGCAATCAGACTTTCGGCGGTACCGAATTACTGGGATATAAATATGAAATTAAACTTAGAGCTTGATGAAAATAATTATTTAAGTCTGATTGGATTTGGAGCAATTGATAAAATAAATTTTGAAACCGGTAATGATGATGACGTAAATGATATGCCTTATGACTCCGACAATAAGAATGATTCATACACACTCGGATTAAATTACAAAAGACTATTTAAAGACGGCTATATGCAGGCAGTAGTATCAAATTCATACTCAACATATTACAGTAAAAACATATACGCTCCGACAGGGATTGAAGAATATTCACAGGATTCTTATGAAAACGAGTTGAATATTAAATATGATATTAACTACAGATTTTCTCCGCAAACATATTTGAATATCGGAATCGGAGGAAAACACGGAACGTATAACAACAAATTATTTGCAGTAAGCGATACAACTCCCGAGGGTTATGTGATTCCCCCGCTCGACGTGGAAAATAAAATTAACACAAACAAATTATATGCAAGCGTAAACGTAACGCATAAGTTATTCAATGAAAAACTTTTATTTAATGCGGGTTTGAGATATGATTACTTAGACTTTATTAATAACAGAAGTACAATTGCACCAAGATTAGGACTCACTTACAGATTAACTCAGAAGACAAATTTAAATGCATCATTCGGAATATTTTATCAGACTCCGATTTCCCTGTGGCTTGCATCAAATCCGGCGAATAAAAATTTGAATTCCATCAGGGCAGACCATTACATTGTAGGTTTAGAGCATTTCTTTACACCGGAAATAAGAACAGTACTTGAAGTATATGAAAAGAGATATAATGATTACCCCGTAAGTGTCAGTGACCCGAGATATATATTGATAGACGGCGGTGCAGATTTCGGACCCAACATTGTCGGAGAGGCAACGAGTGCGGGTAAAGGATATGTAAGAGGACTTGATTTCTCAATCCAGAAAAAACTTTCAGGCAATGGGTTTTACGGAACATTAACTTATTCTTATTCGACATCTGCATTTACGGCTCTTGTTGGAGGTGAAAAGCCCGCCGCATTCGATTTCGGGAATCAATTGACTTTGGTTGCAGGTTATCAGGTTGCAAATGACTGGCTTTTTGGTTTGAAATTTAAGCTTGCAGGAGGAAGACCTTATACACCTTATGATATTGAAGCATCAAGAATTGCAGGAAGAGGTGTATGGGATATGTCAAAATTCAATGACGAAAGATATCCTATTTATCACAGACTTGATATAAGAATGGACAAGAAATTTTATTTCAACAAAATTGCTTTAACAACATATATTGAGTTCCAGAATGTATATAACAGAGAGAATATTTACGGATACTTCTGGAATAAAGCTAAAAATGAGAGAGGCACAATTTATCAATGGGCATTTATGCCTGTTGGCGGAATTAATGTTGAGTTTTAAGAAATAGAAATTTCAGCCTGATTTTTAAAGGTCTTCCGGGAAACCGGGAGGCCTTTTTTGTTGTGTAATATCCTTACTAAAAACATAGTTTACACACTTCCCTTTTTTATTGAATTTTCAGTCATTATGACCTATAAGGTGAATATTTTTGGCACACTTATTGCCTACTATAGTTAACAAACAAGTTTAGAAAATTTAATTAAGAAAAATGAAATATTTTAACACAATAATAATAGCAGCAATCCTGAGTTTTATTTTCTCTACTTCTTTCTCACAGACAAATAACAAAGCAGTTTTTTTAAATAATAATAACTATACAGAGAACAATCAGTCATTTTATTTCGGCTCTACGAATTATAATTTCACCGATAAACTGACTATTTCCGTATGGGTTAAATGGAATGCATTACCTGATACATCGGCAAATAACAATGTAAGATATAAATGGGCAAATATTGTAACACTTGCAAATTCTTCAAATAATAATGTTGACTTAGGTCAGTTCTGGCTTCAACATTCCGAAAAGAATTCTTTATTTGAAATAGCAGTATCGGCAAGCACAAGAAAATACATTTACTCAAAGACAACACCTGTTGCGGGTAAATGGTATTTCTTAACTGCGGTATATAACGGCTCTTCACCCGATACCACTTTAAAATTTTATGTAAACGGAGTTCTTGAAGGACGGGCATTAAGAAGTGAAGTAAGCGGTAATATTACTAATTACGATTCAAGATTTCGTATGACTGCAGGAAGAATTCCCGGCGGTTACAGAATGTTCCCCGGTTATATGGACGAGTTGAGAATCTGGAAGCGCGCATTAACGCAAGAAGAAGTAATAAATCAAATGTATTCACAGCAAACCATAAATAACAGCGAACTTGCAAGTTATTATAATTTCAATACAACGGAAGGTTCAATACTTAATGATTTAGGTCCTGCTCATTTTGACGGAAAATTTTATAAAGAGATAGTTGAAATTGACAGTTACTCTTCATCGGCACCTTTAACAATTACTAATTCAGCAAAAAACTGGACCGGTTCATTTGCCGGTCTTAATGTAAAAACAATTTCCGGAACGGGAATTGACGAAATAAATTCAGTTGTTTCGAACACACAGAACACAATCGTACTGCAAAACGCATTTACAACTACTCCGATAATAAACGGACTGACACATATGACAATGCTTGGTATTGAATCATCGGCTTCGGAAAATTCAATGTGGGTTCAATCTCTTGCCCCGCTCAATAACGGAAGTCTCGATAACCTTTCGGAACTTGCGGGTATATGGAATGCAAAAGCGTCAAATAACTCCTCTGTTTTTTCATTATCTTCCTCTAATATTGTAAACGATGAAAACGTAGTATTCGGACATAACAACCTTGATATGATATTCTCAAGTGCTGAAGTACCTCAGGGAGCTAACAGCAGAATTAACAGAGTCTGGAAAATTCAAACAAATAAAATAAACGGACTCACGGCAAAAATTGAAATTGATTTCTCATCACTTACAGTTCTTAAACCGGAAGACTTAAGATTAATTCTTTCTTCATCTGAATCTTTCCTTAACGGTACAGTTTTAACAGGAACAATAAGCGGTTCTAAATTTATAATCAACAACGCAACAATTCCATTTGGAGCATATTTCACACTTGGTTCGATGGAAGCACCTCTTCCCGTTGAGATGGAAAGTTTTACTTATTCGGTTTCGCAGAGAAATGTAATTTTAAGCTGGAGAACTTCAAAAGAGATTAACAACAGCGGTTTCGATATAGAGAGAAAAAGCGAAACTGGAAACTGGAATAAAATAGATTTTATCAAAGGTAACGGAAATATTAACAGCCCGGTTGACTATACATACAAAGATATAAATCTAAATTCAGGGAAATATCAATACAGATTGAGACAGGTTGATTACAACGGAAATTTTGAATATCATAATCTGACAGGTGATGTAATAGTAGGAATTCCTTCAAAATTTGAATTATCACAGAATTACCCTAATCCGTTCAATCCTGCAACAAAAATAGATTTCAGTTTACCTTCTGAGAGCAAGGTAACAATTAAGATATATGATATTAACGGCAAAGAGCTGCTTACGCTTGTGAATGAACAAAGAAGCGCAGGATATCACACGGTAAATTTCAACGGCAGTTCTTTTTCATCAGGAACATATTTTTATCAAATTACTGCAACAGGTATTGACGGAAAAACAAATACTGTCGCGAAGAAAATGATACTTGCAAAATAAGTGTTTTCATTTAACTCCTTATCCATAGTTCAAATTCTGATGTCCGGCAGTTCTTCGATTTTTGAAGAACTTCCGGACTCTTGTAAAGTTATTATGAATTCCTTTTTTATGAATTGAAGTTAAATTCTAATTTTATTAAATTGTGTGATTACAAAAGTTCTTTAACATAGTTTTTTTTTACAGAGAGATGGCTGAGTGGTTGAAAGCGGCGGTCTTGAAAACCGTTGTGCCTTCGGGTACCGGGGGTTCGAATCCCTCTCTCTCTGCAAACAGATTTCAGTTTTTGGAGTCTGTTTTTTTTATTGCGTTTCATTTTTATTTGCTATTATATAAGTTATATTTAATGTGTTCTTTAACATTTTTTAATTATTACTTAATTAAGCATAATTTTTTTATGTACTCAACCTACCTCAAAACATTTGCTTTTATAACAGCAATTGTTTTTTTATCGAGCTGTCAGATTCTCGCTCAGGGAACGAACATCACTATCTTGCATGTGAATGACAGCCATTCCCACCTCCTTCCTACCGGTCCTAAAAACAGTAACCTTGAAGGAACTATAGGAGGTATAGCCAGAGTTTCCCAATTTGTAAAAACCGAAAAATCAAATAATCCTAATGCAATTTTTCTTCACGCAGGTGATTATTCTGTCGGCGATTTTTACTATAACGGTTTCAAAGGCGTACCGGAACTTCAAATTCTAAAATCTATGGGCTGCGATGCACTAACCGTAGGTAACCACGAATTTGACCTCGGTCCCGCAGTTTTTAACAGCTCATTATCACAGGCTTTTTCTTCAGGCTCATTTCCAATTCTTTCGGCAAATCTTGACTTAACGGGTTTCCCGCAATTAGGTTCTTTTATTTCACCATCGGTTATTGTTAACAAAGGCGGTGTTAATGTAGGAATCTTTGGAATGACAACACCTTATGAAATTTCAAATGCGTCTCCGGTTGTAATTCAGACCAATATTACTGAGATAGTTGGTAATACTGTAACTGCATTACAAAATTCCGGAGCAAATGTAATTGTATTTCTTTCACATCTCGGCTCAACCACTGATTCCGTAATTGCAGGAAGTATTCCCGGAATTCATATAATAGTAAGCGGGCACGACCACAGAAGTTTATATACACCTGTTTTAATTCCAAATCCCTCCGGATTTAATACCATTCAGGTTTCCGCAGGTGAATATTACAAACAGCTCGGTCAACTTGTTTTCAATTACGACAATGGAATAGTTACACTTGTTCAATATGATTTATTCGATCTTAATTCAAATTTTCCCGAAGACCAGACTGTAAAAAATGACCTTGATGCGTTAAAACCGCAGCTGGTAAATGCATACGGAAATATTTTTACACAGATTATTGCATCAGCTCCATTCTATGTAGGGAAATCGCCCGGAGGAACAAATCCTGCTTTAAAAGACAGTCCTCTTGGCAATCTTGTTGCAGACGCACTTAAGCAATATGCACAGGCAGAAATTGGCATTACTCCAAACGGATTTATTGCCGAAGGTTTTTATCAGGGCAATATAACATTATTCGATGTTTTAAGAAGCGTACCTTACGGATTTGATACAGCATCAGGCTTAGGATTCGATGTAATGACAATTGACATTCAGGGCAAAGAACTTATAAAGGGACTTGAGTTCGGATTAAATAATATTGAAAGTTCCGACGGCTATTTATTGCAGGTTTCCGGAATGAGATATAAATATGACAAAACAAAACCTATCGGACAGAGATTGATTATCCCAAGTGTAAGAGTCAGAAATCTTCCAATAAGTTACACAAAATTTTATCGAGCAGGAGTAAGTCTGGGTTCAGTACTTTTTATGCAGGCAAACGGAATTCAATATAAACTGATTAACCAATCAACTTTTGAAGAATACTACGCAGTAAAAGATTTACTCAATTCAATTAAACAAGCAAGATATTACACCGAAGGCAGAATAAAGGAAGTATCAACAACGGCATATCTTGACAACGAAGAAGAAAATCTCCCGGGTGAAGTTCTCTCTTTTGAACTTTTTGGCAACTATCCCAATCCTTTTAATCCTGTTACAAATATAAAATTCTCGATACCCGAGAATGGATTTGTCAGCGTAAAAGTTTACGATATACTTGGTCAGGAAGTTGATAATCTTTTCACGGGAAATATGACAAAAGGTATTCACAGGTTAGAATGGAATGCACAGGAATTCACAAGCGGAATTTATTTTGCAAAAGTGAATTATGCAAATTCCACCAAACTTTTCAAAATGGTATTAATTAAATAATATTACAAAGAATATGAAAAGAATTTTTTATATAATAATTTTAGCATACATAATTTCTTTTTCCGGTTGTCAGCTTGATTCGGTAAATGCTCCGATTTACACCGGAGAATTTGAAGTAAAAGGCGTTATCGAGCAGTGGAATCAGCCATACACAAATATCAAGTTATTAACATATACTCCATACTATCCATTCAGATATGTTATTGCCGCAGGGAAAATAGAAACTGACGGCTTTTTCACAATCAAGACGTACGCTCCTCCGGTTGAATTAACCAATTTATTAACTCTTCCGGAATACGGAGGCAATTGCAATACTCAGTTGACAACAAGCACGGACAGCATAAGATATCTTGAAACCTATGTTGAAGTATATGATAACGCGGGAAACGCAAAAGGAGTTGTTGTAAAAAGGAATTTCACTGAAGTGATTGTTAACGGCTCTTTTTTCAGTTACTATTGCTGGTTTAATAAAAAAGGTATAGCTAACGGAAAGCAGGTTTGCTACAACGGACCTGACTCCACCGTATATTCAATAGCAGTTGACCAAAATGGTCAATGGGCATTGCTTTCAGGAATTTATGAACTCGTCGGTCCCGGCTCACAATCATTTCTCACCACAACAAATGAACCTACCGGCGCACTTTGGTATTACGAGCCTTATGATGCACCAAATAAATTTTTCAAAAAGCAATTTTTGCTAAAGGACATCACACTGTTTTAAAAATATGTGCCTGTGAGTTTTCACAGGCACTTTTTTTTCTCACAAAAAGAATAAATCCATTAAACTAAATCAGTCAATTAATTGTCAAACAATTAAAAGATAAATTATGTCTGATTTAGAAAATAAAATTCACTTATATCACAGAGCAGGCTTTGGAATCAGCTTAGATGAATTCCAAAAAATCGAAAGTAAATCTGTAAATGATTTAGTTACAGAAATTTTTAATAATTCCGGAAACCCACAATTATTAAAGCCTGATTTAGAAACTGCAAATTTCAATAAAAAACTAAAAGACCTTTCGGACGCTGAGAAGAAAGAATTGCAGAAAAAAGCACGCGAGGAAAATATGGCTATAAACGTATTGTGGCTGAATAAAATGTCTGCAACAAATGAATTCCTCAATGAAAAGATGACTCTTTTCTGGCATAACCACTTCGCTTGTAAATCCAGATTTCCGAAATACAATCTCAATCAAAATAATCTCATCAGGAAATATGCTCTCGGAAATTTCAGGGATTTTGTTCACGCAATTGCCAAAGATGCTTCAATGCTTGCCTTTCTCAACAATATTCAAAATAAAAAAGACGCTCCTAACGAAAACTTTGCAAGAGAACTGATGGAGCTTTTTACAATCGGCAAAGGAAACTATACTGAAGAAGATATAAAAAACGCTGCGAAAGCATTCACCGGTTGGAGCATTGAAGAGAGCGGAGAATTTATTTTAAGAAAAAGGCAACACGACAGCGGCTCTAAAAAATTCTTCGGGAAAACAGGAAACTTCGAAGGTGAAGATATTATTAACATTTTACTTGACGACAGGAGAACTTCGGAATTCATAACCCGGAAAATAATAAAAGCATTTGTAAATCCAAATCCGGACAGTGACTACGTAAAAGAATATTCGAAATACTTTTTTGAATCCGGATACGACATTAAGAAACTGATGAATAAAATATTTTCCGGAAGCGAATTTTATGAAAGTAAAAACATAAACTCACAGATTAAGTCACCAGTTGAATTGCTTGCGGGATTGATGAAAACTTTTAACATTACATTCAGCAGTAATAAATCCCCTCTTGCCGTACAGAAAATTCTCGGACAGATTCTTTTAAATCCTCCGAACGTTGCAGGCTGGAAAGGCGGAAAGAACTGGATTGACAGCTCATCATTGCTTTTTAGAATGAACCTTACCGAATATTTTTTCAAGTCATCGGAAATTGAATTAAACTACAAAGATGAACTTGAAGATAATGCTCAAACAAAAAAGATTTTAAAACAACTGGATGCGGAAATTAATTTAAAACCAATGGTAAATTATTTTTCCAAATTCGAAAATGAGGAATTGCAAAATAAGCTGAGCTATTATATTCTCGGCAGTGTTCCGGAATCAAAAAACTTAGAGCTTGCAATACAATACTCTGATAATTCAACTGCCAATAAGTACATAGAAAGTTTAGCTTTAAAATTAACATCTTTACCTGAATTTCAACTTTGCTAAAATGAAAAACTTATCAAGAAGAGACTTCGTAAAAATATCATCAATACTTTCTGCATCATTATTCGTTCCCAAGTTTATTAAAACCGCTCGTGCAGAAGAATTTATTTCCAAATATTCCGCTGCCGGTAATATACTTGTAGTAATACAGCTCTCCGGAGGAAATGACGGACTTAATACGGTTGTCCCATATTATAATGATGTTTACTATAAAAGCAGACCCGGAATCGGAATTGAAAAATTAAAAGTTTTGAAACTCAATGATTATCTCGGATTAAATCCAAATATGACTGATTTTAAAAAACTGTTCGACGAAGGATATGTGAAGATTATTAATAACGTCGGATATCCGAATCCCGACCGCTCTCACTTTCGTTCAATGGATATCTGGCAATCGGCATCGGATTCAGATGAATATATTAATACGGGATGGCTTGGCAGATATCTCGACTCCGGATGTACAGGCTGCGAATATCCTCACAAGGCAGTGGAAGTTGACGGAACATTAAGCCTTGCTATGAAAGGAGAAAATCGAAGCGGACTTGCAATGCAGGATGCAAAGAGATTTGTATTCAGTGCAAAAGACGGATTGCTCGAAAAGATTTCGAATGAAAATAAAAATGTAAACACGGGAAATGAAAGCAAAGATTATTTATTTAAGGTTTTGAACGATACATATTCTTCCGTTGATACAATTTCCAAGCATTATTCAAAAGCGGTAAGCAAAGGAACATATCCCGATAACGAATTTTCGAAAAATCTAAAAAGCATTGCTTCACTGATTAATTCCGGTTTGGATACTTCGATTTACTACGTTTCCCTAAGCGGATTTGATACACATACCAATCAAGTAAATACACAGAGCAACCTCCTGAAAACATATTCCGGGGGCGTCAAAGCATTCACCGATGACCTGAAATCAAACGGGAAATTTGGAAATGTAACAATACTGACGTTCTCGGAATTTGGCAGACGCGTAGCAGAAAACGGAAGCAAAGGAACCGACCACGGCACGGCAAATAATGTTTTTCTGATTAGCGGTAAATTATCCGAACCCGGAGTTGACAAAACCAATCCCGATTTACAAAAACTTGATAACGGAGATTTAATTTATCAGACTGATTTCAGAAGTATTTACGCATCAGTTCTCGAAGAGAAATTAAATGCCGACTCAACAACCATACTCGGCAGAAAATTCGATAAAATAAAAATTTGAGAATATTTTATTATTATTAATATAATTATTTTTCGGAAATAAAAATATTTCCGATGAAGAAAACTATTCCTTTTTTATTTCTGCTTTTTATTTTTTCGGGTGTATATGCCCAAACGCAAAATAATTTCTACACCGATTCCCGTCCTTATACTCGCTGGTGGTGGTTTGCGGATGTAATTGATAAATCATCTGTACGCGATAACCTTGTATGGCTGAAAAATAACGGATTCGGCGGAGTCGAAATTGCGTGGGTATATCCGCTTAACAGAATGAATAAAGATACAATTAATTATACTCCGCGGCAGGAATGGCTGAGCAAGGAATGGAGCGAAATAACTGCTTACGCAAAGCAAACCTGCGACTCGCTTGGACTCGGATGCGATTTCACATTCGGAACTCTCTGGCCCTTTGGAGACAGTGACGTTCCATTTGAAGAAGCAACAATGAATCTAAAAGAAAAAGAGTGGCGTCAGGAAATTACCGCTTCCTGGGAATACCCAAAGAAAGGATATGTAATTGACCATCTGAACAGAAAGGCATTATATAATTATGGAGGAAGAATCGCAAATGCACTCAAGCCAGCACTCAAAGGCGGTAAATCAGGACTTTTTTGTGACTCATGGGAAGTTGAAACAAAATATCTCGCAACCAAAAACTTTGAAGAAATATTTATACAAAGATACAGTTACGAAATTACTCCTTTTATTGACAGCCTGTATTCTCCAAACGAGCCGTATGCAAGCGTAAGATATGACTATATGAAACTTATTTCCGAGCTTGTAATAGAAGAATTTTATAAACCATTTACGGAAGTCAGCAATAAACTCGGAGCATTCTCAAGAGTTCAGGTTTCGGGAGCGCCCTGTGATTTAATTTCCGGATATGCAACGGCAGATGTACCCGAGAGCGAGGCAATGCTTTTTGAACCGCCTTTCTCTACAATACCTGCATCATCAGCCGCACTCAGCGGAAAGAAAGTCATAACATCGGAAACCTTTACCTGTCTCTATGGCTGGCCCCGAATCCGTCTCGGAGAAGAACAAACCGCCGACCTGAAACTTGTAGCAGATGCGCTTTTCGCAAACGGAGTGAATCATATTATCTGGCACGGAAAACCTTATAATAAAACCGGAACAGATACTACAAAATTTTATGCATCAGTCCACGTTGGAAGCAGCGGTTCTCTCGCTGAGGAAATTCCCGCATTCAACAAATATCTTGAAAAAGTTTCCGGAGCAATGAAGGAAGGAAGAACATATTCCGACATTGCAGTATATCTCCCAACCGAGGATGGATATATTAAAGGTGAACTTCCAATCGAGAAGCAATTCATCTGGGCGTGGGGCGAATACGAGCAGAGATATACTTATTTTCCAGATGAACTGAAAAATTACAGACCGCTATGGATTAACTCTGAATTTCTTAAAAAAGCAAAATTTGAAAATGGTATTTTATCGGTCGGCGATGCTGAATTCAAAGCGTTGTACTTAGCTGTAACATATCTTGATATCGAAGCTTTAAGAACTATCACATCACTTGCTAAATCAGGATTGAATGTGATTATAAAACAAATTCCAAAAGAACCCGGACTTTCTAAAAACTATCTTGAATATTTCAATCTTATTAGAGAGCTCACATCTTTAAAAAATATTCAGGGCGAACTTACAGGTATTGAAAAGTTTATCACGGGAAAAATTAACTTTGATTTCTGGTGCAGGGAAACTGATGAAGGGCTTACAATTTTCTTTGCAAATCCGAAATCAAAGGGATTAAAATTTCCGATTGAATACGGACAGTCACTAACAAACGAAGAGCAAATCCGTGATATATCCATTTCATATAACAATAATATTTTCCCGCTTCGACTTGAATTCAAACCGTATCAATCACTTCTTGTAAAAATTTCAAAAGAAGGTAAAGTACATTCCGAAGACATAAGCTTCACACCAAAGACTCCTGTTTACATTCCCCGAATCAAAGAAGGCAAAGACCGCTGGGAAGTTGAAAAGAAATAAGATACTTTTTATTTTAATTCATAGCAGGTGTTCCTGCCGCCGGAATCTGTTTTTATAAGTATCGATTTATTTATTAAATCTGTAATATCTCTTAAAGCTGTATCTGTTGAACATTTTAGCAGTTTCGCATATTTACCGGTTGTTAATTTACCTTTGAAATCCTCATGAAGTAAATTGATTATTTTAACTTGTCTTTCGTTAAATATTTTTCCGGAGTTATTTGTCCAGAATTTATGTTTTGTTAAGATTTTTTCAAGTGTTCTTTCCGATGACAGCAATGCCTTTTCCAGACATTCAAGAAACCAAATAATCCAGTCCGAAACATCATAACTTCCCTTTTGCGTTTTTTCCAGCACGTTATAATAAATTTCACGCTCAATGTTAATTTGTGATGACATACCGTAATATCTTGACGAAACACCATCCGCTCTTGTCAAAAGCATTTCCGATATTGCCCTTGCAATTCTTCCGTTTCCGTCATCGAAAGGATGAATAGTGATAAACCATAAATGTGCAATTGCGGATTTTATAACTAAGTCAACCCCTTCAGAATAATTAAACCAGTTCAGAAATTCCGATATTTCATCATCAATTATTTCTGCAGAAGGTGCTTCAAAATGTATAGTCTCATTACCCATAGGACCGGATACAACTTGCATTGGTCCATCCTTGTCATTTCTCCATTTTCCGGTATTAATTTTTCTGATTCCGCTTCTTCCTTCAGGAAACATCGAGGAGTGCCAGGAAAAAAGTCTTTCTTTAGATAATGGCTTAAGAAAATTTTCTGTGGCATCCATCATCATATCAACAATTCCGTCAATATATCTGTCGTGTTTTTTAATACCTGCAGTTTTTATTCCAAGCCTTTCGGCAACTGAAGAACGCACTTTCTCCGGGTTTAAAAACTCACCTTCAATTTCATTAGTTTTTAAAATCTCATTTGAAAGGGCATTTATAATTGCTTCCTTTCTGAAATTAAACCCAATAACTTCCATTTTCCCGATAATCCTTCCTTGCAAATTTCTGATTTTGCCTAAGATATCATTGATTATCCGGCTGTTCCATTCAAAATTGTGCCAATTAGGATTATGATATATGTATTTTTGCATATTATTCACCGCATTAATTGCGGTAAATATAGCGATTATTTACCGCAAATGCAATTAATTACCGCAGATTTTGCGGTGAATAAGCAATTTATTCGCCGCAAATAAAATTATTTCAGATAAATCATTCGCTTTGTTTCAGAAAAATCACCTGCTTTTAAAGTATAGAAATATACACCGCTCGGTAAATTCCCGGCGTCAAACCTGACGCTGTAACTTCCCGGCTGCAATTGTTCATTAACTAATGTCGCTACTTCTTTTCCAAGCATATCATAAACAACTAACCTGGTAAACTTAGAACTTGCAACTTTAAACTTAATATTTGTCATTGAATTGAACGGATTCGGATAGTTTTGCTCCAGCGCATAAGATTCAGGAATTTCTTCGGAAATATTCTTAACACTAATATCTTGACCTGTTTTTATTTTTATAAAATATAATTCTGCAAGCGATTGTCCGTTACCGTTTGCATTTATGTAAGTACCCGGTATTGCATCGCTCAAAGCCGTCACATAAGCAGTATAATAATACGAGGGCTCATCCTGTTTATTATAAGCGGAAATACTCGGAAATGACCAGTCTCTTAGCGGTGAATCCGGCGTGAATTTCTTCGGAGGTGTAAAAATAAAGTTATCAGAAGCTTTTGAAATATATAGAGCTTTAAAGTTAGTAGTATCCGGAGGAGTGCCTCCCCATTTATCAGTAAATGCCTGAAATACTACAAATACAGTATTCGTATCGGAAGAAACACCTACAACAGGTCTGCTAAGCGAACCGAACTGATCGTTCACTCCTGTTTTAATTGAATCAGCCGGAGGTATAGGAACATTTCCCTTGTGTGCAATAGGTATGCTTCTGTATGGGTCGCTGCCGGAAAGTCTGGAACTCCAGAACATAATTTTAGCCGGTGCTTTCATAAAATACGAACCGGAAACAGGGTCCTGCTTTACTGTTTCAAAAACAACGCAAGGTGTATTTCCTCTGTATGCAATATTCAATCCTCTGAATGCAGCGAGACTGTCTGAGGAAAAATTTGCAAGATATATTTTCAGCGGAGTTGAAAAAGAAACGCCGTTATTTGTTGTCTCCGTAAAGTAAACACTTTTGTAATCATCAACGGAAAAATTATTTTGTATATAAACAATTCCTATTCTGCCGTCAGCACCTCTTGCCGCACAATAAGCTTCCGGACTTGTATTGGCAAATGAAGACCAGGAAGACCATGGTATAGGTCCGGTAATTCTCACTGTAGAATCACTTGTCATTCCCTGACCCATAATCAGAAATTTTGTAGGAAGATTAATATCTGAAGTAAGGCAAAACTTTCCGAAAAAATAAGGATTATTCGGCGGGTCATGCAGGATGAAAGCACCTAATCCTGCTAATACGTCCTGATATATCAAAGTACGTGTAGAAGTATTACCTGAAGTAGAGCCGTAATTGCAAATGACAGCCGCACCATCACTTGCAACCATTATCGAAGGGAATCCTGACTTGCGCTCATTTGCGTTACCAATATATTCCCATGCCAAACCGAGATTGCTTGAAAAATAATATTTTGTTCTTCTGCTCGGGAATGTTGACGGGTCGTTGAGCGGAACATACATCATTACAACATGTATATTGTAAGGATACGCGGAATCCTGTGCAATCCATTGCGGACTGCTGTTTGAAGCCAAATCATATATTGTAGTGGCTCCGGTATTGATAAACTGAGTCTGCCAGGTTTGCGAATAACTGCTTCCTGCAAAAAGTAAGAGCAGAGCTAATAGTAAAAAATATTTTTTCATATTGGATAATATAATTTTGAAAATTTCATTAAAGTAAAAATTAGTATGTATTTTCAAGATAAAAATAATATTATACTAATTAAATACTTAAAATCCGGAAATTTGCTTTTTGAGCAATCTAAATTTACTTTCCAATAATTAGCAGGAATATCATATTTGTGAGTGGAATAATAATAAGTAAATCCAATCCATATTATATACTTGAATATTTACTAAATATATATTCTTATCATAAATGATAATATTTTATGCTTAGTAAATAATTCATCATTTTAAAAAGATTTTTAACCGGTGCATTAAACAACTGATTAATTTTCATTAATCTTATAAAATTATTTCAGCAAAATTAATTTCTTCGTTTCAGAAAAATCACCTGCTTTTAACCTGTAAAAATAAACGCCGCTCGGCAAATCAACTGCATCAAACCTGACGCTGTATTCTCCGGGCTGTAACGCTTCATTAACAAGTGTTTTAATTTCTCTTCCAAGCAAATCATATACAACTAACTTGATTAACTTTAAACTTGCAACTTTAAACTTAATATTCGTAACCGGGTTAAACGGATTCGGATAATTCTGACTCAGCGAAAAGTTATCCGGTATTTCCGTACTGATATTATTAACTCCAATAATAAAATTCGTATTGTAAAACTCAGTCGCAATATCAGCAAGTTGTTTCAACTTTGTTACCGAATTAATATTACTGCTTCCTCTTGCAATAAGTTGACAAATTACAATCTTCTGCGTATCGCCCGGCATCACTGTAAGATAGTCCGAACCTGAACTTAAATTAAAGCTTCTATCACCGGGAGGATTTATAGTTAATATTTGCCCTGTAGTATCTCGAAAACAGTTTCTTACACTGCCTTTATATTCTGTCCAGCCGGTATTTGTCTCGGGGTCACCCGGATAAATAAACTTTGTCTTCTTCTTTGGAGATTGTGTAGGATCTAACCAGGCTGTTGAATCAAGCTTATACCCAATCATATAATTATATGCGTGGTAAACGTTTTCGGGTTCAACTTCACAAGGAAAACATAGGTAATCACTTCCAAACCTCGTAAACGATGTAAATCCTATCTCGCCCTGATTGACATATTTATTATAAGCACCTTTCAAAAGTAAAATACCTGCTGCAGGAGGATTCAAACCGTAAATCGCGTCTTCATTATCGGCATTATAACCGAATCCGAGTTTCCTTACAGTATCGCATCCCATATAATCATCTGCTGCATATCCGATATCAGTATCAGCAAAAAACGTAAAATAAGTATTTGTCCAGGGCAAATTACCTTTATTTATAACATCAAACCGGACAAACTGCATATCCGAATACGATATCTGAGAATAGCTCCATGCTGTTAAATGAACCTCATTATAAAGCGGGAGTGTTCCGCCTCCAAATCCTTCGTCTTGAAAATGTGAATTAACAAATCCGTCTGTTAAACAAACAAATACCGTTGCAGATGAATTCTTAACTCCCGGTGTATCAATTTGCGGCTCATATAATCCGTTACTGTTTACATCAACAAACGGAGCACCATAAGGCACCATAAGTCCCCAGTTCAACCAATCCGTACTATTCGTATAACTATCGCCTCGTTTAACCGAATAAACTTTAAAAGTGTCATTTGTAAAGGGTATTCCTCCGCTTATTGCACCTGCGAGCATTTCTCCGGAATTGGAAACGGAAGTCTGGCGAAGCTCTCCCTGAATCTTGGCTGCAATAGTAAGACCTGAAGAATAAATTGCATATTTCCCGGAACCCTTGGGCCATTGAAATCCGGGTGTATTAATTTGATTAATATTAATATTAAATACACCACGAGTAGTGAAGAAACTCGAGATGTTATTGCCTTCAAGTTTTTTAAAATAATAGGAACTATCTATATCCCATTTTAAAATTGTTCCTGCATTTCCAACGATATATGAGTAATCGGTGCTGTTTAAATCGGCACTAACGTTAGTTTGTGAAATACTCCACGTCGAACCGCTGTCATGACTTACCAATGCGGTACCATTAGTGCCGCATATAATATATTTGCCATAACTAAATCCATAAGATTCTCCTCCACCCGCCGAGTGAAATGATTTAAGATTAGCTGTTGTTCCGCTCGGAACCTGTATCCAGTTCAATCCCGCATTTGTTGATTTTAATATCAAGCCGTTATCACCTGTTATCCAGCATTTTTGAAAGTTATCACGCATCATATAAACGGAATGAAAATTATTAGAGTAACCTGTATTAACAGCTGTCCAGCCGGTTCCGCAATCCGTTGATATTAATATTGTTCCATTATTTCCTACAATAAATGCTACGTTAGAATCAAGAAACACTGAATTAAGATTTTGTGTAGTGTTCGATTGCACAATAGTAAAGGGAGTACAGTTAATGGGAGATGATTTTGTTGATTTCAGA
>CALKAJ010000219.1 GCA_937983305.1 uncultured Ignavibacteriota bacterium | reverse complement strand
TCAATACTTATACCAATGGAGGAGTGACGGAGGAAATAAAACGATTAAGAGTTATACAGGTAATTCCGAAACAAGCTTTGAAATTTTTGTAGAAAAGTTTAAAGATTGCGGACATTATGATTTCATTTCAAATCTTCCATTGAAAATCGAACTCGAAAACTGTATCATATCTCACGGAGGAATTATTAACAACGCACACCCGGAAAATTTATTGCGAAATAGAAATATTCCGTCAGTTTTAAATAAGTTACAGGTTATTGGTCACACACCAACAAGGAACGCAATATACGAAACAAACCATTATATCAACATTGATACCGGCTGTGTATTTTGGGGTACGCTAAGTGCCGCAGTAATTTCAGGAAATAGAGAACCTAATGTTATCTTATCGTGTAGTAGAGATGCTAAGGAACAAAATTAAACGTATCCTTATCAATATTAACAACAGAATACCCATTCTTTTTAAAATCCTCTGCAAACTCATAAGCAGGTACTTCCAGTGGAATTTTCTTCTTGTCGGTTTTCCCAATCGCCTCATTCAAATATTCCTGTACAAATCCATCCACACCAAGCGTTTCATACTGATACACGTGCACAAGCTCGTGAGCAATTGTCTTCGTCATATCATCACTTTTAAACACAAGTATTCTGTTATCAAATGTAATTGCATTAGTTGTGTCTTTAACCAGATTAAACCTCTTAAGCAGCATATTCGCTTCCTCATTCAGCATTCCCTTAAAATCCTCTTTGCTGATTTCTACTACCTTAACCTTCGAATATTTCTTAATGCCTAAAAACTTAGCAATCAGAATCTCTTTATCATCGAGTAATCTTTCATTACTAAATTTCATCTTCGTCAAACTTTTGACGTATATCGCTATTTTATTCATATTAGTATTAATTTATTTGTATTATTTATATCGATTTATAAAACTTCAGATTCTTGTTGCTTTTCACTTTCAAAATCCTCGAATATTTTATCGAAAGCATTTTTTAAGTTGTCTTTTATTATTACTGTTAAATCTTGTTGTTTGTCATTATGAATCTTAAAATCCACTGTTATTGGAAGGTTATAAGCTTTTAAATTAATTAAATCAATTTTTCCATTAGTCTCTTTGTCTTTCCTTATCCAAAACTCAGCCTTATTATTATTTATACTGCCGTTATTAGAAGGATATAAAAGGCAAATATTATCACACCCATGAATTAATGAATAAGCAAACATTTGATACACATCGGCTTGTGAAATTTCTTTGCTCTGTTTTGATTCTCTAATTTTATATTTCGTATCAAGAATAATATCCTTTTCCTCATGAATTTTATGTTTTAGAAATATGTCAGGTCGTATAGAGAAAGTATCAGGTTCGTTTTTCCCATCCTTTGATTTCATTTTATCCTGAAATGCTAATTTACGGCTGCGGTCTTGTGTTATAACTTTATACTCACTACAATGTTCTTTTAATATTGTTGCAATAAAATCTTCAAAAACGTACTCCATAGGAATTAAGAAACAAATATTATCAGTAGAGGTATTATAAACACTTACCATTTGTGAAGAAAGAAACATTTTGCTTAAACTTAAAACAACATCGTAATCATCCTGAAAGGAATTTAATTTAACTTTGTCGCAATCGGCAGATACAACATTGTCATCATCAACTTCGTCAAGGAGAAAAAGAATTTCATTTAGTTTTTTGTTAACAAATGAATTAGTTGAATATTGCGATAGAAGTTTTGTTGTATATTTGATAATTTTATTTAAGAGATTATTATAGGTGAAAGGATTATAAGTAACCACTAATTTGTGTTCTTTACCTCTCGAAATATTCTTTAAATATTCATTAATCTCAAGTTTTCCTCTTAGGAACTCTGACTCTTCTGTTATTTCAGAATATTGGTAATAAGAGCAACTATTAATTGCTTCAAGTGTTTTCATACAATATATATAAATCATTATATCAAGTACATTGTCAAAATCTTGATGATCAGGATCACTTTTAGAAAATGGGAATTTAAACCTTTCACATTTCGAAAACCAAAAAAGAATATGGTCATATATATATCTTTTAGTCAATTTTATTTGATCTGTCTCTATATCTGAATTAAAAACCTCTAAAAGAGATTTGTCAAATATTTTAGGATAAATATTAATTCTTATACCATTACATTGAACTACACCTATATAATTTTTTGCTCTTATCTTAGATCCATCAAAAGTAAAAAAAGGTTGATAACTATTATTATTCTTTTCTGCCAAATCGTCTTCAGAGTCGTACATTTCATCATCCTCAATATGTTTATCATATAAGAATAATTTATTCTCTTTATAGTTTTCCCATATACCAACTAAGTATTTCTTAAATTCACCTATTTCATCCTTATTTAAATCATCACCAGAATTTGATTTTAGTATTTCAGGTGAATCATATTCACGTATGTTATAAGGTTTTATTGTTTTATCCAAATTTAATTTGATGTAATTTATTTATCGAGCAAATATTATATTTCGGAATAAATAGAAATTTATGATTTTGTATCCATTGTAATTTCATTTATTATCGGAACATACTTTGTATCATCAATATCTAATTTAAAAGTATTTCCATTACTTGTTGTTTTCTCTTTAAATATATCTTCGAGATATTTTTTAGTAATTTTGTTAGGGAAATATTCCATTAATAGAGGAATTATGCTTTCATTAAGAATGTTCTTGACAGAATTCTCATTAAGGAAATATGAATGGCCGATCGCAAAATCTATACCTCTTTTATCCACTATGAATTTATTTAATATTTCCATAATTCCTTTTTTAGTACCATCTGTTATTTTTTCTTCTATTGGATATAGTGAGTGAAAATAGAATCTTCTTCTAAGTGCAACATCTATGAAAGCTATTGAACGGTCAGCTGTATTCATCGTACCTATTATTACCAGATTTTTTGGCACTGTGAAGTTGTCTCCATTGGGAAGTTTTAAAACAAGACTGTGTTTACCACCAAACCGTTTATCATCTTCAATAAGGGTAATTAATTCTCCAAATACACGAGATATATTTGCCCTATTTATTTCGTCAAGAACTAGTACCACTTTTTTGTCTTTAATTCTTGCCGGTGTTGATGGCTCAGCTTGTGTATTCGTCGCTGTTGATATTGTTGATTCTGTTGTTGTTGTGCTTTCTTCTTTAAAATATTCTTCTTGATGATACATTCCCGTTTTCTCGTTATATTTTATCTCATTTAAAAAAGATTGATATACATTAAAATGTGTTTCGTCACTATATTCGTCATTTCTTGTAGCATAATGAAAAGCTGCCGCACAAGCTTTAAAAAATATACCAGGTTTCCATTCAAAATTTATATTGTTTGATTTTTTCTCGTTTTCGGGTGGAGGTGTTGACTTGGCATTTTCAACTTCTTTCTGTTTTAATTCAGGTCTTATACCACCTACGAACTCTTCATAACTATAGTTTTGATGAAAAGAGACAAAGAATATTCTTTGATTCAGGTTAGCTTTAAATATCTTGCTATTAATATCATGTTCATCATCGTTGTCTAGTACTTTCTTTAAATATTCCGAACTTATTGTTTGATTATCTGATATTATTTTTGCTGCAATATCAATTGTCTTATATGTCTTTCCGGTTCCCGGAGGGCCGTAAAGAATAATGTTTATTTTTTCACTCATAATATTATTAGGTTTATTTTCTTCATGCTGCTTTTCGTATGGTAGAGATGTTTTTTTTATCCTCTTTTTTTCTTTTCCGTTATTTTTTCTCTGTAGTTCTTTCTGCTTTTCCCTTACAACTTTTAAAGACCTCAGTATTGCTTGATTGTTATTATTTGCAAAATTCGCTAGATTATTTATAAAATTATTAAAGTCATCCACAATCACTGTATTATCTTTTTCTCTAAATGATTCTAATCCATATTCAATATAAGGCATTCCATATTTATCGTCTCTTTTGTTAACTTCGTTAATATTTATTTGTTTATATAGACTGATTAAATTACCCTCCGGTTCATTTGTTGGGGAATCATTACTATAACCCAGCTTCAATACAATTCTATCTTGATAAATTTCGTAGATAACATAAAAACCGCTGCTAGTTTTATGTTTTACAGGTAAAAACACGATGTACGGTGTGAATTTTACATAACTTCCAAGAACATCAATTTTAAAATTATCAGGGGTATACTGCTTAAGAACACCTCTTAATGAGGTTCTTTCTTTCCCTAATTCTCTACCTTTGACACTACTTAGCTCACTTCTTTGTTCTTTATTTAAATTCTCAGGTATATTTTCACCTTTTAGAGTATTATAACCTTTAAACCTATTGTAATTATCAACAACATACAATAAAGCATCTTTTAAATTACTTGTATTACTAATTGGCATAAAATAATATATTTAATTAAAATTATTAATTTATTATTTGTTTATTTCTTTCCATCTTTCCCAGATTATTACCATTGCAAGTGTGTCAAGTTTGCAATATTCTAGCAAGGCATCACGATATTTATTCCTAATGTCATCGTCACCTTTATTAACTCCGTACAACATATCCTTGTATGCTATCATTGCTTCACCACCATGATGGACATATACTTCAGTACCTGGAATATTAAAAGGTGGTAATTTATTATAAGGATTAATTATAACTCCGCTTAAATCTCTTTCAAATAAATTAATACCTTTTACTAAATTGTGTTCTTGAAGCCATTTTTCAACTCGCTTTGATTTCATTCCTTGCAATACTGCAGGCAATGTAACTTTAATCGATGTTTTTCCCTTTGTGAAAGGATGGAAATAATAATTTATTGCAACTTGATTCATATCTACTATTCTGCTCTCCATATTTTCGAGCCAATTCATAAGCACGGGTTCTTTTTCTTCAAGATATTCAAGTTTATTTATTATCGTTTTAAGCATTGTATTTTCATGATGACTCCAAGTTAAAACTGTGCCTACATCTCCGATACAATTTTTTAAAGACTTAGCAAATTCAAAGTTTGGATAATATGAATCCAGATTTAACCATTCATAATGTACAGGTTCCGCATCGGGAGATTCTACTTTATGACAACTCCATTGAAATAACACAGGTTCAAATGGGTGCATTCCTTCGTGAAAAGGAATAACACTACTAGTATTTTCAAAGTCTATAAACCAAAGTGGATATATAATATTATTATATACTTCCTTAAACCCTTCTTGAAGTGTTTCAGGTTGATTTATTGCTTGATAATAAGACCTATTGCTGTATTTATCTATTAAGTTTTCCTTGGAAACATCGTTTATACTTGATTTCCCATTTTTAATTAAATAATCAATTATTCCAATTTTCTCAACTTTATCTTTTTTGGTTACTTTGTCAACGATATCACCATTTTCATTTAATGCGACTTTCTTCCTATTTAAATTTCCTAACTGATACAAATCTAAAATATGGGGTTCTGTGTTTGTCATTTCTCCCCAACATTCATCAAATCCACTTACTTTGTGCTCTTCGTTTGTAACTGAGTATTCACAACTACTACATTTGCAACTTATTTGTGTTTTGAATCTGTCCTTATTTTTTATATCTTCTAAATACAGTTCTGCGTTTTTCTTTATTCCAGTAATAATATTTTCCACTTCTTTAGTAACCTCAATTAGAGTTAGGAAGTCATTTTTTCTAAGCTCTTCAACGTCACCTGTGAATTCTATATCCTTCTTACTAAATTTATTAGGGTTTTTCTTAACTTCTTCATTCGGCTTAACGTCGAATTGACCAATAAATCCTTCAATTTTATTCTCTTTTGATTTATCAGGGATATAAAAGAATGATCTAATTGTATAATCTTTATAATCATCCATTTTAGATATCTTATCTTCAAGTGTGTACTTCTGATATGCTAAATCCTCTAGGTAGTCAATCCAATTGCTATCCTCAAAATAACTTTTCTCCTTTGCAATTGCATCGGCATGTTTCTTCGGATTATAAGATTTTGATTTAACTTCAATAACAGAGAATTCTTTCTTCTCCTTCTTAAGTATATCTATTCTTACAAGTTTATTGTTTGAAGATATAGCTGGTTCAAAAAGAATCACATCCTTTTTGTTCTGAAATAGTAACTTCTCCGTCTCTTCAATTGCTTCTTTCGTATTATTACCTTTTATTTCAACCACATTTTCGTACATAAGCTGTGATATTAACCCAACTATGTATCCCTGATCTGCAAGCATTGCTATATATTCATTTCCTTGTTTATCATTCGGATAGAAATGTTTTTTGTAAAACAACTTTGTTCTGCAAGACTCCGCGATTTTAAAATCAGACTTTGACAAGTAAATTTCTTTTGTTGTCATTTTTTATAATATTATAATTTTTTTGAAATTACTTTCTTTTAGGAATAAATAATTTCCACCCATGATCTTATTTTCTTAGCCTTCAATGTTTTAAGTTCTATTATTTTCAAATGATTATTTTTAGTTCTTTGATTTTCCAAAATGAAAATATAATACCTTCTGTGCCATATTAATATATACTATACAAAAATGAGAATATCGGGAAAATAAGAAAAAAGAATTAAATATAAAGAGTAAAAATCTTTATTCAAAAATAATCACATCATAATCCCTTTCCATTTTTATTTCATTTCTTAATCTACAATAATCTGTTAAATCTGAGTACCATTTCTTATATCAAAATTAGTGTAATTTGTGAATAACTCTTTTTTAATCGCATCTTTGTTTCCTTCTCTTTCTGTGCTTTGCTGTTAAACAATATTTTATTTCACCATTTCACTTCTCACTAATTAACTTACTCACTCTCTCTCGTTCTTTATTCTCATTCCATTAGAATAATATCAAAGTTGCATTCCCCATATTGCTGCATTAATAAATTAAACAAAATAAAATTATGAAAAAAAATAATTTAAAAAGTTACTTGCCTTATTTAAAGCATATCTGCGGTATGAAGATTGATGATTTTCGTGCTTATGGTATCAGCTACACAACAGGAGATAATAGAAAGTTTTTCTTTATGGATAATGAAGCAGATATTCTTGCAGTTGCGCATCTGGATACCGTTCAGAGAAAAAATTTCTGCAAATATGACTCAAAAACAAAAAGGATACTTAGTCCTGTACTTGATGACAGGCTTGGTGCATTTATAATACTTGAATATTTACTTCGTGATCTTGATTATGATGTTCTTCTTACTGTTGACGAAGAAGAATGTATCTCCACTGCCAGACATTTTAATCTCGGAAAGAAGTACAAATGGATGTTCAGTTTTGACCATAGAGGAAATAACGTGGAGTTGCTTCAGTATGATTCGCCGGAGATGAGAGCCCTTCTCGCTAAGCATAACTTCCAAACCGATAGCGGCTCTTATAGCGATTTATATGAACTTGAACATCTTGGCTGTAAAGGATTTAACTTTGGCGTTGGTTATCATAACCAACATTCATTAGATGCCTATGCTAATATTGACGATGTGTATAATAATGTTGAAAAGTTCAGGAAGTTTTATGAAGCTAACAAAAACACACACTTTGTTCACAAAGCAAAATACCCTTTATATCCGGGCTGTGCAAAGTCAAACGCAATTACAATTGTTTTAGATGATTAAAAATTATCACAGAATGAGAACAAACAAAAGAATATAGTAATTAAATTGCATTATAAATTTTAAAAATAGGAGTAAAAAATTATGGCAAACAGATTTAAGAAAAGGACAAGAGGTCAGGGCTTTGAAAGTGATGTATTAGACGGCTCTGCTCTTAACTACAACGAAGAGATTAATCTCGTAAAATCAGTAAATATCAATAAGAAAAATTTCGTTTACCCGCTATATCAGACAAATCTAAAGGTTTTTGTCTATGAGTTCATAAAAACATACCTGCATGGATTATATAACGGGACACAGAAAAACGATAAAATTGAGATTGAAAATTTTGCCGCTCTCGCTTCAAATGCAAACCCTGTGATGACCGCACCGCAGGTAGCAACTTACAACGAAAACGGTTCAGCAATAATAGAAAATCACTCAATTTACGTCCATTTAAGGTATATGGGTGCTCCATATCAGGTTACCGTTTTTCTCACTAACAATTCATCAGGAATGTTTGCCGAACTAAAGTACTTTTTATCTGTTTTAGGTGTGGAAAATGAATCGTTTCAGACAAATCAACTTGCCATTCATATAATCAGCGAGGCAATCAAAAATTCAATATATAAGAATTCCATAATGAACCTTAAGTTTGACTCGGAGGGCAGAATGGATATTGCGGAAATGAACATAAACGAATTCAAGACTGAAAAGCTCGACGAAATCTTTATTCCCGCATCTTATAAAACCGAAATCAAAAAGTTTTACAGATGTATTAAAGATTATGAGAAAATCGGGCTTAGACTCAGATATTTATTCAGCGGTAAACCCGGAACCGGCAAAACCAAATCAGTCAGAACACTTATTAATATGTGTTATAAAAAAGCAACTATAATTCTTACGGAAGGCGACGTTGATTTTAAAGCACTATTCGATTTCGCGAGACTTTTCGAGCCGGCAATAATTTGCCTTGACGACCTTGATTTACTTATCGGAAGCCGTTCAAGTAATTATTCGCCGAAACTACTTAGTTCCTTTCTTCAGGAGCTCGACGGATTTGACAAGAATAATGTTTTTCTTCTCGCAACTACTAACGAAAAAGAACTTGTTGATTTAGCGGCATCGAGACCTTTAAGATTTGACCTTACTCTTGATTTTGGGAGACTCGATAGCAAGAATTACTACGACATTGTAATTGCCAACACGAAGAACGAGAAGATACTCAGCATCTTTGATGAAGAACTAATGGATTCTTTGAAGAAGAAAAAGGTAACCGGAGCTTTTATTGTAAACCTTATTCATCAGGCAGAAATAATGGACAGGATAAAACCGGACACAAATTTAAAGAAGTACATTCAGAACTTTATTGATATGTCGTACAACGGCTTTTATAAAGATTACGAGGATGAAGTAAAAGAATTCGGATTTGGTATGAGCAAAGCCTCAAATGACGATTTCCTTGAATTTGAATAATAATAAGCCGGGAGTAAATATATTGTGCATTAAATCATACTTTTGTATTACTTCTTAGATATAACAAGGAAAATATAAAGTATGATTTTAATGCATATTTAAGTATAAAAAAGCTTTTGAAGGAAAAGTAAGTTTTGTTATTAACGTGAAAAATTTTTGTAAAATCAATATTAAATACTTTTTTTCCATTTCCATTTATCTTTTTCCCAAAATAAGTCATCTTCCGCATTTTCAAAAATTGGCTCGATAAATGTTTCAAGTTTATTTATTATATCAATGAACTCTTCCTTCATTTCTGATTTTATTCTTTTCAAAAATCCTTCCCACTGTTTTTGTTTCTCATCATCTTTTTTAAATTCATCTTGGTAAATTATTTTTCTATTATCAATCGAAGTATTCCTATTCTCAAATGTCTTTTGAATTGAATTCAGCAAATTTATTTTTTTTAATTCATAGTTTTCAGCAATGAAAATTAAATCATAAAAATCTTTCATTCTACTTGTCAGGAAATTTAATTTAACAATCGCTTCAAGTTTTTCAGCTATTACAGTCTCAACGGAGTAAGTATTAATTTGGGGAGATTCCATTTCTAATAAAGTTGGATAATTCATTAATTCCGGTTTTTTATATAATACATCACCAAATCCGATATCAATTGTTATATTACTTTTAATAGTATCAAGATTAAAAGGTAAGCTTACACGAACACCGTTATATTCTTTAACTTCTGCAATGCTTTCAGTAGTTATTTCGCCTGATTTGAAAATTATGCCATCTTCATATTTTATTTCTGATATTTTTCCAAGAATTATTTTTATATTATCTTCCTCATTTGATATTCCTTTCCCTAATAAATCTATATCCATAGTTTGTCTGAATTTTGACTCACTGGAGCAAAAAAGGAAAAGAGCCCCCTTTAAAATAAAATTATCTAAATATTTACTCTTTGATAATCTGAATAGAAATCTTTCTTGAACATATTGTATTACAATATAATTAAAGTCTGTATTAGATTTTTTCGAAATATTAAGAAGTTTTTTCCTTATTGATAAACAAAGATTCTTTATCTCTTTTGAACTCATCCTATTAGTCCTTTCAGGTATGGATTAACAATTGAATATACCCGGCATATTTTTGAATATTCCCTTAGTTTATAATAATCAGAATCTTTTCTCTTTGTATAATTCCTAAGTGCCTCAAGCGCAATTTCCTCACCATATTCATTTTTAAATCTAAATATATCACAAATAGTTTTTTCAATATCATAAATTCTAATATCCCCGTATTTTGTTTTAATAATTTTTATACCAAGTGAGTATTGGTTTTTTCTAAAAAAGTAAAATTTAACCGGCGGAAAATTTATTTTTACCGTTTTTTTTGAATTCATCACTGCAATATGAATTTCAGAAGGATTATACATTGATAGATTATGATAATTGATTGCTGAACCAAGACAGATTACCCCTGTAGGAACTGAATTACATACATCTACAAAACTAAGATTTACGTTTTTATAAAAATTGGTTTCAGATAGCCTATACAGTCCGGGTTTAACTTTTTCAAGTATGTAATCCTGTACATATTTTTTAATATCTCTGGTCTGGAACTTTGCTTCTTTAAGTTCCTTCATAGTTGCGTATCCACCTTGTTTTTTTATATATTTAACTATTTCATCCATTTTTAATGTGATTCATTTATTCTGTCAACAAGATATAGTGACCGAAGATTAGAATCAATTTAAAAATAAAGGTACAAGGTCAAATATGACTTATTTGTATTGTATATTATATTCTGAGAAAGGATTTCGTATGTTTTAGCTTTTTCAAGGTCATTTTGATTTGCTGTATTACTTCTTCAGCGAGTTTCGATAGTAATATTTCATTTGTGTTTTGGTTAATACAAATAGTTTTAATTTTTAGAAACCACAATCAAAAATGAATGAATAAATCTGTTTTTTCTCTTCTTCTTTTTCGACATTACCCTCTCGGGGGGAAGATTTCATTCTTTCTGAAATTTAACGATTTCTTTTTAAACCATTTGCACAAAATTCTTTACACTCAAATAATTGATAAAATTATTGATACTATACTCAATAGAATGGAAATAGAACCTAAACAGAAATATAACCTAACGTAAGTATCAGGATGGTTCTTAAAAAATTTCATTAATTCTATTTTACTTGCAGGTTCAAGTATTATGTTAAAATCTTTTTCCTGAGGGTTATCTATATTTAAAAAAGATAGAGATTCATATGTTAATCCAAGTTGGTTTTTTGTAATCTTTTCCTTACTGCTTCCTTTAAATATTCTGTATATTGTATCACTATTAAATGAAATTTTTATGACTCCCTTTAACCAAGGTTTGTTGTAATTAAATACTTTTCTTTCTCCAAAGATTTCATTAAATTTATTAGCATGTAATACGACTTTATCTCTGTAATCAGAGATATCCGAGATACCGCTAACATAAAATTCGGAAATATTGTTTATGCCATCTTGGCCAACTTTTATTACCTTTATTTTCATTAATATATTTTTATCCTAAATTATATAATAATTGTAAATTCTAAGATTTATATTTATTGGAATTTTTTAGGTTTTTCTTTTAATCCAATAATTTTAAGATAGGGAGAAACTTAATTTCTCCCCATCTCAGATCTTGCATTAATGATACATCTGACCTCCATACGTAGTACTCTGAATGTATACTTGAAGTTTTCCAGTGTGGCAATCAAAGTATCCCGTGTATTTACCGTTTAGCTTTATGTAGCCGGCAGAGTTTTCATAAGATCCAGATGCATAAGCTCCGTCAATATCTTCATACTCCCATGTTCCATTTTTATATAATACTAAAGTAGAACCGTCCTGGTGAGTCCATGTTCCATAACAACTAAATTCATTTGAAAACGTATCAGAGGTTACTACGGAAAGTGATTTACCTTCTTGTGATACAACAAATAGAAGAGCCAGTAAAATCAAGAGTGTACTAGACACATAGATTAATTTTTTCATTTTTATATTTTTTTTAAATGTTAATAAATTATACTTGTTTAAATTTATTGTTTTTTTAATTTATCAAAATCAACTGTAGGAATAATAAAACCCATAATTCCAAATGTAACATTTTTTTGTTTACCACCCATTTTCAATTCAGCAATTGAAAATATTAAATAATTTTCAGTTCTTATTGAATTATTTAATACTGTAATAGCAGATGTTTTACCTAATTCATAAAAAGCTCTTTCAGAATTTGAACCAGTTTTTTCAAATTCTTGATCCATAGCTTCTGTGAATTTATCTACTATAAATTCTTTATGTTTGGTATCACTTGGAGTTGTAACAATAGAAAATGCTAATATTGCAAAAAATACTGCAAATACGATAATTAATGTTCTTTTCAAAATTTGTCTAATTTAAAGTTTATAATTCTTATATCTTTTAATGAATAAGTAGTAACACTTTCACGGGTTTTCCGAAAAAAAATATATTTTTTTATTTAAGTATGATTTTTTTTTAAAACTTTGAATATAAAAAGTAAGCTATTAGTTCTTTATATATATAGAAGTTTAATATATTAATGTACATTGAATTAATTCGTTATCTTTGTTAAATTGACACTTAATCTTTTTAATGTACGAACTATACAAGGAAAATTTTGTTTTCAAAAGTGTTCAGGAACTGAATTCTTTTGTCTCCGGTATTCTTGCTATTTCCGAACAGTATATCGGTTATCTTCAATATATAGGGAAAATTTATCTTCCGGATGATACGGATTCTTATGATGTGGCAATTGATGTTACAGCCGAACTTTTTAAAAATGAAAATAATACGCTAATTTTATTCAGAAATTATTTCGATTCTCTTGAACAGAAGCCGGAAAACGAAGAAAATTTCGAGAGATATCTTAAAAGCTACCTTTACGCTATAATTCAGAATAACCTCATAAATATTTTCAGGCAATATGACCCGGTTACTTTTAAGGTTATTCGCAACCTTAAATTAGCTGTCAAATCAAACGGCTATAAAACAGTTTCCTTATTTACCGATAAATATATATACGAGGGGGAAATTGATTATAATTAGGGAGAATATATTGACAGAGATACTTTGCTGAATGCACTATACGCCGATAAATTTTCTCCAAGGATTTCACTTCCGGAATTGCTTAAAAAAGTATTCTCAATACTTGAAAGTAAAAATGAATATCTAAACGCTGTATCTTTCTGTGATATTGTGAGCATATACAAAGATATTCTGGCAGCTGACTACAGAGCCGAAATCCCGAAGAATGATTATGATGAAAAACTGCATTATAAATTTTTAATGGAGGATTTAAAGAATAAGTTTTATCTGCAGATAAAAAAATACTTTTTAAAGAAAAATATTTCGAAAAAAGAGCAGGACTGCATCTATAATGTCATAGATGATGTAATGAGCTCATATTTAAACGGAACAAAGCATGATTCGATTAAAAAACTTGTGGACAGACATTTTATTGGTTTAAACGGAAATCATTACTATAATAAGGTTGAGTATCTGATTAACATCATAAATAAAAAAATATTAATCGAAACCGGCTATTTGAAAAACGAACAATGAAGAATATAATAAACGACATACTGAATCCGGAATCTGATAAAGACGGTTTAATGAAGAAAGAGTTTGAGGCATACAAGGAAATGATGTCCGGCAGCTGGAAATCTGATAGCCCCACTTTGCCTGAAGGCGGTCACATTCTCGAATTTTCACCAATTAAAGAAGATAATTTTGAAAAACATAACGGAAACGATTTGGTTATATATGCCGCTGATTCGGAAAGTAAAATAGAAAAGCCTGCAAAGAAAACGAGTTTTTTCACTTTAAAAGATAATAATTACATTCTGAAAGTTGATGAAAAAAGAGAATCGGGCAAAAAAAAGGTAACTGCATCGCTGATATCATCAGATAGTTCAGGTGCGATTCATAACTGCCTGCTTTATTGTGCGGAAATAAATAAGCACTTTATCATAGATAGCGATAACGAAATTTTCATTGGATACTTTAACGAAAATGATTTTGATTCTTTCCTTTTTTCTTTGACTATTCCAAAAGCAAAAATTACACTGATTTTAAAAGATGATGGCAATGAGAATCCAACAATTAATGCAATATCGGATAGTAGTGATTGCAAAGTTATGGACACAAAAACCGGGAAAGAAAATTTTGTAATTGAGATTAATTTTTCAGGAAGTTTAAAAGCTATTGTTTACAGAAATAAAATTCATTCGGATTTTCTGACCGCGGAAGGGAATAAAATTATCATTCCACAAAAGCTTTTGGCAAATAAGTCAAGAATTCTAATTTATTAATTAAACCTATTTTTAATGCTTTCTTCTCTTGTAAGCAAATATACATTTGTCATAAGGGAGGTTGATAACACCATATCGCCTAAGAGAAAGCTTTTCCTGATAATTGATTTTTTTAAGGAGTGTGAAAATCAGGGAGTCTTCCCGCCGCACAAAACTTTTATTTATGATTTTACACCATATCTTTTGGATATATTTCAGTCGAGCAATATAAACTTTATTGACCCCGCTCATCTTATTTCCGCAAAAATAGTTTTAGATTTATCGCTTGATGCATACGAAAAAACAGAGGGATATGAATTAATTAAAAGCCAGATTGAAAAAGCATCAGGATATATTGATCTGCAGCTGATAAAGCTGTATTTCTATCTTGGCGAGGTGGAAGAAGGTCTTGCTGTAATAAGTAAGATGTTAAGAGAAATCAAGAATGAAAAGGAATCCGGCAATAAAATATTTTCTCCGGCGGAGGGTGGAAATAAATCCAATACTGATAAATTCAGGATAAATCCTTTTTCTTTGGTTGACCCATCTATTTACAAAGAAAACAGAGCTTTTGAAATACTGACTGAAATGAGAAAGGAATCGGATAGAATAAATTCATTCACAAACAATGAATTAAGTGTTTTATTAGTAGAGAATTATTTCAAAGAAAATGATATTATAGAGTATTACGGCTCTGTTCAAAACCTGATTTGCAATATAGGCAAAAAGAAAAATTCAGAGAGCAGCAATATTTCTTTTAACTCAAAGCATAAAGATGACAATTCAGGGTTGTCTGAAATTCTTGATAACATTTATAAATGCAGTCTTTGGGTTTTAGGAAAGCTTAATATTCCGGCAGATTTTTATAAATGCGATATAAATATTAAATATGAAAACGATAAGTATTTTTACACAGGTAATTCTTTCAGTCTTGGTGCGACGGTCCTAATAATTTGTTCTTACCTGAAACATAGAGAAAATTTTATACAATACCATATAGCCGGAAATTCAGTATTTACAGGAGCTGTAGATAATTCCGGCAATATTCTGCCCGTCTCAAAGGAATCAATTAAAGCAAAGATTGAGGCGGCATATTTTTCGTGGATAAAGTACTGCGTAATTCCTCAGGGGAATTTTCAGGAAGCACAGAAGACCTTAGAGACGCTTAAAAATAAATACCCAAATAAAGAATTCGAACTGATACCGGTAAATAGCGTTGAAGAAATCTTTCATAACCCAAAAATAATAAAGAAAGAAAATCAAAAAATTACAGATTTCACCAAAAATAAAATCAGGAAACATATTATTCCTTTCAGCATTATTACTTCTCTTTTCTTATTGGCATTATCTGTATTTATTATTTATGAAATATATCCTAAATATATAAAACCTCTTCCTAAAACCGTTAGTGATATGTATCTTATATATGCTCCCGACCGTGACACTAACTGGATTTTTCACAACAATAACTACTTAAGCGGAGATACAATTGATTTTGGTGATGTTGCAATTGGCGACCAATGGTTTCCGGCAATAGAGTTTTTTAATAATAGTAATACAAGAGAAAAATTTAATATTTTCATTGATGGCGAAGATAAGAATGATTTTCAGATTACTTTTATTCGTAAAAATGAACAACCTGAGCCAATAAATTTTATTGAAAAAGATATTTCTCAATTGATATATGTTAAATTTGTTCCGGTAAATAATTCCGGTATAAAAAGAGCAAGATTAATTTTTGAAGATGTAAAAACCAAAAGCCAAAGAATTATTTACCTGAAGGGATATGAAAAAAGCTTATCAAACGGATATTGTCTGCAAATTGATAATTGCAGAAAATTAATGGTTTTGGAGCCGGGTATGGAATTATTGCAGGGTAACTTTGCCATTACTTTTTGGTTTAAACCCGGATGTTTAGAAAAAATAATTAACGCAATATCTTTTTTTAATGTTGATAACAATCCCCTGACAAACAATAAGTTTGCTTTAGCAATTAATCCCGACAGCACATTATACCTTCGTTTTCACGGCAGTAAATCGAGAGAAATTGAAGATGTTGTTTTTAATACAAAAAGCAAACTTCATTTCAACGAATGGAACTATGTAGGAATATCAATATTAGACTCAACTGCATCACTAATTCTTAATGATAAAATCTATTCGGCAAAAATCCGCAGTAATTCTTTGCGGAAAATTAATGATTGCATCTATTTCGGGAATGTTCATCCCTCAGGGAGAGAAAACACAAATAACACAACAAATAGAATTAAGTTTTTGCTTGACGATTTTAAAATAATAAATGCTGGAATCACACCGGAAGAATTAGTTTCAAACAGATTTCAGACTGATAAATATTCAGGTAACTGCATTGTAGAATATTCTTTTAATGATGCTTCGCCAAAAAGAATTTTTGATAACACAACTAATGATTATTGGCCAAATCTTTACGGAGGAATAAACAGGATTATTGATACTACACAGCCATTTCATAATTCATTATCAGAAAAGAAATCTATAGGTATTGGGAATAAAGTATTCAAGAGAACCAAAAAAGGATTCCTGAAATTAAACACAAATATTTTTAAACCGGTAACCTCATTTTCTTTACAATGTGACTTCAGAACGATTGATGATGAAAAAACCAAAACGGGAAAAAAGAATTTTTATCCTGTTCCTTTTTTCATTAACCGCTCCGGGCTTGATATATTTTACGGAATCAGAAATGATTCGTTGTCATTTTCTATTATGAACAAATACAATAATTTTTATTTGGAAGAGACTATGAATGCTGATTTTATATCGGGATGGAACAGATATACTATCTCATACGATATTGATTTGAATGAAATTTGTTTTTATTTAAACGATAAACTTTTAAAAAAGTTTAAAGATATTGAAATACTGAATATTTCAGATAATTATATGGGGATTTCATTTTCTATGATAAATTATTTTGCTTCCCCACGATTCTCTGCAACTGAGTCCCGGATAGATAACATAAAACTTTTCAGTCGTCCGATTTCTGTTTCGGAAATATTTTCGGATAAGAGAGACGGGTTATTAGCTTTCTGGACATTTGAAAAAACACCCGGCGAAATTGCTTTAGATGAAATAAATAATATTCCGCTTTTAATGTGGGGTGATTACGAAATAATTAATGAAAACCTGAGTGAGAATTAATTTGCTTAAGGCATTTTAAACATCCAATGTACACGCGGATGCTGTTTTATGTTTTTTAAATTATGATTGAATATAAGTTCCGGCTCAAAAACTTTCATTCGGAATTGCTCTATAAATTTAATTTCATTTTTATTTAATTTATGTAGCCTCTTAAATAACTTTAATAAGTTATTTTCGATTTTCTCATACTTATTTTTTTAGTCTTCTGATAATAATTGATTAATATTCTCCGGAATCATTATTTTCCATTTTTTATTGTATTTGCTTTTCGATTTATCTAAATACACAACATGTTCTGTTAAATTATTTTCAATTTTATCTAAAAAGGACTTTTTAATACCCCAGTTTATCCGGAATAAATCCAGCATCCACCCCACTTTATTAAATAAATTCTTTTTGCCAATTTTAACCAGATATTTGTATATTTTTCCCGGATTAACAGAAGGAAACATTTTAACACTTTTAAGAAATTCTTCTACCCCACCGGCTAATGAAATCCTGTCAAGGCAATCTATTATTGTTCTTTCTCTATCCGATATCTTTATTGTGTTGTTGCTGTAAATTCTCGTTTCTATACCGGTTTTATAATCATGTTTTACCGGCGTAATATTATAAAAAGTGATACCTTTAAAGTTGAATTTCTTGAATCCATTTGATGCATTCACGTAAACAGACTCATATTTCGAATATGCAACCCCATGAACTTCTAATGCGGAATGATAACCAAGATAATAATCTTGCGGGGATAATTTTGAGCCTATTAATATTGGTTCCGGCGAATAATCAACAGGGCTTCCGTAAGGTATCGTAAAATATAATTCCCTTTTAATTGTTCCAAGAATTTTATTCTTCACGAGATAGTGAAGTAAAACTCTTGATGAATGTTTTGAGTTTTTGAATTTTTTATTGAATTCATCATATGTAAATATACCTTTGGACGAGAAGGCGGTATATACTTTAGAATTATTCATTTTACTTTATTTTTGCCAATAATATAAATATTCTTTATATTATTAGCAATGATTAAGTAATTATTAACTAAATTCCTAAAAAACCGGGGCAGGAAGGGACGACCTCTTGAGTTATTTTCCCGAAAATTTTTATTTGGACAATGTAAATAATATTTCTTTAAAATATATTTACTATTTAAAATCCTTTTACCAACTAATCACATAGAAAAGATTTTGACATATATTCTTGCTCTTCTTTTGCTACCTTATATTTTTTCGCTAATGAATTCCATTTCTTAATTTCTTTTTTAATCAAGCCGATTATTTCCTTTGCTCTTACTGATTTTACTCTGAAATTTTTAGCAACACTTAGAGCCAAATCCAGATCAAGAGAATTATCGGTTTCTGATATATTTAACTTTAATTCTGTTCCTTTTGGATTTGGATTTACATCATACGCAGGTGATAAAGTCCAACCTGTTGGTGTTAATAGAAAACCGTGATTTCTAAGATGGTCATCCGTGTTTTTAACGCAGATATTAAATACAATTCTTCTCCAAATTTCTTCAAGATCAGCAGTTGTATTGCTACCATTTCTAATCAGGAATTCAACTAATTCCAAATAACTAACACCATCAACATGATCCGAATATCCCAACATAGTCATTGCAGAAGCAAAATGTATTCTTTTTCCATTTTCGTCTCTATCAAATCTTTTTGTAAGATAAGTATGACCATTACCGGTAAATTTTTTAACCATTCCTGTTGCTGTATTTATTCCGGATTTGGAAGCTATGTCATTTGTTATCATTTCCCATAAACCTTTGTCAATTTCATCTTTTGTGCTTGGAAATTTTGCAATCCATAAATGTTTCTTTTCATCTAATATGCTTGCTTTAGGTCTGGCACCCCCTAAAGAAGAGCCGGGTGCAATTAACAAATTCAGCCACTTCATATACATTGGGTCTTCACTAATATTTTCTTTTTCAAGTTGTAAACTGGCAAATTCTAAATCCCTGATGTCCGACCAGGGTGGAGCAGCCATTTCTTTATTATCGTTTAAGAATTGTCCTTCTTTATTTTCTTTAAATCTTAATGCTCCCATTCTATGACCATCATATACACCGAGAAGAAAATCTGATTCCAATAAAGTTTTTTGGTCTCTTTTCTCCAACTTAGCCATGGCTGCTTCACGTCTAATCATTAATACTCTTCCCCATCTGTCAGGCGACGAATCTAAAAAGACTCCGAAATTTTCTTTTTCATCTCTTAAATATTGCGGTCCTCTAAATAATTGCAAATCAGGATCGATTATTTGTGAACGACCTGACTTTAACCATTCAATATCATATTCAAAAGAAAATATTTCCTTACCTTTTGAAAGTATAACGTTTAATATTCCAAATAATTCCGGTTTATCAAATTCTTTCCAATCAGCAAACACGTAAATTTGTTTTTTACTTTCCTTGTGTGCCATTTACTTTTTTTAATTTAGGAGCTCTTTTTTTAACTAATATTTTTGCATCTTGCAATTTTCTTCCAAGCGTATCATCTTCCGCGACCATTTTTAAATCCTTTTCCAAGCCTAATACAAAAAGTACTTGGGCATAAGCCCCCATTGAAACACTTGGTGAACCCTTTTCGATTTGCCATAATGTAACTCTGTTAACACCTGCTCTTTCAGCAATCTGAGTTGTACTAAGCCTTCTTCGTAATCTTGCAAGTTTTATTTTTACCCCTAAATCAATTAATATTTTCGCAACCGAAAGAGAGATATTCGAAATTTCTTTTCTCATAATGTTTATTTATTTAAACAAATATATAATATTTGTTTATTATATTCAACATTATAATTAATATAGTTGTATATTGAAATCTATAACAATGATTAGCTTTCAATCTTTTATTTTACTTTTTATTAAATATGTATAATATGCCATAAATGCAAAAACCCTGCTTGAATGCAGGGTTTGTTGCGGAATTCCCGATGAATCGGGATAAACTTTGAGACTTCCCGAGCAATCGGGACGACCTCCTGAATTATTTTTCTTTGTTAATTATTCTATATATTGTCTCTTTGTTTTTTATTCTTTTTAGGGCGTATTCCCTTTTTATTGCTTCGGATTTTGTTTCATATTCTTCTGAATAAATTATTTCCCAAGGGATATATCCTTTGGTTGACCTACTATTACCCAAATTGTGATTCTCTAATCTTTTGGTGAGATCAGAACAACTTCCAATATAAAGTCTGTCTTTTATTTTACTTTTTATTATATAGGTATAATATGCCATAAATGCAAAAACCCTGCTTGAATGCAGGGTTTGTTGCGGAATCGACGAGACTCGAACTCGCGACCTCCTGAGTGACAGTCAGGCGTTCTAACCAAACTGAACTACGACTCCGTATATTTTAAGAACTTTTGAATCTTCGAGACTTCCCGAATACTCGGGACGACCTCTGTCGTGACAGTCAGTCCCGACTGCTCGGGATAACCAAACTGAACTACGACTCCGTATAGTTTAAGAACTTTTGAATCTTCGAGACTTCCCGAATACTCGGGACGACCTCTGTCG
>CALKAJ010000218.1 GCA_937983305.1 uncultured Ignavibacteriota bacterium | reverse complement strand
AATGTTCAGTTGTGGTTTGCTTTCAAAATTTGATTATGCGATTTTTGTAATAACAAATTCCGGAAAAGGTTATGCATCTTCGTAGTTGTGGTTTGCTTTCAAAATTTGATTATGCGATTTTTGTAATAACGACGGCTCTATCACTTCAGGTCATCCTACCGTTGTGGTTTGCTTTCAAAATTTGATTATGCGATTTTTGTAATAACACGCGGATTCTTTTTTGAGTTTCGGCGTCAGTTGTGGTTTGCTTTCAAAATTTGATTATGCGATTTTTGTAATAACATTTTACCTTTATTGTCTAAATCATCTATAGTTGTGGTTTGCTTTCAAAATTTGATTATGCGATTTTTGTAATAACGTTCGCATTATTCCAAATGTCAACGAGTTCGTTGTGGTTTGCTTTCAAAATTTGATTATGCGATTTTTGTAATAACAGAATGTCCATAATTGCAATAAAAATAGAGAAGTTACACTGCTTTTTTGTTTAAAAAAAATCGCATTTATTAATAAAAAAGGGATGAAAAATCCCTTTTTTATTTAAAATATTTCCAATTGCTGGGGAGGTGGTTTTACAATTTGTTCCGCTTTGCCATGAAAAATTTCCATCATACCAAATTGTTTGTCAGTAATTGTCATAATTCCGATATCTCCCCTTGGTGGTAAAATGCTTTTTACTCTCTTTATATGCACTTTGGCGTTTTCAAAACTCGAACAATGCCTTACATAAATACTGAATTGAAACATGTCAAATCCATCTTGCATTATTCCTTTCCGGAATTTTGTATAGTTTTTCCTGTCTTTTTCTGTATCAGTCGGCAAATCAAAAAATACCATTACCCACAAAATTCTGTATTCGTTTAGTCTCATTTATTTTAAGTAAGGGTAAACAACTTCCTTTGTTTCTCCCATATAACATTTTGCAAGCGATGCAGTTGTTCTTTGCAGTCCAACCATTAAAGGACTTTTTTCTGCATCGAAGAATATATCTAAAGTCGGAATTGATAGCAGTGTTTTCTTTAATTCAGTTGTTACTTCCGTATAATCTTTGCCTTGCTTTACTATATCTAATACTATTTCGTCAACAAAAGGTCTATATGGCTCCATGATGTCATCTGCAAGACAGTATGCGTTGTATTTATTTCTGTGATGTATCCCGAGAGTTGGAAGTAATCCCGAAGATACAAGTCCACGTGCAACTATTGCTCTTAATATTGCATATCCGTAATTTAAAAGATTGTTTGGCGGCATTCCAAATCTGTCCCTTGTGAATTCTATTTCTTTCGGGAATAAATTCTTCCAATAGTATGCGGATGCTCTCGCTTCAAGATTTTTACTATCATTTGATTTCACTTCTTTTGCCCATACAAACATATTTGCGGAATTTAAACCGTTCTTTTTTAACAAGGTTGCCTGATTATAAATTTTTGCTGATACAGTCTGCTGCCATAGGCTTTTAATCAGCGGCTTTTTAGCAGTGATTTGCTCTTTAAATCTTTCCGATTGAACAGAATTGCCATCAAGGTTTAAAAGCATTGATATAGGCATATGTCTTTCATTGCAAAAAATAACAGCAACATTGTTTTCAATAAGTTTGGCAATTAGGTATTGAGATATTGTTACTCCGTGATGGTCAATGATTACAACTCCAATATCTTCAATTGGTTGCGAAATAATTTCTTCAATTTCTTTCTCCGGATTTTGTTTCCTAATCTTCATCTGTTCATTTTGTGAAAACAGATAACAGGGATTTCCGAAATATAGAGTTTTTTTTATCATTCATCAAATAAATTAGATGATAGACCTAATTGATTTAGCCCATTCTTTTTTGCAATTTCATTATCCCAACTTCCATTAGGAAATTTCCAATAGGGTACAACAGTTTTACCAAGCTTATCTGTGTAAACCTTAATACATGACTGCAACATATCAATAGTTCCATATTTGATTTCTTCTTTTTGATCATATTCAATATTCTCATTTTGAAACAAAATTTTTGAATCATTTTTTTTGATTAAAATGGAATCCGCATATGTATGATTTTGGAATATAATTTTGTTTTGTGATGGATTTATATCCTTAACTATTTTAAGATATTTGGATACAGTTTGCAATTTATTCCAATTAATTTCTTCAATTTCTTCTTTACTTAATACTTTTTCCGGTAAAAAAACTAAATCATTTTTTGCTAAAGTAAATAACAATTTATATTTATTCAAATCGCAACTTGAAAACAATTCGGAATATTGTATTTTTCCCGGCTTTAATGTATTTATAATGTTTATGGCATCTATAAATTTAAGAAATTCTATTTTCCTTTTTTGTAGTGTGATTTCTTCGCCATTTTCATTTTCTGTTTGTTCAAATATATATGCCATAAAAGTATCAGATGCATTTACATATTTCTTAGGTGATATCTCAAATAAATTCGATACCCACGCTAATTTACGAGCTTTTTTAACTTGTATTGGTTTTTTTGAAATAAAAATTGGGTTTTCAAAATAATCTTTAAATGCTAAATTAAAATTCTGATTATTTGCTTTTAAAACTTGTTGCAATTTATCTTTTATGTCACTAGTTTTCGATGGTTTACTATATTCAATATTATCAAAATATTCCGGTGTTAAATATTTTAATTCTATCCATTCGTATTTTTTTAATTCTGATTTTATCCTGACTTCGTAAATTGCATTACTGAACAATTTGATTGATTTAATTTGTGATTTCTTTTTGTCTTTTTCTTTCTTTTCTATATTTAAATTATCAATTTCCTTACATTTTTCATTTACAAAATTCAATCTATATTCTGCTAAACGCTTTATGCGTGGATTCGCAATGCCGGTTTTATTGTCAAGCAATTTATCATCATTTAAATCCATATCTGTACCGAATGGTCGAGCTGATGCATTTTTCTCCGAGAATACGCTTAGCCATTCTAATGGTTTATTTTCAATATGATTGTAGAGTATTTTTTTATCTGTTATTCTCTGTAAAATATCTTTTGCAATTTTGTTTATATTATTCTCTTTTGATTTCTTTGTCTCTTTGCTAAGTTTGACGTTATCATATTCATTAAACATCGGGATTAGTGCTTTTTGATATTTTTCTTTAAAGACGTATCCCTTTATAATTTCTGAAAAAGAGAGTAGTCCCGTCTTTGTTTGGTTTTGATTCTTCAATTTCCGGTTTAATATTTCTTTTACCACTTTCTCAATTTCTGTTTTCCCATTTTCGCCTTGATAGTATTTTTTCTTTGCATATATTGTCTCATCATGCAATTGACCTCTTATAGATGCAATTTTTTGAGGTTTTATTTCTTTCCCTTTCCTATGTTTTGATGGACTGATAAGTAAGCGTACATTTTTGTGTGAGATAATTGTATTTTCAAGTGCACTTAATACTTTGGGAATGAAATCATTCTCATCCCATGGTGTATTGAATTTAGTGCTGCTTCTTCCGATACAAACTTCTTTTTTTATCAAGTTATACTTTTTCTTTTTCTCTTGTTCAATTTCTTGATCTGCAGAATTAATTTGATTGAGAAGGTTAAGGTATTGTATATGAAACTGTTTTGTACACGCAATAATAATTGCATCTAATGCATGATGTCTATGATCAAGTCGTTTCTTATATCCATTAAATAATTCAGGTGTAAGTTCTCCGGTATCCTTGTCGATTTTTTCGTCCTGTATTAATGTGTGATTTTCGAATTTGCCTTTTCCTATAGTAACCTTGAAATTATTAAATCTATCTCTCATTAATTCTTTCATAACATCGTTTAAATGCCATCTTTCTCTTAAAATATCTGTTATGCTTCCTGTAGTTGTCCATACTTTGTTTGGGCAGAGTTTTTCTAATTCTTCTTTCAGCTTTTTATTGATATATTGTGTTTCTTTTAATTCTCTGTTAATTGGGTCCTCCGGAATTTCTTTTAACAAAAGATTCCTCTGTTTCCTGCCTTTGGGAAACATTGTTTTTATATGCCCCTCCCATTTATCTATTGGTACTAATTTGACTTTATTTCCGTTCGATAAAGTTGTTTCATCATCTTTTCTTTTGCTTACTATAAATTCAAAAGCTGTTCTACTACCTTTTAATGAGTTTATCTCTTTCCAAGTTATAACTTTATTACTGTAAGAATTATCGAAATATCGTTCTCGCGGAATAATGTGCTCAATTTCTACTTTCTTGTATTTCGAAAACACATCTGTTAAAGGAATTGGCTTGTTAGTATATGGGCATTTAAAATGTTGCTCAAGCCAAAGTATATATTTATTTATATCTGCTTTTGAAGGTTCTTTTTGTTTGAAAATTTTAGTTTCTTTCTCAAAGTCTTTACCTTTTATATTTTCTACGACTTCCTCTATTAACTTAATTTTATCTATATTTTTCTTATTGTTAACCTCTACATTTAATTCGTTTTTGCTGTCATGATTATTGAGTTCTCGCAGTATTGCTTTTGCTCGTTCTATCTTCTCTGTGTTGTTATCAATACTTTCCCATATCTGTTCTCGTTCTTCTCGGCTTGCTTTTAATTCACGACATAATTCTATTCTGATTTCGTCAAAGTCATATTTGGCTTTTAGACTATTAACAAGCACTAGTGTCTCATTTACAATTTTTTCTACTACAGGATTATTCATAGAATGATTGGGGACTCTTTCTAAGATTTCAACTTTTGTGATTTCTTTCGTTGAATGAGAACCATACACCACAGACACGGCTTCCCAGTAATTCAAACCTTTGAAGCATATTTTACTATCGAAATATGATAATCTTAATCTTGTTTTTTTGTCAGGAATAAATTCTTTTAATGAATTAAGCTTTTCATCCTGTTTGTTATCTTTTTCTTCTTTGTTTAGTTTAATTAAGGTTGATAAATTTGAAGCACCCTTGCTTGTAAAATTTATTTCGCTCCAGTATTTCCCGTCTCTCATAAATGGTAAAATATTCCGAATAGCTTTCGCTGAAAGATTACCCATACCGCTATCAGCAAATACAATCTTCGATAATGCCTCAGCTTTTGCTTCTAATTCCGGAAAATGTTTTTTTATATTATTTGCAACGTCTAATGGACTTCTGATAGTCTTATCGTATATTATTTCCCATAATAATAAGAGATTTTCAATTCCAGTTTTGTTATGAATCGCTTGATACCAATTTTCATCAATCTCGCCGCTTAATATATCCCTTATTGAACACAGTGTTGAATTTCCTTTTAATTTATTATCCTGCTCTTGTCCTTTTTTTGATATTTTAATATAATTAACTGAATAATAAATACTTTCATTTGCTCCAGTACTTTTATCCTCTTTGTTAATCTTTAAATTTAGACTTAAGGTGTCATTTACAAATGTACGCCAAGAACGTTCTTTTTTGTTTTGTAATTCATCGTAAAGTAATTCCTTTATCTGATAAGGGTATTTATGCAAATAGATAAAGCATTCGTCATTATTTCCCATTAATTCGATAGGTTTTTGATTTAATGGATGTACCCAAATTCTAACATTATTTATTTGCTGCCAAATTTTAAATTCTTGGTGTAATGGGTGGCTTCGTGGTATTACAGGACGTCCAATGTGTCCGCCTGGTTTCTTTACATCAGGAATTTTTTCAAATATGCATCTTCCTTTACTGTTTTTCTGTTGCCAATCTCGTTGAAAAAAAATAATCTTATCTTTGATAAGGTATTTCAATTGCTCTTCAAATGTGGTTCTCCTAAGTATTTCTTGCCTTATTTTTTCATCTTTGAAAGTTTTCTCTACTATTTTGGCAATTGGCATTTCCTCGAGTTGTTTTTTGTATTTTGGGTATTGCATTTTCCATATTGCTTCAAATTCTTGTTCATACCAATCTCTATTCACAATATTATTTCTAATTCTACTTATGCTCTGTGCTAAATAATAGTTTTTGAAAAAATATGTTCCTACTGTGCCACCCGCCTCGCACCATTCCGTCAATGTCTTATGAAGATTTTGATATTTGTAATTCCAATCTTTTGGGTCTGGCTTTGTAAGTGTAATTTTATAATATTCGTTAATAATTTTTTTATTCCTTTTCTCTTGAATCAATTCAGGTTTTTTAATTGTAATAAAATCACCTTTTTTGAACTCTACAGATGGATAAAACAACAATCCTTCAAATATCTTTTTTGGGCCTGGAATTTCATCGTATCCGTACTCTATTTCGTCATCTGTTTTCAGTATTATTTTATATCTGTTATATTTTAATTTTGGTTTTCCATTTTCGTCTTTTTCGTTGTCGTCGTAAAATGGGGTATACTTGTTTGGATCGAATTCAACAACTTGTGCAGTATAATAATCAAACTTATTGTTTTCATCTTTACTAAATCGGTCGCTGCTATATCCCCTATATTGATTTAACTGAATCATTATTCGTCCCCAATCTTTAAGGTCAATCATTTCTTTCACGGCTTTATCTCTTAATTCATATAATTGCCTTCCTATATCGCCATCTTCGCGTTTGATTTTTTTCTTATTCCCAAAATTGTCAATAGTATAAAATTTTTCTTTTGTGTACCATTTACTGTTCTTTTTATCATCAATCCACCTTTTTTTGATATTATCATAAATGAAAGACCCTTCAGGTTTCATACCTAATATCTCAAGCACTGTTAATAATTTTTCTCTTCTCAATTTATATCGGAATTTTATACGGCGCGCTCCTCTGTATTTTCTTCTCTTTGCGGTTGGTGTTAATGTTTGTCCTTTGAAGTCATTTAGTTTTTTCCCTTCAATAAATCGTCTATGCATTTCTTCCTGTGTGATTATTCTTACTCCGACAGCATCTTTATGGATACCTTTGCGTGAGATATTTATTGCAGTTTTTAATTCTTCGGTTGTTGAATCATTATGCAAATTATCGTCTTCTGTCTCAACTATCGCCCAGCCGATAGATGATGTCCCAATATCTAATCCGAGAATTTTTTTCATAAATTTTTATATTTGATTTTATGATAATTATTGTTATTATTATGTAAATTTTGAAGCAAATCACAATAAGGTTTTACCGTTGTGAAAACATTTAAGGCGGGCTCTGCTCGCCTTTTTTTATTATCATTATTTGTCTTGTGCGGTCTCATTATTTTGCTGTCAAAATTATATTTTGTCTTGTGGGGGTCTCCCCATTGTTTATTGTTAATATTTGAATATCCTCTGTTCTTAAAGTATAAATAAATTATTGAAATATCAATTAAGAAATTTATCTATTAAAAAATATTTAATAAAATTATCATTCATTGTTTTTTGAATTCAATGTAAAAAGTTCTCAAATAATATGAAAGATTAAAATATTATTGCCCTTAATAAAGAAATCCTTGATTTTCTTCATTGATAATATAAATAAATCCAAAGCCGGAGCTTTGGATTGAGGAGTGAAAAAGACATTAATTTACTACAAACATACGACTCCTGACGGAGTCGGAAAAAACATTATTTCCTACAAACATACGACTCCTGACGGAGTCGGAAATAACATTATTTTCTACAAACATACGACTCCTGAAGGAGTCGGAAAAAAATATTATTTTATACAAACATAAAACCCTCCGGAGTTGGTAAAACTTTCATCTCTTCACCCTGAACCTCAATACATTATTCCCGAAAGAGGGGATTAGCATAGTATCGGTTCCGGAAAAAAATATTAAGGTATTTATTTCTTTGTGATATTCTATCGCTGTGCATTTGTATTCTCCGCTCGTTGAGTCTTTCATCATTACTTCTACGGAAAATATTTCAGGCATCTCAACCGTATTTACTGCCGTGTCTCCGCATCCGATAATAAATATCCCTGAAATCAGAATTATTAGTTTTTTCATTTTTTTCAGAAATATATATAACTGCGTGTGTTTCTGACTTCAGGGAATTCTTGTTATGTGATTAATTCCCGTGCCTCATCCGTTCTCCTTTACCCTGAACTTTACTATCTCTGCTATCAGTTCCTTTGGCAATGGCTTCTCAAATGGGAATTGTACCGAACCCTTTCCTTGCTTGTATTGTGATAGCTCCTTCGCAAATTTCTTGTGACCCGATGGTGTCGCATAAAATCCTATGTGCTTCGCAAATGCCGCAAAATATACTAAGGGCTTTCCGTTCGTTTTATATGCCGGTACTCCGTAACCCATACCTTCCTCCGCTCCGGGTGCATTCTTCTTTACTATCCGCCGCACCTGCTTTAATAATTTCTGCTTCTCTTCCGGAAAAGATTCTATGTATTCATCTACTGTTTTGTATGCCATTTCCCTAATTAGTCGTTACTAAAATATAATATGGATATACTGAATGGTTTTCCCATACCTGATACTTTGCAGGGTCGTTTGGAAATTTTTTGTAGTATTCTGCATTCGGTATCATCGGTATGTTTATTCCGCTTCTTTCAAAATATCCCGACTTTATTATCTCCGGCTCTTCATATCCCGGCATCGCCTTCATTACTCGCGGATATACATCTTCCTTGATTATCTTTGCGAATTCTTCCGTCAATTTTGGTACTGCCTCTGTTAACTTCTTCATGTTCTCGTCAAATTTTTCTCCGGGCTTGTATCCAAGACTTGTTAAAAATCCGCGCATGTCTCTGAATGGATTTACTTTCGGAAAATCTTCCGCTGATTGTAATGACAATCCAATAAATGGTACCCAGTCTATTACATTGTTTATTGACATTGCCCAGCCGCCCATCGTTATTTTTTCGTAATCGTATGCGTACTGAATATTCCCTGTCTTCGGCGCCGCTAAGCAGTATGTCTTTAGTCTGAAATCTTCCGGTAACTTCTTGTCTTTCTGTAAATATTTTATATAAGATGTCGCAAGAAATGCTATCGCACTGCCCTGACTGTGTCCAAGTATTATGAAATCCCTTACCCCTTCCTTGTATTGTTTGTCAATCTGTTCAACTAATTCTTCTGATATATGTCCTAATGATAGTAACATCCCGAGATGTACTCCCGCTCCTTCTAATTCCGCAAGTTTGTATTCAAACCATTTTCCTTCTGACATCTTTATCTTCCCGACAGCTTTTACTATTGGTAAGTATGCTACCGGCGTAAAACTTAATCCGCCCGTGTCTGCAATCGTTCCTCGTATTGATATAATCGCTTTTTTATCCTCCGT
>CALKAJ010000217.1 GCA_937983305.1 uncultured Ignavibacteriota bacterium | reverse complement strand
GCGGGATATAACTTTTGTTGATTTCATATTATTTTATGTTTAAAATTTTTCAATTTTCAATTGATTTTTTTTAATTGATTCTCCTTTTAATTGAATTTCTCTTGCTTGTTTTTCTTTGTTTAGCTGATTTACTTCTTACTTTCAAATTTTATATTTCAAATTTTATATTTCAAATTTTATATTTCAAATTTTATATTTTATTTCTAAATTTATTATTACTTCAAAAGAACTAATTTTTTTGTGCTAATATTCTTTCCGTCAATAATCATCGAATAAAAATATACTCCACTCGGTAGTCCCTCTGCATCAAATCTTACCTGATATGTTCCGGGCTGTTTTTTCTCATTTACAAGAGTTTTAACTTCTTTGCCAAGTATATCATATATAACTAAATTGACAAACTTTGAACTTTGAACTTTAAACTCAATATTTGTAATTGAGTTAAACGGGTTCGGATAGTTTTGAAATAACTCATATTCCGTTATTTCTTCTGCTTCATTTTCCCCTATTCCCGTAAATATTGTCGTATCGCTGCCGCCGGAGGTAGTATGATACACTTTATCAGTATAACCCGGATGTGTCCACCCATATTCTGAATTCACAAATTGGATTAAATCATAAGCATAGACTTGCAAATTTGTATCAGGAATTTGATATCCCCAATTTAAACCGCCATTTGTAGTTTTATATACAGGTGGTTTACCAAATTTTTCAGCACCTACCATCCAAACAGTATCATTATTACATAATGAAAAAGAGGTATAATTTCCAAACATTGAACCATAATTAGGAGTATTTTGTGTTACCCAATTAATTCCCCCATTTGTGGTTTTCTTTAAACTGTCATACACCTTCCATCCGATATTACTATCATAGAAAATAACAGAAGTATAATTTTCTCCCGAAACAAATGTCCAATTAAATCCTCCGTTAGTTGTTCTACGCATATAATACGAATCGGATTGTATAAATCCTAAATTCTTATCGTACATATAAATTTTTGTAGGATTTCCACTTGTTCCGCTTGTCCAGATTCTTGACCAGTTTATTCCGCC
>CALKAJ010000216.1 GCA_937983305.1 uncultured Ignavibacteriota bacterium | reverse complement strand
TGCTATTTCAGTTCTTGACAATAGTGAACATTTCCCTTGATGACGATAGCTTGCTCTTATTGCTCCTGTTGTTATCATAACTTCAAATTAATTTGACGAGAAGGATTGAAACCGATACCGTTTTAATTCATCGTAGTTGGTGATAGCTTTCCGCATGGGTACTGCATTAAAAGCAACAAGTTCACTCCCATCAATGAACATAACCAGCATACACGCTTCATTATAATCATGCTCTGAATAAATAATTTGATGTCTTATTACAATTTTGTCCTTCATTGAACAGTCCATTATTATGGACAAATATATAATACAAGTTTATATTCTGCTAATTCATCGTCATAAATCTGTCCATTTTCATGGACAACAATTACCTTTACATCAAATTTTTATCAATGAAACCGAAGCCAGCAAGCAATACCGAGCCAAATCAGCCAGAAAAACTGTATCAGCCACCCAAGGCTGTCGCTCCAGAAGACAAGGAATTTATGTTAGCTATTGCGGGGCGACTACTTAAATTACAACAACAGGAGGGTATTCTCACTGCTGAACTATGCAGGAGGGTTGGGATTTCAAGATATACCTATCTATTAATAACCACTGGTCAGGTTTATTGGAACTCGGAGAAAGTATTGAAACTGATAAAATACTTTGGTCTGGATGCAACGTCATTTTTTAAATCCCTATAACATTATTCCCAGTTTCAAACTTTTAAAATCACATTGATACGCTGCATGTGGGCACGAAAATGCCAAAATATTGCTGAAAATCTCCTTGTTCAGCGTTGAAACATCCATTTAGTGCCAGATACTGCATTGAAAATGGTACAATAAAACGATAATACTGGTGCTGAAAGGTACTGGAAAGAATATTTATCGTAGATGTTGCCGCACAATCTATTGGTCAGTATTTATATGAAACATTGACCAATGATTAAGAAAACGTATCCTGAAGAATATCACAAGAAACTTGGCAGCATTGCTGGCTTAATCCGAGAATACCGTATTAATAATGGATATTCCCAGATGGAATTAGCTGAATATCTGGATTTGCACCGCAATACTTTGAGCCGAGCAGAAAACGGAAGGAATATTACGCTTTTAAGCCTCCTTGAATTGGCTGACACCTTGGGTGTTGACTTGGTAGACCTTTTTGTGGATATCCAATAATCGGGACATGACTACTTAATTTATCGATTCCGACCTTCTATTTCAATTGCAGAGGCTGAGTTTTTTGACCTTTTTGGGCATTCATCATCTAAGAATAACTACATAAAAGCAAGAATTAGTTATTTTTTGGCTTCTGTATATATCTGTAATACAATTAATTGTATTTTGTTGATAAAATAGAACCATTCGTATTACTTATACTGGTAATTTTACATCCAATACGGACGAACTGCCTGATTAAATTCAGGAACTGCCTGTAAAGTAACCTGTTCGGGTTACGAAACAATGGAAACAAGACTAAAGCGAGAGAGAGCGCATTGCTTGAGGCATGCCTATGGGTTATGTTTTCAGATAACCACAATATATATGCTTCAGAAATGCCAAAGTATTAGAGCATAAACATGTGTAATGTATTGATATGAAATTAATTAAATTTTATTATATGTTGAAAAAAAATGAGAATGTTGATGACCGTTCAAGGAACGGGAGCAACGCAGAAAACTTCCCTAAGTGGAAAGATTTGAGTTTTATTAAAAAAGTTGAAACAACTCTTGAAGAACCTGACCTTGTTAATGGTTATTCGTTATGGCGAATTAGACATTTCTTTTCGATTCATCGTGATTTTTCGGATTTTGTAGTTTGTAATAATGAGAAGGAAAGACTGCAATCAAATGAATTCTTTAAGAGAATTTATAATTGTCTCGATTTCAATTGTAACCTGCGTGCGAATGTAATGGAACTTTTTGTACAAGAATTTACTTCAAATCAATTAGCTTGTATTGACCAAGTATATAAGCATTATACACGATGTGGAGGAAACGATGATTTGTATCCAAAATGGCTGCTATTCGATTATATTGACAATGAGGGCAAGAATACATATGATTTGGGCGATAAAGGAGCATTGAAAGCCAGAATTCAATCCATCAATCAAATAGAATATGAGGTTTTCGTAAACTCAATAATCGAAATTTTTGAAATGGAAGAAGATTTAAAAGCATTGGAACTCGAACATCTTGTATCAGACGGGCGTGTTAATAGGGAAATTAGAGAGAGACGAGAAGAGGACTTTATAAATAAACATTTAAATGAAATCAAGGAGATTTGGGAAGCCAATAAACATAAGAATGGATATTTACGAATAATTGTTATGCCTGATTATACACCAATTGATTATGGTTTTCAATTTATTGAAGATACGATTGAAAAGTATTCCTTCCATTTGTTAGGCATATCCAGAAGTAATTCATATGTACTGGTACATTTCTTATGGTTAGCAACTGTAACTCACCTTAGTTTGGCAATTCCATATGAGATGACCTATATTAAAATAGAGAATTAAGATTTTGCCTTGTTGAACCAAGAGTGGCATGGTAGATATTTAATTCTTGCCATGCCACTTTAACATTCGATTCTAATTCCCAAAATCATTAATAAATACTGCCATTCAGCAATAAAATCGTAACTATTCTTACAAGCAATCATAATTATTTCACCTACTTTCTCAAAATTCCTTGCACCCTGTTGGTTTCCTGAGTAATTTTGTGTCCACAACGCTACCAAAGTCTGCTACATAGCAAAAACAAAAACAAGAATTGTAGCCAATTCTGGTCACGGGAACAACTAAAAAAAAGAAGCAATTTGTGCCAACATTGCATACGTTGGTGCATAAAAGGTATTGGTTCTTTGAATGCTAAGTTGTTTAATTTAATTATTAAGAGGTAGGTACAAGGACAAGGTAAAAACCGATTTTCAAACATTAAGGAACATTCACACTGGAAATTCAGTGCACCATTTTGCCACTGTAAATGTTTTAAAAAGTTTCAAAATAGTAGGTTTTATCTTGTACCTTGTCCACCCCCCTCAGCAAAAAAACAAAAAAAGAACACTAAAGGTTAAAAATTCCTCTGGTTACAGGGGTTTTTTGTGAATACTGAAGTATTTATATATGCAAACGGATGTTTTAAGCATCAAAAAATAACTTTTATTAAAACCATTTTAAAATGAAAAAGGTTAAAAATCAACAAAATGTAAAATTAAATCTGACCCTTGACAGGAGTTTCTATCAGGTGCTCCAGAAAAGAGCCAAACAAGACTATGTGGCAACAGCTACATGGGCAAAGCAGTATCTCATGAGACATCTGCTTGAGAAAAATAACAGCGATTCTAAATGTCTAACTCAAAATGGAACTAATATGGGACTTTAACAGTGAAATTGTAACAGGCGATAGTATTACCTTAGGTTTATCTATTATTCCAGTATCATCAGCAAAACAGCCATTCGGCAAATGGAAAGAATACCAGAGCAAAATCCCCCCGATTTCACTCTGGCATAATCACTATCAAAATCAAGGCACAGTCGGAATCATTACAGGTAAGGTTAGCGGAAATCTTGAAATCATCGATATCGATGTCAAGAATGACCCCAAAAAAACGATAATGACCGAATATTCCGACCTAATTCCCGATGACCTACTCCGCAAACTAATTATCCAAACCACACCAAACAACGGCTTTCATCTGATTTACAGGTGTCCAGAGGTAGAAATTGACTGCAATCAAAAACTTGCTCTGAACTCACTGAAGGAAGTTATTATCGAAACTCGTGGCGAAGGTGGATACTTCTGCACGAGCAGGGTCAATAACGAAATCAAGCAAGGCAGGTTCGACCTTTTAAATCTGGATGTTGAAATTCCTGTTATAACCAAGCAGGAACGTCAACTTCTTCTGGATTTAGCAAGAAGCCTGACCCGATGGTTTCCTACAGAAGGCGATGACAATTCAAAGAGCGAAAAGCAGTTCATCTATACTACTGAACCAGCTATTAATGAATTCAATAATAAATACTCGATAATTGATATATTTATTAAGCACAACTGGTCAGTGGTTAAGCAGGATGACCAGAAGGTGTTCTTGAAACGAGATGGGTCTTCAGCACCTTATTCTGGATATTACTTCAAGGATACCAAAACCTTCTTTTGCTTTTCAACATCAACGGAGTTCACTCCATCAAAGCCATATAATCATTATCAGATATTAAAGCTGCTGGAAGGCAAGAATGATTATAGAACTACCGTGAACCTGTTACCAT
>CALKAJ010000215.1 GCA_937983305.1 uncultured Ignavibacteriota bacterium | reverse complement strand
AAGTCCGATTCCCTATCAGCGCGACGAAGAAGATACGATAACATATTATAAACATATCGGCTTATATGTTTTCAGAAAAGATTTTTTAATGAAGTTTCCCAATATGCGTCATACGAATCTTGAGAAAGCGGAAAAGCTTGAACAGCTGAGGATTCTGGAGAACGGAGTAAAAATCAAAGTTATAATTACAAAAAAAGACTCAGTATCGGTTGACACAAAGAAAGACATATTTGAATTAAAAAAATTTATTAATAAATATAATATAAATCCGGCTTGAAACAAACAAAATACATATTTCTGACAGGTGGTGTTGTAAGCTCACTGGGCAAAGGGATTGCGTCGGCGTCTCTCGGTTTGCTTTTAAAATCCAGAGGATTAAGAGTAACGATACAAAAGTTTGACCCTTATATTAACGTTGACCCGGGTACGATGTCGCCATTTCAACACGGAGAAGTTTTCGTAACGGATGACGGCTCGGAAGCAGACCTTGACCTAGGACATTACGAAAGATTTCTGGATGAGCGTATGTCAAAGTTGAACAACACAACTACAGGTCAGGTATATTTTGAAGTAATTACAAAAGAGAGACGAGGCGACTATCTCGGGGCTACTGTACAGGTAATTCCTCATATAACAGATGAGATTAAAAGACGGATGACAAGCATTGCTAAGAAAAATGAATACGATGTAGTAATTACGGAAATTGGCGGAACTGCCGGAGATATTGAGTCGCTACCCTTTCTTGAAGCGATGAGGCAATTGATGCAGGAAGTCGGGAAGCATAACTCACTGAGCATACATTTAACATTGGTTCCGTATATTGCGGCGGCAGGAGAGCTGAAAACCAAGCCCACACAGCATTCCGTTAAGACGATGCTTGAAATCGGAATTCAGCCGGATATATTGCTTTGCAGAAGTGAGCATGTAATTTCCGATGAGATGAAAAAGAAAATTTCTTCATTTTGCAATGTAGAGCCTGAAGCAGTAATGCAATCCCTTGATGCAAAAACGATTTACGAAGTGCCGCTGAATCTTCACAAAGAAAAATTTGATGAAGTGGTGCTTGAGAAGTTATGCATAAAGGCTCCGAAACCAAATATTTCCAAATGGACAAAGGTTGTAAATAAAATCAGGAATCCGAAATCTGAAGTTAATATCGGAATTTGCGGAAAATATAATCAGGTGCCGGATGCTTATAAAAGTATAACAGAATCTTTCATTCACGCGGGTGCATATAATCAAACTGCGGTTAAGCTGCATTGGATTGATTCAGAAGCACTCGAGAAGAACCCTGCAAGTATTACAAGTATTAAAGAAGTAATGAAAGGTTTGAAAGGATTGCTTGTATGTCCCGGATTTGGCGAGCGAGGAATTGAAGGGAAAATTATAACAATTAAATATGCACGCGAAAATAAAATTCCGTTTTTTGGTATTTGTCTCGGGCTGCAGTGTGCAGTGATTGAGTACTCGAGGAATGTATGCGGATTGAAAAATGCGAATTCGAAAGAATTTAAAGATACGAAATATAATGTGATAGATTTGATGGAATATCAGAAGTCTGTAAAGTTAAAAGGTGCATCAATGAGGCTTGGAGTTTATCCGTGCATTATAGATAAGAAGACGTTGGCATACGAATGTTATAAAAAGGAATTTATTAATGAGCGTCACAGGCACAGATATGAAGTAAATAATTTGTACAGGAATATTTTGCAAACTAATAAAATGAGATTTTCGGGTTTGTCACCTGACGGCTCTCTTGTTGAGATTATTGAGCTTCCGAAGGAAGTGCATCCGTTTTTTATAGCGTCGCAGTTTCATCCGGAGTTTAAGTCGAGGTTGATTGAGCCTCATCCGATTTTCAGAGAGTTTGTGAAGGCGGCGATGAGTCGGTAAGTTTGTAAAGAAGAGCTTTGGAACACAGATAAGAGCTTTGGAACACGGATAAGAGCTTTGGAACACGGATAAGAGCTTTGGAACACAGATGACGCAGATTTGACGGATTGACACGGATTTTTTTTTATAGTAAAGAGAAAAGACTGGATTCCCAAGCTGGAGCTTGGGAATCAGAACAAGAGCTGGATTCCCGCTTGCGCGGGAATGAGAGAGAAAAAAAGAGAAGAACGAAACACAGATGACACAGAAGAGGCAGATTTGCACAGATTTTTTTTATAGTAAAGAGAAAAGAGCTGGATTCTGGCTTTCGCCGGAATGACAGAGAAAAAGAGAAAAGACTGGATTCCCAAGCTGGAGCTTGGGAATCAGAACAAGAGCTGGATTCCCGCGTGCGCGGGAATGACAGAGAAAAAAAGAGAAGAACGAAACGCTGATGACACAGAAGAGGCAGATTTGCACGGATTTTTTTTTATAGTAAAGAGAAAAAACTGGATTCCCAAGCTCCAGCTTGGGAATCAGAACAGAAAAAGACTGGATTCCCAAGCTGGAGCTTGGGAATCAGAGCAAGAGCTGGATTCCCGCGTGCGCGGGAATGACAGAGAAAAAATGGAATGACAAAAAGAAAAAAATTTTATTAATAATAGAAAAATGAAGAAAGCATTAATAACAGGAATAACGGGACAGGATGGAAGTTACCTTGCTGAGATACTGCTCGAAAAAGGATATGAAGTACACGGAATAATACGCCGGAGCAGTTCGTTTAATACAGGACGGATAGACCATTTATACAACGACCCCGAAATACTTGGGAAAAAACTTTTTTTGCATTACGGAGATTTGGTTGACACAAGCAATTTAAACCGCCTGCTTGAAAAAATTGCACCTGATGAAATTTATAATCTCGCGGCACAATCTCACGTGAAGGTATCGTTCGAGATTCCGGATTATACGGGACAGGTTGACGCATTAGGTACGTTAAGATTTCTTGATGCGATAAGGGAAGTCGGACTAAGCCGCGAAGTAAAATTCTATCAGGCATCAACCAGTGAGCTTTACGGAAAAGTTCAGGAGATACCGCAAAAAGAAACGACTCCTTTTTATCCGCGCTCACCTTACGGCGTTGCAAAACTTTACGGCTACTGGATAATTGTAAACTATCGAGAAGCATATAACATATTTGCCTGCAACGGAATACTTTTCAATCACGAATCCCCCCGCCGCGGAGAAACTTTTGTTACGCGAAAAATCACAAGAGCAGCTGCGAGGATATTTTCAGGCATTCAGAAAAATCTCACATTGGGAAATCTCAGTGCGAAGAGAGACTGGGGATACGCTCCCGAATATTGCGATGCGATGTGGAGAATTTTGCAGCAAAACACAGCAGAAGATTTTGTAATTGCAACGGGTGAAACACATACTGTAAGAGAGTTTACCGACCTAACATTTAAAAATCTCGGAGTAACACTTGAATGGAAAGGCACGGGAATAGACGAAAGAGGAATCGTAAGTGAAATAAAGGAGAACGAACTCACTGCCGGAATAAAACCTGCAATTAAAAAAGGCGATGAAGCAGTAGGTATAGATCCAAATTACTTCAGACCAACGGAAGTTGATTTATTAATCGGAGATGCAACCAAGGCAGAGAAGCAGCTTGGCTGGAAACCACAGACAAAATTCCAAACACTTGTTGAAATTATGTCAAAAGCCGACTTTGAGAAAGTAATTAAAAAAGGATATTAATGCTCAAAGGACTTACAAATGCGGAAGTAAACGAGAGAAAATCCAAAGGGTTAATTAATAAGGCGGCAAAGGCGAGGACAAAAACTATCAGGGAAATATTCATAGAAAATATTTTTTCTTTGTTTAATTTTATTATTCTGGGAATAATAGCCGGAGTGATATATTTTTATTTTAAGACATCCGACCAGCGTTTGCTTTTAGATTCGATTGGAATTCTTACGATTGCAATTATTAACACAGCCATTGCCATCACGCAGGAAATAAAATCCAAACGGGCGCTTGACAAAGTAAACCTTCTTTTAAAACGCAAGGTAAGGGTTCTGCGAGAAGGAATAGAAGAGGAAATTGAAACCGAAGGAATTGTAAAAGACGAAGTAATATACATATCGCGCGGTGACCAGATAGTAGTTGACGGAAAAGTATTGGAATCAAACTATCTTGAGATTGACGAATCGCTATTGACGGGCGAATCGGTTCCGATAAATAAAGAAACAGGGAGCGAAGTTTTATCCGGAAGTTTTTGTGTGTCGGGAAGCGGGTATTATATTGCGGAAAGAATAGGGAGCGAGAGTTATGCCGAAACGGTAACAGGGCTCGCAAAAAAATATAAATTTGTTCTCACGCCGCTTCAAAAAAAGATTAATGCGATTTTGAAGGTTCTATTTATATCTGCTTTATTATTATCCGTTGTGAAAATTTTTATAGGACCCGGAGACGAATCAGATACAAATTTTGTAAGAGACATTGCAACAATATTGATTTCACTGGTACCTCAGGGATTGGTGCTGACTGCATCGGTTACTTATGCACTCGGCGTATATCGCATAAGCAAAATCGGTGCAATCATACAGAAGCTGAATGCAATAGAATCTTTTTCAAATGTACAGGTGGTATGTATGGATAAAACGGGGACACTTACGCAGAATAAGTTATCGGTGCACAAGGTAACGAATTTATCGGAAATGCCCGAAGACGAACTCAAACAACTGCTTGGAACTTACTCGCATTTATCTACGGAGAAAAATGCAACAAACAGGGCGCTTGATATTTTCCCGCATAATGAGACAGCGGTAAAACTTGAAGAGATGCCGTTTAGTTCAACTCTGAAAATGAGTATGGTGAGATTTGATGACGGAAATTTATATATTCTTGGAGCTTATGATATTTTACTTGAAAAAACCGGAGAAGCGGAAAAAAATATTTTCGCGGAAAAATATGAAAAAGAAAATCTTGAGTTATACAGAAATCTGATATTTGGGAAAATCGAGACTAATAAAAGCATTTTAGAACTTAAAGACAAACTTGACGCGATTATAATTAATCCATATTGCATAATTTCGATTGCTGATACGATAAGGGACGATGTATTTGATGCAATGAAATTATTCGAAAAGAATGGGATTAAATTTAAAATTTTATCCGGAGACTCGACTCAATCCATCAAGGCGATAATGGAAAAAATCGGATGGAAGGTAGAGACGGAACAGTTAATCACGGGACAGGAACTTGAAGCCCTTTCCGAAAGCGGCTTTGAGAAAGCAATAAATGAAAAGCTTGTATTTGCGAGACTGATTCCGGAGCATAAACTGCGAATTATAAAGACACTGAAGAAGCAGAAGATTTATACAGCAATGATTGGAGACGGAGTTAACGACCTGCCGGCGATAAAGGAATCGGATATGGGAATTGCGATGGAAGAAGGCAGTGCGATAACGAAGGAAGTCGCGGATATAGTATTGCTCAAAAATAAATTTTCGTTATTGCCGCAGATTTTCGACGAAGGAAACAGGATAGTGAATTCCGTAAAATTGATTTCGAAATTATTTCTTACGAAAAATTTTATGGTAATACTTTTAACGGTTTTAAGTTTCTTTGCATTAGAATATCCGCTGACTCCGAGACGAGTTTCACTTTTGAATATTTTTGCAATCGGATTTCCGGCATTGATTTTGACAATGCGAAATAAAAATGTTGCAAAGACAAAAAAATTCCTTTCGGAGGTATTCACTTATGTAATAACTGCATCGGTTGTAATAGTAGCAGGAGGATATGCCGGATATTATTTAACGAACCGGTCGGATATGGCTATGTTAACTGTTATGATATTTATAGCTGTTGCAAGTTTTATAGTGGTATCGAGATATGCGGAGCAGAACAGGAAGGTATATTTTGCTTACGGCTTGGATTGCTGGGGCTTTATGTATTTTTTGCGGCAACGAATTTTGAATTTATATTGTTTAGAATGGTGAAGATTTTTTATGAGATAGATTTTATTCCCGGCAGTGCCTGGATTTACATCTCCGTAATCAGTGTATTAGGTTATTTTATATTGTATTTTTCTGCGAGGAAAAGTAAGCGTGAATAGATTTTAGATTTGGAAAGAACAGAAAACGTACGACCCCGACGGGGTCGAGGAGAGAGAATATCTTTCCTGCTACAAACGTATTATCCCTACGGGATAAAAAGTTTTTTTTGCTCTTTGATATAAAAAAAATCTGTGAGAATCTGTTAAATCTGTGTTCATCTTTGTTTCAAGGCTCTAACTTGATAAACTTTACAAACTTTATAAACTTTACAAACTAAATATGAAATGCATTTATGACCCATTAGCCGAACTAATGGCATATTACGCCGATAAAAAAGAAGATGTCAAAAAGAAAACAGTTGACGAAAATCTAACAATTGAAGAAAAATTAAGACGCAGGATAATTGATGGCGACAAAATCGGAATAGAAACCGACCTTGATTCCGCTTTGACAAAGTATTCTGCACTCGTTATAATAAACGACCATTTACTTGACGGAATGAAAACCGTCGGAGTACTATTTGGTTCGGGAGAAATGCAGCTTCCTTTTGTATTACAAAGTGCGGAATGTATGAAAGCGGCTGTGAAATACCTTGAGCCATTTATGGAAAAATCCGAAAGTTCGACAGATAAAGGCACAATGGTACTTGCAACGGTGAAGGGTGATGTACACGATATAGGAAAAAATCTTGTTGATATAATTCTGACAAATAACGGATACAGGGTAATAAATCTCGGGATAAAGTGTTCACTTGAAACTATGCTTGCGGCTTATGAAGAGCATAATGCAGACACGATAGGAATGAGCGGCTTGCTTGTGAAATCAACGGCGATTATGAAAGAGAACCTTGAAACGATGAATGAGCGAAAACTTGAAATACCGGTAGTGCTGGGCGGAGCGGCGTTGAACAGACGATTTGTGGAAGGCGAATTGAGAGAGATGTACAAAGGCGATGTTTACTATGCGAATGATGCATTTGACGGCTTGAAGTTTATTGAGGCTAGTGTTGAGCATAAACGAAAAGGTATCAGACCGAATGTGCCTGTGTATGTTGAGCCGAGGGCGAGGGAGGGTGGTTGGGAGAAAGAGAAGAAAGATAGGCGGGTGGGGAAGAGCGATAAGCGGAGGAAAGAGGGTGAGGAGAAGAAGACGGATTTTGAAAATAGCAAAGAGCAGATGGATTCCAAAGCTGGAGCTTTGGAATCAGGGGTTATAGGAGCTTTGGAATCAGGGGTACCCCCCCCTGTCATTCCGGCGGAAGCCGGAATCCAGAGCACGGAAAAACATAAACCAGTGACTAAATCAAATGTAAAGGCGGCGGATGTTCCCAAAGCGGCATTTCTTGGAACGAAAATTGTGACGAATATACGGCTTGAAAAAATTTATGAATATATAAACGAGATAGCCCTTTTCAGAGGAAGCTGGAATGTGTATAAAGACAGAAGTAAGCCAGACTCCGAATATGAAGAACTTATTGAAAAAGAAATACGACCAAAGTATAATGAACTGAAACTGCTTGCAAAAAGGGAAAATCTATTGCAGCCACAGGTAATATACGGATATTACCCTGCCGCATCGGAAGGAAATGATTTGATTATTTATAAGCCGAAAGAAATGGAAGGCGAAAAGTTATACGGCGAATGGGATGTTGAAATGAAAAAAGAAAATTTTATTGAATGGCAGAGGTTCAGTTTCCCGAGACAACAAGGCAAGAAGAATTTATGCATAAGTGATTTTTATAAACCCGTTACGGATTCAGAGCTTGATATAATTGGAATGATGATTGTAACAGTCGGGAAAACCGCTACTGAATATGCACAGAAATTGTACGATGGAAATAAGTATCAGGACTATTTATATTTCCACGGATTTTCGGTTGAGACTGCGGAGGCATTGGCGGAGTATTGGCATAAGGCGATGCGCGTAGAGCTTGGAATTTCGGGCAGTGACTCTGCGAAGATCGGAAGAGCACACGTCTGAACTCCAGTCACGAATCACCATCTC
>CALKAJ010000214.1 GCA_937983305.1 uncultured Ignavibacteriota bacterium | reverse complement strand
TTTTTTTTGTTTTTTTTTTTTTTTTTTTTTTCAAGCAGAAGACGGCATACGAGATTTATTCTTTTTTAAAGCGGACAGACGAGCCGCAAGCCGTATATATTAAGCTCAAGAAATCCGTAACCATAAAGCAATTAGTAACTGCAATAAATCCGGAAATTAATCCGGAGACATTTGACAATAAGTTACCTGTTACCTCCTACATTTTATGCATAGGAGATTTCCCGGAGAACATTAATGAGCTCGCAAAACTAAATAAGACAAAACTTATTATTTCAATAACGGAAGAAAAAATAATTTTTAAAAAAATATAAAAATGGATAACATCAACGATTTAAAAGGAGAAGACCTGAACGAAGAAGAAATTGACGAGGGGGCATCGAGAATAGAAGAATATTTCGATGACGATGATTCTTCAAAACAAAAGGTTTTCGAAGAATTGAAACTTCTTTATTTATTAACTGACATTGACAAAAAGCTTGCCGACATTGAAGATGAAAAGGGAGACCTGCCTGACAGGATTGACGTACTTGCCGAGAACATAAAAAGGCACGAAGACAGAATCGCAGAGAATAAAAACACGCTTGAAATAATCAACTCTGAAATAAGAAAGATAAAGAAGGAAAGCAAATCGTACGAGGATAAAGCCAATAAGCTTGACGAAGAAAAATACAATGTCAGGAACAACAAGGAATACGATATGAAAACGAAGCAAATTGATGAATATCTTGAGGTACTTGAAAAAAACGAAAAAAGTTTAAAAGAAAAGGATAATCTGAAAGAGACACTCGAAGCGGAAACAATTAATCTCGAAAAAAGTCTTGAAGAATTTTTAAACGAAAGAAATACCTGCATAGAAGAACTAAACACACTCAACGAAGAGTTCAAAGAAGAAGAGAAAGAGCACAACGAGAAAAGAGAAGATATACTTAAAAATATTGATTCAGAGATACGAAGCTTATACGAAAGGATTAACAGTTCTTATAAAGGAGAAGCAATTGCAATAGTAAGAAAAGGTAATTGCAGCGGTTGTTATAATTCAATTCCTCCGCAAAGAGTTATTGAAATAAGGATGGCTCATGAATTTTTTACATGCCAATCCTGCGGCAGGATTTTGATTGACGAAACTTTAGTTGATTAATAAAGCAAATTTCAAAATTTTTTACTATATTTGCAATAATAAGTTCTTTGAAATACAAGTTTAAATTATCCCGTTACAGATAATCGCGCTTTCTTTGCGAATTCCTTTTTCCGTTCCGGTGTCATACCGGCAGTTCCGGTATAAGGAAAAAGCAAAGATGTGAGGAAAGTCCGGACTCCATAGGGACAGGGATGCCGGGAGAATATCCCGGGGCAGCGGAATAAGCCGCTGTACGGAAAGTGTCACAGAAAAGGAAACTATCCGCTGCGTGCGGAAAAAGGTGAAAAGGCAGGTTAAAAGCCTACCATGCAGGAAGCAATTCCTGTGATTGACAAACCCCATCCGGAGCAAAGCCAAGTATGGAGAGTTAGCTCTGTCCGCTAATGCATCTCTCCGGGTAGGCTGCAAAAAATTGCACAGCAATGTGCAGGTAAGATAAATGATTATCACCTCTGTCATTGAGGTACAGAATCCGGCTTATGTAACGGGATTTTTTATTTACTCATTTCGAGCATTCTTTGAATCGGCTTCAACGCCCTCTTTCTTATTTCCTCTTCCATAGTTATTTCCGGTTTTTTATCTCTCATACACAGGTATAATTTCTCAAGTGTATTCAGTTTCATATACGGACACTCGTTGCATTTACATCCGGCTTCGGGCGGTGCTTCAATAAATAATTTTCCGGGTGCTTTCTTTTTCATTTGATTAATTATTCCGGGCTCGGTTGCGACTATGAATTCATTAGAGCTGTTATTAATAACAAAATCAAGCAATCCGCTTGTAGAGCCTATATAATCTGCCTTTTCAAGAATTTTTTCTTCACATTCCGGGTGAGCTATCAGTTTCGCATCCGGATGTTCGAGCTTTAAAGTTAAAATTTTCTTTTCGCTGAATGTCTCGTGAACGATGCAAGCCCCCTGCCATATTATCATCTCCTTACCGGTTTTTTTCATAACATAATTTCCAAGATTTTTATCAGGTGCAAATATAATTTTTTGTTCGCGGGGTAAACTCTTAACTATTTTTTCAGCATTAGAGGAAGTTACGATTATATCCGAGATAGCTTTCACCTCCGCACTGCAATTAATATAACTTAATAAAATATGATCCGGATGTTTATCTTTTAGTTTTTGTAACAAAGCGGCGGGACAGCCTTCTGCAAGAGAGCAACCTGCATTCAAATCGGGTAATAAAACAAGTTTACCGGGATTTAAAATTTTTGCGGTTTCTGCCATAAAATGAACTCCGGCAAAAACAATAACATCGGCATTTGTTCTTGCGGCTTCCTGCGAGAGCTGTAAGCTGTCTCCAATAAAATCGGCTATATCCTGTATCTCCGGCTCCTGGTAGAAATGAACCAGAATAACAGCATTTAATGCTTTCTTCAACTTCAATATCGCCTCAGTAAGATTTTCCGGCAGTGAATCTTTTTGCTTTTCTTCCAAGTTATATTTTATCATATTTTTGTTTTATTACCAAAACGTAAAATTAATTTAAAAAGTCATAAACCTAAAGCCATTTTTTTTTCAATTAATTCTCAATAACTTTGCATAACACAAATTTAAAATACTCCATTGAACGGAATGATTCTTGCTGCCGGATTCGGCACGCGGTTAAAACCCCTGACAGATAATATTCCCAAAGCACTCGTTGAATACAAGCGTATTCCAATGATTATTTACCAGATTGAAAAATTAAAAAGTCTGAATGTTTCGAAAATAATAGTCAATGCGCATCACCACTCGGCTAAACTTGTTGAATATTTTCAGAATCACAATTTTGATATTGATATTATTGTATTGGTTGAAAATGAGTTACTTGGAACCGGGGGCGGGATTATAAATGCAAAAGAATATCTGAATGGTGAAGATACGCTTGTTATTAATACAGACGTAGTAACCGATTTAAGTTTAAAGGAATTCATTGACTTTGCCGGAGGAAATACAGGTATTTCAACATTGCTCGTTCAAAAGCGGGAAACTAAAAGATATCTTGAGTTTGACGGCAATATGAAACTTCTTTGCCGGGAAAATGAAAACTCCGTTAAAGAAAATTTATTTGCTTTTAACGGAGTTCATCACATAAAACCTGATTTTTTTTCATATAAATGTGAAAAAGGTTACTGCGATATTTTTTCTCTTTATCTCAAAATGTTATCCGAGAACCGAAAAATTTACGGTTTCGATGCAGGTGATTCAAAATTTCTTGACATCGGAAAAATCGAAAACTTAATTAACTGATTCCACTCTTTTTATCTCGGGTATTTCCAGCATAAGCTCTCTTTCTATTCCGGCTCTTAATGTCATCATACTCAGAGGACAGGTTCTGCAAGCTCCTGTTAATCTTACATCAATTGTATTATCTTCATTTATAGAAACAAGCTCAACATCTCCGCCGTCTTTAAGCAGATATGGTCTCACTTTTTCCAGAACCTTTTGCACGTCGGATGAATTTATCATTTTAACCTTCCATAATAATTTCCGGTCCCTTTGATTGCTTACCGGAAGTATTCCTTTTATTAATACTTATAATAAGGTTTTTTGCAATATTTATAAAAGTTTGCGATTCTTCTTCTTCAGGATTAGAATTTACTATGGGATTTCCGGCATCGCCCTGCTCTCTGATTTTGGAATTGATTGGAATTTCTCCAAGAAGTTCAACTCCAATTTCTTCGCACATTTTTTTACCGCCGCCTTGTCCGAATATATAATCAATTTTTCCTGTTTCGGATTTATAGTAGCTCATATTTTCAATCACGCCAAGAGTAGGGACATTCACCTTGTCAAACATTGTATAACCCTTCTTGGCATCGGCAGTTGCTATTTCCTGAGGTGTTGTTACGATAACCGCACCTGTTAATGGAATCGTCTGGCTTAATGTTAATTGTATATCTCCTGTTCCGGGAGGCATATCAAAAAGCAAGACGTCAAGATTGCCCCACAGCGAATCTTCCATAAATTGCTTTAAAGCGCTTGAAGCCATAGGACCTCTCCAGACTACTGCATCATCTTTCTTCATTAAAAAGCCGATAGACATAAGTTTAATTCCATATTGCTCAACCGGTACAAGAACTTTTCTTCCTTTATCTTCGGCGATTCCGGGAGATGTATGAATTCCCATCATAAGAGGTATTGACGGACCGTAAATATCCGCGTCTATCATACCAACTTTCAATCCTAATTTTGCCAGAGCCATTGCAAGATTAACTGCAACAGTGGATTTACCGACACCGCCTTTACCCGATGCAACTGCTATGGTATTTTTCACACCCGGCATAACAAATTCTTTCTGACGGCTATCGTGATTCAGGATAGCTGTTTTAAAGCTGATATTTATTTCTTTTAATTCGGGGAATGCTTTTTGAATATCTGAAGTTATCCGTGCTTTCAAATCATCTGCTCCCGCAAAATCTTCATCCGAGATTTCAAGCAGTACGGATAAATTTTTTCCGTTGTAGGAAATTTGTTTCACAAAACCCAAGCTTGTAAAATCTTTACCAATGAATGGTTCATTTATTAAAGATAAAATTCCTTTTATGTCGTTTTCTGTCATTGTTTTATATTAATGTTTATAATCATCTTCCAATTTATATAAAATATTCTAATGCTTAAATGCAATTTTTCTGCATTGAAAAGTAAATTGAATGTAATATGCTTTTTGAATAACTTTAGGGATTGTAAAATTATATTTAATCAATTGCTGAATCGAAAAGCTAAACTCTGGTTATTTTTACTTGTTATTTTCGCTATTACCTGGCTGGGAGCAATCAATGTTAGATTTATAATCGGGAATCAATTGCTTTTATATGATGAATTCCTTTTCAGAATGGCAATACCTCCCGATGAAGAGAATGTGATTTTCAGGATGATATCTTATTCATCAATACTTATTTTCTTTGCATATATTTTCACATTCATTTCCGCAATATTCCTGATAAAGAATATTAAAGTTAATTTCAGAGAAAATCCCTGGCTCCTTGTATGTATTATACTTTTCTTTGTTTTTTCTCCCGTTGAATTTTACAGTTCGTTTCTTGACTATAAATTCTTTATGCTGTATCTGCAAAATCCGGCGACTCACGACGAGCAGTTGAAAATTTTCGGAGAGCGGATTGGTTTTCTCAAGGGCGTTCCCTGGATTGCAATGGTAAGTTATTATACTATTATAGTAATTTCCATTTTTCAACCGCTTAAGAAAAGCAGAAATGAACTTGAAGAAATGGATAAGACAAAAGAGGAAGACTATTCCTATAAATATGATATGCACGAAGAAGACGACCTCATATTAGAAGAGCATAATTTAGAAAGCAAGTAAAGTTTATGGCAAGAGTTATAAGAAAACAGCCCGTTAAACAGCTTGACGAAAAGAAGGAGGCATTAATTCTCGAAATAATTGAGATATATAACAGTATTGATTACACAGTAAGAATTGAGAAAGGATTATTTAAAGGCGGTTTTTGTCTGCTTAAAGAAAAAAGATTATTTTTATTAAATAAAAATCTCGACCAGGATAAAAAGATAAATTTTCTTCTGAAAAATTTATCGGAGCTTAACACAGAAAATATTTTTATAAAACCAAACATCAGAGAAATGATGGATAATGCAACTATATTATGAACATAACAATTCTCGGCTCGGGGACTTCACAGGGTGTACCGATTATAGGATGCAACTGCTCAACCTGCCGGTCATCAAATGAAAAGAATAAAAGATTAAGGGCTTCTGCTTTTATTGAAACAAACGGGGTCAAAATACTGATAGATACTTCAATTGATTTTCGTCAGCAAATTCTCAGGGCAGGTATTACGGATATTGATGCCGTGCTATATACACATCATCACGTTGACCATATTTTCGGGATGGATGACCTCAGACAAATAAATCAAAGGTTGAATAAGTTTATAGATATTTTTGGAAACGATACAACTATGAACGAAATTTCTATTACTTTCAGATATGCCTTTGACGAAGAGCTGATAAAATATAAGTGTGTACCTCTGATAAATATAAACAGAATAAAAAACGAGCCATTCACCTTTAAAGGTATTGAAATTATTCCCATTGAGGTATTTCACGGCAGAATAAAAATTTTCGGATACAGAATCGGGAAATTTGCTTATATAACCGATTGCAGTCATATCCCGGAATCCGAGTACTATAAATTTAAAAATCTTGATGCACTTGTATTAAATTCATTGAGAAGGGCTCCTCATCCGACTCATTTCAATCTGGAACAAGCTGTTGAGAAAGCAGAACTCTTCAAAGCTAAAGAAACATTTTTCACACATATTACGCACGACCTTGAACACGAGCAGGTAAATTCAGAGCTGCCGGATAATATAAAACTGTCATACGACGGATTAAAAATAAATATAAAAGACTGATATGAAAAAAACTCTATTTCTCGCCGCAGAAGAAGCCGGCAAAATATTACTTGAAAATTTTAACAAAGATTTTATTATCGAAAGCAAAGATACGATTTCAAATCTTGTAACCGAGATTGATAAAAAATCAGAATCAAAAATTATTGATATTATAAAGAATAATTTTCCGGACGACAGTATTCTATCGGAGGAAATCGGCTCAATTGATGCCGCATCCAACTGCAAATGGATTATAGACCCTATTGACGGAACGATTAATTATGCTCACGGCATTCCGCTATCCTGCATTTCTATTGGGATTGAGAAGAACGGAGAAATAATAATGGGTCTTGTTTATAACCCAATGTCAGGCGAAAAATTTTTCGCTGAAAAAGGCAAAGGCGCATATTTAAACGAAAATAAAATCTCGGTAACGAAAGAAAATAATTTAAGAAAAGCTTTATTAGTTACTGGATTTCCATACGACTCAAGCAGGAATCCCAATAAACCTGTTGATGTTTTCGGAAGATTTGTAATGCTCGATATTCCAATTCGGAGACTCGGATCTGCCGCTTTAGACCTTTGCTGGACTGCCTGCGGGAGATTCGACGGATTCTGGGAATATAATCTCAATCCCTGGGATACTGCGGCAGGTTATCTGATTTTAAAAGAAGCCGGCGGTCTGGTAACAGATTTTCAGGGGAAAGAATATTCCGTTTACAACAAAGAAATCCTCGCGACTAACGGACTTCTTCACGAGGATATATTAAAAATTATTCAGAATAAAGAATAATATTAAATTTTATTTATTTTATCCGACATCTCTATTGCAACCAATGCGGCTTCGTAACCTTTATTGTTTTCCGGAGTTGGAGGCAATTGACTTCTCAGCTCTGCCTGCTCGTCATCATACGTAGTTAATACACCAAATCCGCAAGGCATCATATTCTCATAAGATATTCTTATTATCGAATCTGAAACAGGTCCCGAAACATATTCAAAATGTGCAGTATCTCCTTTAATAATACACCCGAGTACTACAATAGCTTCAGGGCGATTTATTTTTCCGCACAAAGCCTCCATCACGAGAGGAATTTCGAATGCACCGGGTACATCAATCACTTCGATATCCTTATCTTCAAGTCCCTTGTCTTTAAGTGCTTTCACTGCACCTTCAAGCAATCTTAAAGTAATTTCCGAGTTAAATCTGCTGTAAATAATTGATACTTTCATAATCTTATATTAAATGTTTTTCTTTTATTTTTTCTTTCATTTTTTCAACCCTATCTGCAGGGACAACATATTTCCCTAAATTTGTAAAATCCTGAGGAAAATATCCGTGAAAATCGGAGCCGCCTGTTGCCAAAAGGTTCTTTTCTTTAGCAGATCGGAAGAGCGTCGTGTAGGGAAAGAGTGTAGATCTCGGTGGTCGC
>CALKAJ010000213.1 GCA_937983305.1 uncultured Ignavibacteriota bacterium | reverse complement strand
TCTACACTCTTTCCCTACACGACGCTCTTCCGATCTGCTTCACGATAAAGGCGCTAATGAAATTTACGGAGCCTGTACACATCCGATTTTATCGGGACATGCAATAGAAAAACTTAATGAATCACCTCTGAAAAAATTATTTGTAACAGATACAATAACTCTCAAAGACAGGTCTCCGAAAATTGAAGTGCTTACAATTGCAAACATTTTCGCCGAAGCAATTAAAAGGACAAACGAAAACGAATCAATAACATCCTTATTTGAGAATTAATACTTACTAAATTAAACGAAAATAATATTTTATTTGTTATACCAATTATAAGAAAATTTTAAAAAGTACGAAAATCTAAGGAATAAATTTATGATAGTAGATATTATTATGCCGAAGATGGGCGAATCCATTATGGAAGGTACTATCTTAAGATGGCTGAAACAGCCGGGTGAAAAAATTGAAAGGGATGAAAATCTTCTCGAGATTTCCACCGATAAAGTTGATACAGAAGTTCCCGCACCCGAATCAGGAATTCTGGTAGAGCATCTGTATAAAGAAAATGATATTGTTGAAGTAGGGAAGGTGATTGCACGTCTTGAAACCGATGCAAATGCCGAAGTTAAGCCCTCTGCTCCTGTAGAGAAAAAGGAAGAACCAAAACAGGAAGCTCCGGTAAAGGAAGAAGTGAAAGAACCTGCTGCCGAAGTTAAAGAAGAGCCTGTATCCGGCGGAACAAGATTTTATTCGCCCCTTGTGCTTTCAATCGCGAAGCAGGAAGGGATTGCAATCTCCGAGCTTGAAACTATTCCCGGAACAGGAATGGAAGGCAGAGTTACAAAGAAAGATATTCTTGAATATTTAAAAACACGCGGTACTGTTAAAGCACCTGTTGCACAGGAGAAAACACCTGAAGCCGCACCTGCTAAAGCCGGAAAACCCGCTGCGAAACCTGAATTACCAAAGATGCAGATTGATTATAATGAAGAAGGTATAAGTGTACTTGAATTTGATAACGTAAGACAAAAGATGGCTGAGCATATGGTTGCCTCTGTCGGTATTTCACCTCACGTAAATGCAATAGCGGAAGTTGACCTTACCAATGTTGAGAAAGCAAGAAATAAAATGAAAGCCGAATTTGAAGCAAAGGAAGGATTTAAATTAACTTATATGCCTTTCATAGCCGAAGCAGTTATAAAGGCATTAAAAGATTTCCCGCTTGTTAATTCTATCATTGATGATTCATCTGCACCGTTCAAAGCTATTATGAGAAGCAAGGTAAATCTCGGAATGGCTGTTGCTATGGAAAACGGCGGACTTATTGTTCCCGTTATTAAAAATGCAGACGGAATGAACCTCACCGGAATTGCAAGAAATATTACAGACCTTGGAAAAAGAGCAAGAGTAAAAAAACTTACACTCGATGAAATTCAGGGCGGCACTTTTACGATTTCAAACTACGGTATATTTGGCAATATTATCGGAACAATGATTATCAATCAGCCGCAGGTTGCAATTCTCGGAGTCGGTGCTGTTAAGAAAAGACCGGCAGTATTATCCACTGATGACGGTGATTTCGTAGTAATTAAACCTATGGTATATCTGACTTTGTCATTTGACCATAGATTGATTGATGGTGCACTCGGCGGAACTTTCGTTATGAGAGTTGCACATTATCTCGAAAATTATCAGGTATAAAAAATTAAAAACTTTTATAAGAGAAGGGGAACAAAAATTCCCCTTTTTCGTTTATAACATAAACAAACATAAAACATTATGAGAAAAAGAATAATCGGTTTTTTACTTTTTGCATTTATCCTGAGCATATCGCTCAATGTATATTCCCAATCAAAGCCCGATACAAGATACTGGATAGTATTTGTTGACAAAGGCGAGTTCAAAGAATCAGATAAAATTCTTCCCGGCTCCAAAGCTTATGAAACAGGGAAAGAGCAAATTACAGCAAGAGCAATTGAAAGAAGATTAAAAGTATTAAGTGAAGATAATCTTATAGACTTTGGCGATTTACCTCTTAACGATATGTATGTAAAGAAAATACAATCTATGGGAATTGATGTAATTGCTAAATCAAGATGGCTTAACGGAGTAAGTGCAAATCTGACAAAAGAGCAAATGGAAGAAATTAAAGCTCTCGATTTTGTGAAATATCTTAGGGTAATTGATAAACTGTATAAGCAGGATATCGGACCGGTAAGAACTGATTACTCATCAATCCCTTTTGCAAATATTATAAACGACGAAAAGAACAGATACGACTACGGAAAATCATTCGGACAGATGAATCAAATCAGAGTCCCGCTGATTCATAATATGGGCTTCAACGGAAAAGGAGTAATGATAGCGAGTTTCGACAGCGGATTCGAATGGAGAGACCACGAAGCATTAAGAGATTTGAATATTACGGATGAATTCGATGCAATCAATAAAGACAATGGAACATATAACGAAGCAAACCAAAAATTTAAAGATGTTCCCGATCAAAGCGAACACGGAACAGCAACACTTTCAAATATGGCAGGATTCAAAGAAGGCAAATTAATCGGACCCGCATTTGGTTCGGAAATCATTCTTGCAAAAACCGAATACGGACCAACTGAAACCCCGATGGAAGAAGACTTCTACCTTGAGGCAGCAGAATGGGCTGAGGCAAAGGGAACTGATATTATTACAAGTTCGCTCGGTTACAGAATTTTTGATAAACCTTATGATGCAAATTCATATAAATGGGACCACTTTAACGGAAAGAATGCAATTACTTCAATAGCAGGAAAAAGAGCGGCTTATCTCGGTGTTGTGGTTATTAGTTCAAACGGAAATTATATGCAAACTAATCCGCCCTCTGTCGGCTCACCTGCGGAAGGTGATTCTATTATCGGAGTCGGTGCTGTTGATATAAAAGGAAATATTGCGAGCTTCAGCTCTAACGGACCCACAAGCGACGGCAGAATTAAGCCCGATGTATGTGCACTTGGCGTCAGCAATTATGTTGCAGTCAGTAAGCAGATTTCGGGTGTTGATAATGCCTATTCTTATTCAAACGGAACATCATTTTCCTGTCCGATTGTTGCAGGTGTTGCGGCTTTGATTTTAAATGCACATCCTGAACTTACTCCTATGCAGGTGAGGGATGCTCTTCGCAATACGGCAAATAATTCCTCAAACCCAAATAATGTTTACGGATGGGGAGTCATTGATGCTTACAATGCAATGCTGTATTGGGGAATGGTTTGGAGTCCCGAAGTTAAACTCGAAAAAGTTGAAAACGGATATAAAGTATCGGTATGGCTTGCGTCAAATAATCCGATTGATTTAAGTTCTGTTAATGTATTTTATAATGCCGGCTCTGCGGGAATGTTGAAAGAAGATTTAAAACTTGTTGAACCAAACGGTGACGGAAATAATTCCGGAAGATATGAAGCAATCTTAAAGATTTATGACGTTGATAAGTTCATTTACACCTTCTCCGCAAAGGATTCGAATGGTAATGAAAAAACCCTGACTAACGCTAAGTAAAAAGTTTGTCAAGTTTGTCAAGTTCATAAAGTTCCTTCTCATTCCAAAGCTCCGGCTTTGGAATGAGGAAAAGGAATTACAAAGTATTAGTTTTTTATAAAATTCCGCCGCCTAAAAGTAATCTGAAAGCACCGATAAAAACGGCAATACCGCATAAAACGATTCCCGTAATTCCGGCTCCTTTTGAATTTCCTGTGCTGACTCCTACAATGCTTAAAATAAGCCCAAGTAATGCGAATGGAATATTAAACCAGTTAAACCATCCTAATAATGGAATTAATCCGATAAAAAATCCGATAATAGAAAAGATACCAATGATAAGTCCTGTAATGCCCATAAAATTGTTTTTAAGTTTCTTGCAATTTAAATAAGTTTGTAAAGTTTGTCAAGTTTATAAAGTTTTTCAAGTTCCTTCTCATTCCAAAGCTGGAGAGCCTGTGTGAAAATACAGCCTCACAAAGTCTTCGGATAG
>CALKAJ010000212.1 GCA_937983305.1 uncultured Ignavibacteriota bacterium | reverse complement strand
AGATGGTGATTCGTGACTGGAGTTCAGACGTGTGCTCTTCCGATCTCAATATAATTATTTATGTTTAACATATTTTAAAATCAAATTTAATATTTTCTTCCTTAATCCTTCAAGCGTAAGGGTATAAGGATCAATTCTTGTGACTTGCTCTGAAAGTTCTGTTTCTCCGATAGTATCAAACCATTCGGAAAAATCATTTTTCTGCTTTCCTCTTCTCAATTTTGAACTAAAAATACTTGCATAGAAAACGCTGATATCAATCTTTTTTAATATCTCATAAAATTCTTTTAAATTCACCGGTTCATACTTATATTTAAACCAAAAAGTTTTACATGACATAAATTGAAATTCAAAACCTTTCAGGCAGTTTATTTCGTAACCCGCAATGCCATTGCTGTTAAAAATTTCCAGCATTTTCTTTCTCAGGTCTTCAAGATTATTATATCCGGCAATATTAATTCCTGCAATCATTTCACTGAGTTTGGGTTGTGTTAATACATTTCTAATCCAATATGCAAAATCATTGGGTGGTTCCGGAACCAAATAACGATGCTGTTTTAAAAATTTATGAGTATGATAATAAATTGATGCTGCAGGAACTGCTTTTATACCTTCTATTAACTCATAAATATTAGAGGCTTTTCTCCCAATTAAAACGGGGAGATAATATTCCAGATAAAATTTAAAAGATTTATTTTTCATTAATAATCTCCAATAAAAGATTTCTTACTTCAGAATAATTGTGCAGATTAAATCTTGAGTATGATTTAGCCATTCCAACTTTAATAGTATATGCATTTGCAGGTAATGCTTTAAACATATCTTCATCTGTCCAATCATCTCCAATTGATAAAATAAAATCATAATTTTCTGAAGGATGAAAGCTAAGTACCGCCGTACCTTTATTTACACCCATGTTTCTGATTTCTACAGTTTTTTTGCCCGGCATAACCTGTACATCCATATTTGCAGTAGCATTAATAAGATTATCAAGTAAGTCATTAGCCATTTTTTCTCCGTGTAAAGTATCGGATTTTCTATAATGCCATACAAGTGAATGACTTTTTTCCTCAATGAAAGAACCGGATAACATATCGGAATACTTCTTTAAAATAGGTCTTAGCTGAATTTTCCATGAATTATCCATTTGTTTCATCAATCTCCATTTTTTTCCTCTTTTCTTAATCCAGACACCATGCTCTGCAACAAAACCGGCATTTAATTTCCACATATGTTCATCTAAGAAGTCTTTATCCCTGCCGCTGATAATTACTAAATGTACACCTTTAATTTTGGAAATATTTTCGAGAATATTCATAAGCTCTGAATCCGGAGCAGCCAATGCAGGCTCATTTTTGAAGGGAACTAAGGTTCCGTCATAATCGAGAAAAATAATTTTCTTTCCGGATTTACGAAAACTCTTTAAGAGATCTGTTTTTATTTCATCATCAATTAATTTTTTGTCAAAAGTGTTTTGTTTTGCTTTTATCTGTATTACAGAAGAAATAAAATTAAATGCCCAGTTTTCAACTGAATTAATTTTTAATCTTGCTCTCATATCTTTATTAATTCTAATCTGTTCATTCTCATCCATTTCAAGTGCGATTTTTATGGATTCCGCAATATTTTCAATGTGATTTGGATTGATTATAATTGCTTCGCCAAGTTCTTTTGATGCTCCTGCCATTTCACTTAAAATTAGTACACCTTTGTTATCAGTTTTACTCGCTAGGTATTCTTTCGCTATTAAATTCATCCCGTCTCTAAGCGGTGTAATCAGAGCAACATCGCTAATCTTGTATAATGCGGATAATTTATCTGCCGGAAGGTTTTTATATTGATAAATAATCGGACTCCAGTTAATATTACCAAATGTACCGTTAATTTTTCCTATAAGTTCATCAATACTTTTTTTCATTTCATTATATTTATCAACGCCGATTCTTGAAGGTACAATTACCGCCAGCATTGAAACTTTTTCCCTCCATTGCTTATTCTCTTCCAAAAATCTTTGATAACCTTCCAGTCTTTTTTTAATTCCCTTTGTATAGTCCAGCCTGTCTATGGATAAAATTAATTTTTGGTTTTTTAAATTTTCTTTAATGTGTTTAATTTCTAACTTAACACTTTTTGAATTCGTACGTTTTTCAAAATTGCAAAAATCTATGCCCATCGGAAAAGTATCAGCCCTTATAATTCTATCCTTTAATGTAATTTCCCCAAAATTATTATCTTCTCCCAGCAATCTTAACACACAGCCGAGAAAATACTTTGTGTAGTCGTGAGTATGGAAACCAATTAAATCGGCGCCTAAAATACCTTCAAGAATTTCCACCCTCCATTCAGGCGGCAATAGTCTGAAAATCTCATAGTGAGGAAACGGAATATGCAGAAAAAAACCAATTTTTGAATCAGGAAATTTCTTCTTAAGCATTTTCGGAAGCAGCATTAAATGATAATCATGAATCCATACAATATCGTTTTTCTTAATAACTCCGCTAACTATGTCAAAAAATTTTTCATTAACATATTTATAAGTTTTCCACATTTCGTTTTCATAGACAGAATAAACGGGAAAATAATGAAAAAGAGGCCATATTGTTTTATTGCAAAATCCGAGATAAAACTTATCCATTATTTTTTTTTGTAAATAGACCGGAAAAATTTTCTTTTCTGAAAATTCTAAATCGATTTTCGCTTTTGATTCAGTTGGGATTTCTAAGCCGGGCCAGCCAATCCACGCGGATTCAATATCTTTTTTCGAAGCTTCTTTCAGGCTTGATAAATAAGAACTAATACCGGTTGCTAAGCCACCCGGGCTTTCGTGCATAAGATAATTTCCGTTTACTTCAGTTAATGTTATTGGTAGTCTGTTTGATATAATTAATAGTCTCATTTTTAATGTTTTTTGATTCGTAAAAATACTTTTTCGTAATCCCTGGAGATTAAAAATTATAGCAGAAAAGTGGGCACATTAAAATATAATAAAAAAAAGGCTTAAAAGTCAAGACTAATTTATTTTTAATTGAGTCCTTTGCTTTTCAACTTTAATGAGAACGATACCTTTAAATTTGGTTTTATGAGAAGTTATAATGTGAAGATTGGATTTTCTGCAACATTCAAGAATATATAATAAAAAAAACCGCATTTCTTTTGCGGTTTTCTTTTTAAGCTCGTCGGGGTGAGAAGACTCGAACTTCCGACCCCCTGAACCCCATTCAGGTGCGCTAGCCAACTGCGCCACACCCCGAACTTATACAAAGTTATTGATAATTTATTATATTTTCAATGCATTAGTTTATTAGCTTCTGAAAAATAAATAACTTACGGGTTTCTTTTCAATTATTAAAATGAAAACTATTACAAAGAACTTTGAAACTCAGCTAACAAACTTTTTACCATTTTTGAGTAAATTGGTAATAACTTTGGTAATAGCTTTTTTGAATCTTTTTTTTGATGTTTTTTTATTTAACATACACACAAAATAAAGGTATCAAAATAAACAATCAATACTGATATAATACCATAAATTAAAAGGGTAAAAATTAACGGGGTTTTGAGACGCTTAGAATTAATTAGTCTAAAACATCAAAGAAATTATTAAAGTCTCTTACATCGCACCTAAACGCAAAATAAACCTATTCTAAGAGACTTTTTCAAAAAGATATGAGTATTCGGGAATTTTTCTCAATTTGTTTAATATCTTTTGTGCTCTTGTAGCTTGCTTAGTTTTACCCTCAGATAATTTAACTAACTTATCAAAGAGTTGCTTTCGTACATCTGGCGTTATAATTTGTTTTGTATTCATATTGTTTTGAAGTTGATGTATAAAAATTTAATTGCTCGGTTTCTGTTTTGTTTAGTGTGTATATTCTCCTTAGCATATTCGACATCGGAAAATATATGCTTCTATTATTATTTTCAATACTGGGATATTTTTTACCTTTGACATCGGTAAACGGTTTCAATAATTCATTTAAGTAATTCCCGTACACTTCTCCCAAACTGGAATCCACAAAAAAAACAAAGCATTGCATTTTGTAAGTTTTGGAAAATTCAAGATATTTTTTAAAGTTTTCGTAATCAATTGAAGCGTCATCGTAATATATTCTTTTCGACTTTGATTTGACTTCAAAAATTAATGCAGTTTTTTTGTCTTTTATTGCAATGAAATCAAAAGCGTGTGCACCCTCCGTATCTGGCGTATAAACGATATAACCTTTTCTTTCAAGCAATCCTTTGACTATGCTCTCTCCGATATTACCTTTTTTTACAGTTATTTTACTTTCCCAGTCCACGTCTTAACATTTTCTTTAACAACTCAATGCATTTAATTAAATCACTTTCGGGAATAGTATTTAGACTGTTGAAAGTTATTTCACCGTTTACCGTATCAATTACAAATAATATTTTTTTGAATCTACTCAATTGATAGTTTCAATTTTGACGGGTTTAATATAGCTGGGAATCGCTTCGCTGTATTCCTGCTCGGAGTTGAAAATTTTTTCTTTCCCGTTGAATAAGACAATAATTTTTTTATTATGATTATCATAAATTTTTATCGGGATTGAATATGGATTCTTACGATATAACTTTGATTTAATCCGCTTTATTCTTGTTAGATATTCCATTTTATTTTTTTTAAGTTTACCAACCAGTGAAATTTAGAATGTTATCCGCTTCATTATCGGATTCAATACCAACTTTATTTTCAAGTTCCTTTAGCTTCTTTTCAATTTCTGAAATCTCTAAACTTTTTAAAACTGTGTTCAACAAATAATTTATAGAAGTGCAAACCCTGACATCAATTTTACCCTGCATTACATCGTTTATCATTCCTGTTAAAAATTCTCTTACATCTGTAGCATTATCAAATTTAATTCTTTTATCCTGAACAACATTTTCGGGATTGATTACATATACTTTATGCTTCCCGCCCTTTCGTTGAAAACTCTTGGCTTCGAGTTGAGTTTCGGGGTTATGCATATAACAGAAATCTGAATTTTTCATTGCTGACATTCCGCACCGTTTCCCTGACTTTGTTTTGGCTTTGCACTTCATAAATTTTTACTTTTAAAGGTATATGATAGGGGTTAATTATTGAGAATCATATAATCGTATAAATCGGGTTTCACCGTTGACATTCACCTGAATATAACCATTTGAAGTTCCTCCGCTTGAAGTCCATACGGGTTCAATTGTTAAATATTCGACCAGTGATTTATTAAAACTTATTCCAGTTGTATCGTCAAAAACAATATTCGAGTTTCCGCTCGGATTGTTATTAAGATTAAATGTTATACTATTCGGATTTGACAAACTTAATTCATTCCCATTGCTGTAAACCTTAGAATATTCTTTAAAATAAATTCCACCGTTCCCGTCAACTCTCAAAGAATCCTGAGCATATATCCGCTCGGTTTTCAGTGCCCCTGAAAGTGTATCTCTCAAAATAACCTGACCGATAAACAAACGGGAGTCTTGAATCATACCTAAAAAAATTATTATCGTTGTTACAAAAAGTAAACTTGCTAAAATTTTTGTTTTCATTATTTTTTAATTTTTAAAGTTTCATAAAATTTAGAATCTACTTCCGCAATGCTTTCAAGTTCCTGAGAGCTTAGGGAATCCCATAAAACAACTCCGTTAAAATCACCTTTTCTTAAATTTTCAATTCTTAATTTCAATGTTTCGAGTTCCTGCATTTCAGTTGAAATGTCATTCAATCCGAATTGAATTTTTAGGGAATCATAAACCTTTAGAAGTTCACTTTGTACGTCTTCACCTGCAAGTCTCCAATTTTCACAAAGAGAGAAAACAAAGTCAATACGATTATCCCTGAGAGAATTGTTTATCAATGGATTAACGCTTGACGGGGTTAAACTTTTAAGTGTGTTTAATGCTGAGGAAAATTCAACGCTTCCAACTGCTTTAATAGAATTGTCAACGCTTGAATAAAGGGGTTTTGTCTTTTTTAAATACGCTTTGTTTAACTCTTCTTTCCTTTTGTCGCATTTCTCATTAATATATTTTATCCCGTCTGTAAAAGTGCTAATAGCGGAATCGTAACTTTTAGAATATTCCTTTAAAGCATATTCGGGTTTTAATTGAGATGTACTTTTTTTGATTTGTGCTTCACCAATTTTTTGTAGTGTAAAAATCAAGAGCTTTGTTAAATCTTTGCTTTCCTTTTCTGGGAATTCCATTTTGTTTCCTTTCGTTTTAATTAACTGCATTGTTTTGCTCGGATATATTCCGACATTGAAACAATATTGCAATTTTGTTTTTTATTTTTTTTAGTTTGAAGTTTATTTAATTTATTGTTTATCCGCTTGTCAAGTTCGTTGCTTAAACTTGGCTTTGTTGCTTTTTTTGATACCACGTTGTTTAAAATTTCTTCCATAAAGTTTTCTTTGTTTTTAATTTTAAATGAGTAAAACGTCAACCGCTTACAAGCTGTTAACCTGTTAAAGAAGTTTCGGGCTTCAAGTTTTTTAATTGACCATAATATTTGTTTATCTGTTAGAAGTTCACCGCCAAAATTATCATATACCTTTTTTGATTTACAACCCTTTGACCTTATTGCTATGTTTCGGTTTGTTACCCTGCAAATTTTCTTTTCACCAACAATAGACCTTAACCCGCAATAAATATTAAAATCCCTTTCGGAAAACTTTTCATTTGCTAAATCTTTGACCAGTCCTGAATGTACCTTAACAAGTGAATCCCTCCCGTAAGTATTTTCAAAACGATTAACAAACTCTTTTAATTCGGTATGATTTTTAATAGCTGTATCAACTTCAATAGAATCCTCATAATAAAGATTGCAAAGCAAAGTTTTTATTATACCCTCCATTTCGTTTTGATATTCTATGAAATAATAATTACCGTCTTCAAGGTCAACACTTCCCTCCAGTGAACTGGCATATTCGACCACTGAATAAGAAATTAATTTATTAGCTTTGTCTTGACTGGATTCATATTCTAAAGATAATAAACATAAAGGGAAAATAATGTTTTCGGTAACAACTGGGATTCCGTCTTTATTCATTGTTTATCCTTTGTTGAATTGTTTATAGAATAATTCCAGCCCTTTGGAAACTGCAAAACTCATTGTTACGCCCGTTTCCCTGCTAAACTTTTTTAGCTTTTCCTTTGTACCTTTCTTAAGGTAAACAAGGGAATTTTTACCGTTGTTTTTCATTTCGTTTGTTTTCATATTTATAAAAAAAAATCTTGACATTAATAAAAATAAATGTTATAATACAAAAATAAACAAACCCTAAAATTTTGTCAACAATAAAGCACAAAATTATCACTTGAAAAATGTTTTTTTTAGTTATATTCCGCCCCGTAACTCCCTTACTATGTTCTTACTGTAATAATGCTCTAAGTACCGACAAAGTAATTAACAATCCTAAGTACCCGCTCTAAGCTCTTAAAGTAATTAACAAACCCTGAGAGAAACAAGGTTTTCTCAAAACCTTATTACAGTTTTATTAATTAGTTTTATTACTAAGTGATATTAAAGAGTAATATTATTAAGTAATATTAAAGTTGACATAACAGTTGACATAACAGTTGACATATATGTTAACATACAAGTTGACATATTCAGTTGACATTCAAGGGGTATTCAAGGGGCTAACGTCTTCTTTAACTGGGTTTCCGTCAACTTTAACGGGGTTTCCGTCTCCTTTTACTTTCAATATTTTTTCAATCCCTTTAATAATTCTTTTAAGTTCCTGATTTTCTTTTTTTAACTTTTTTATTTCTGATAATAAATTTTCCATTGATGTAATATTTAAGAAATTTTTGAAAGTGCTTCTTTTACCGCTTCCATATTGATATTGAAATATTTCTGTAGTGCTGACATACTTTTATGCCCGCTTATTCTCATAACAATTGGAATCGGTACATTTTTTTTAATCAGTAATGATATTCCGCTATGACGTAAGCTGTGGAAGTTTCCCTGAATATTTAATTGTCTTAGTACCCTTTTAAATTTGTGTGAAATATAATTTTCACTAAATTTATAATTTGAGTTTGGTTTATTAAATAAATATCTCTCGGGGTTAATCAGTTCAATAATATTATCGTGTATCCCTATTGCTGACTTTAAGACGGTTTCAATGCTTTCTATGACGGGAATTATTTTAGTTTGGTTTGTTTTGTGCTGATATATCTTTAGTTCCTTATTCTCAAAGTTGACATCGGATATTTTTATATTTACGGTTTCGGATATTCTTAAACAACAAAGCAGTGTTAATTTAACCATATTATAAAGCTGTTTATCCTGAATAGATTCAAGTATTAAGGATATTTCGGAATCGCTAAATGCTTTGTTTTGCTCGGGTTCTTTTAGGTATCTGATTTTAAAGTTAATTTTATCAATGTAGTTTAATTCCTTCGCTTTGCTAAATATAGCGTTAAAATATCTAAGTTCGTTGTTAACGCTCGGAATCTTTAAACCCGCTTCAATTCTCATTTTCTTATAGCTTTCTACATCTGACTGAATGACGTTTTCAAGGAATCTATTCCCTAAGAAGTTAATCAGCTTTCTAAACTGTAAATTATATCCTTCTAAATTCTTTTTGCTGAAATTAGTTTTAATAACTTCTAATATCGGTTTCTGAATATCGCTTAAAGTGTAATTCCTTTTAATTACCTTTTTACTTTTGATATTCTCATTGAAATTTTTTAGAAAGTTTAACGCTTCAGCTTTGCTTTTACTCCCTGTAGAAATACAGGTTCTTTTACCGCTTTCATTGAGATAAAATAGTCTGTAAATTTTACTCTTATTTTTGTTGCTTAGAAACATAACTTTTAATCCTTTCTAAACATCAAAAAAAGTATCAAAATTTTAAGAATTTGTAATAGAAATAGTAATACCTTAATAAAAAAACCCTGTTTAATCGCTTTATTCGGGGTTTACCCCCTGAACCCCATTCAGGTGCGCTAGCCAACTGCGCCACACCCCGAACTTATACAAAGTTATTGATAATTTATTATATTTTCAATGCATTAGTTAATTAGCTTCTGAACTTCTGCCTCAAATTCTTCGTATTTCCTGCTTCCAAGTGCTTTCCATTTTCTCTCGCCTTCTTTGTTAAGAAGATATGTAGTCGGAATACCCATTTCCCAGTTAGAATCAAATGATAGTATGATACTGTCGGGATTGCTCATTTTTACAAGATATGATTTGAAATCAACATTGTTTTTCTTTAGAAATGGTATTACTTCGGATTCAAGTTCTGATTCATCATCAAATGATACAAAAATCAGGTTGAAATCCTTTTCCTTATATGTATTGAACAGCTTCACCAAATCGGGAAATTCTTTTCTGCAAGGACTGCACCATGTTGCCCAGAAATTAACCATTACAACTTCGCCTTTGAGCGATGAAATAATTTTATTGTAATCTTCAACAGATTTTATTTTTTCAACATCCTGTGCCGATACAGAACTAACTGCGAAAGCGAACAGAGCAATTACAAAAAGTTTTTTTAACATTATTTATTGACCTTTCCTTTTAATCGTGCAGCCGAATTGCTGTGCGGATTTAACAGTAATCTCTTTTCCTGAAGTAAATTCAGTTAAAGCGTTTTTTAAATCTGAGGTTGTTACCTGCGATGCGTTTTTATTATCGTCTATCCTTCCGTGATATAGTATTGTCATATCTTTTCCAATTACAAATATTTCCGGTGTTCTTACCGCTTCGAATAAATCTGCGACTACATTATCGTTATCTTTCAGCATCGCGAAGGGATAGTTATTTTTTTCTTTATGCTCTCTGATTGTGTTTACATCTTCTTCTATGTTGGAATTTACAGCCCAAAAGCCGATGCTCTTTGCAGAAAATTCATTTGCAAGTGAATTTATCCTTTCGGTATAAGGTTGAACAAACGGACATTCGGTTGACCAAAACATTATTACGACAGCATCATTTGTTTGCAAAGCTTCGGATAAGGTATAAGTAACTCCGTCATAGTTTGTGATTGTAAAGTCATCAACTTTTTCACCCGGTTTTTTAGCGAACATATTAAAATTAACAGCAAATATAAAAGCTAATAATATAAGAATCTTGATTTTTAACATTCTGTTTCTCCTTTTTTCTTATATTAAATGCTTTTATTGCCGAAAAGGTTCACTGATTTTCAAGTCCAAGTAAAAACTCTTTTCGCCAGATACCTCCTGCATAGCCGGTTAGTTTTCCGTCACTTCCGATAATTCTGTGACAGGGAATTATTATTGCTACGGGATTTTTTCCGCAAGCTGTTCCGGCAGCTCTTACTGATTTTGGATTGCCGGCTTTCTCAGCAATTTGTTTGTAAGTGAGTGTCTTTCCGAATTTCGCCGATGAAATAGCTTTCCAGATTGATTTTTGGAAGTCAGTTCCTTTGGGTTTAACTTTTACGGAAAAGGTTTTCAGCTTACCGCGAAAATATGCATCAAGTTCTTTTTTACATTGCCTGAGAACGGGATTTAATTTTTCCGGAAGTTTATCTTTTGCTTTGAAAACAAAATCCAGAGATAATATGAATTTATCATCAGCTTTGATTTCGATTTCTCCTATTGGAGAGTTGTAATATGCGGTGTATTCCATAGTGTTTTTTAATTATAAGATAGTTAATATATTTTTCAATAAAAATTTATTTTAAAATATTAAGTTTAGATCGGAAGAGCGTCGTGTAGGGAAAGAGTGTAGATCTCGGTGGTCGC
>CALKAJ010000211.1 GCA_937983305.1 uncultured Ignavibacteriota bacterium | reverse complement strand
TCATTCAAAGCACAAACGCGAAAGATCCTGCTTCAATTGCTTTTGAAACAGTAAGTGTCGGATTAAAAGAAAAGAAAGATATAGTTATTATTGATACTGCAGGAAGACTTCATAACAAAAGCCATTTAATGGAAGAACTTAAAAAAATTAAACGGGTAATGCAAAAAGTAATTCCGGAAACTCCGGATGAAATATTTCTTGTAATTGATGCTACAACAGGCCAGAATGGTTTAAATCAGGCTAAAGAATTTTCAAATGCATTAGGAAAATTAACCGGAATTATTTTAACTAAGCTCGACGGAACTGCTAAAGGAGGAATAATCTTAAAAATTAACAGTGAACTTAGAATACCTGTGAGGTTTATAGGGGTTGGCGAACAAATTGATGATTTGCAACCATTTGAAAGTAAAAAATTTGCAGAAGCACTATTTGCCGATGAGTAGCAACAGAATAAAAATTATGCCTCAGGCACTCGCAAACAGGATTGCTGCCGGAGAGGTTGTAAACAGACCCGATTCGGTTGTAAAAGAACTAATTGAGAATTCAATTGATGCAGGTGCAACAGAAATAACCTTAATAATTAAAGATTCGGGGAAAACTTTAATTCAGGTGATTGACAATGGCACCGGAATGAATCAGGAAGATGCCGAATTATCATTTGAAAGGCACTCATCCAGCAAAGTTTTTACTTTTGATGACCTTGATAATATAAGAACGTTAGGTTTTCGTGGTGAGGCATTAGCTTCAATAGCATCTATATCGCAGGTTGAATTGAAAACTAAGACCGCTGAGGATGAATTAGGTACATTAATTAGTATTGAAGGCAATATAACTACAAACATTTCTAAAATTAATTCTGAAAAAGGTACTTCAATTGCTGTTAAAAATTTATTTTACAATACTCCCGGAAGAAGAAATTTTTTAAAATCTAATCCGACTGAATTTAAGCACATTTATGAAACATTTATCAGATTGGCTATTTCCAATCCCGGTATGAGTTTCCAATTCTTCAATTCCGATGATAAAATTCTGGATTTGAGACCTTCAGATTTACTAAGCAGAATTTCAGATATTTTCCCTACTTTGTCGGGAAATAATCTTATTAAAATTGAAGGTGGAAATAATATAATACAATTAAACGGATTTATTTCTAAACCGGGTTTCACCAAAAAAGCAAAACAAGACCAATATTTTTATTTGAATGGAAGGTTTTTTTCAAATAAAAATCTAAATTTTGCAGTTTTCTCTTCTTATGAACATTTGGTTGCCAAAGGCGATTATCCTTCATTTTTTCTGTTTATTGATACAGACCCTCATAAAGTTGATGTTAATGTGCACCCTTCCAAAATGGAAGTTAAATTTGAGGATGAAGGTGCGGTTTTTGGTTTAATAAGACATACATTAAAAAATGCTCTCGGAAAAGCTGAGATACATTTTGATTTAGGATTCGAGAATACAATTAATCTTCCGGGAGAGCCGGAGAGATTTTATCACAAACCGGATAATTCATATAATAATGACTCTGAAATTAAATCAGGATTTAAGCATGAGAATAATTATGAATACAACGCCAAGGGATTTTCTTTCGAATCAGAAAGAAGACCTAAAATCGCAAACATAATACCGCTTTCAGAAGAAAAACCTCAAGCAAAGATTTTTGAACATACAAGTAAAACCGAATCCGAAGGTTTTGAAGTTTGGCAGTTTCATAATAAATACATTATCTGTAACACTGAAACCGGGCTGATGATTATTGACCAGCATGCTGCACACGAGAGAATATTATATGAAAAAGCTGTTACAATACTCGAATCACATTCATCATTTTCTCAACAGCTTTTAATTCCACTTAAGTTAAAACTATCAAATCTGGATTATAATATTGCAATAAATCTGAAAAATGAACTTTACGATTTAGGATTTAATTTCAAAGAATTGGGAGATGATTTCATTGAACTATTTGGTGTTCCTTCCGATGTTAAAATTGGCGATGAAAATAAAATTCTAACCGAATTGATAGAGCAGTTTAAAGAATACGAATTAAAACTAAAACTGGAAAAACGGGATAATCTTGCCAAATCATTTGCTTGCAGGAGCGCAGTTAAATCGGGAGATAAACTATCAAACAAAGAAATGCTGACTTTGATTGATAATCTATTTAATACAAACATGCCCTATGTATGCCCGCATGGCAGACCGACACTAATCCGAATAACTACCGAAGAACTTGATAAAAGATTCAGCAGATAAAACTACCTTGCAAATTTCTCGAGAACTCCTTCACTTCTGATGAAACCTTTGAATTTTTCAATTGGTATAGATACTTCAGGCATCCCAATTGCATAGGGACCGACTTGATAAGCCTGAAAAATAATTACAATTTCTTTTCCGTTAAAACCCCACGCTGAAAAGTTCTCAGGTTTAACTGCACTTGTACCCTCTCTTAGCCATTCATCGTCATCAAATCCATTTTCTATCAATTGAGTTCGAGATGAATTTGATAATATCTCCAGATAACTGCCTTTAAATACTTCAGAGAGATTAACATTTTCTTTTGCTATAAAATCGTAATTAATATTAAATACGTAGGGCATTCCATGAGCTCCTCCTGTATAAGCATAGGTGTAAAATAATATACTTAAGAAATCATTTTCCTGATAAAGAACAGAATAATCAATATCAAAACTAAATCTCATTTCAGGGTATGGTAAAAAACTAGTGTCAACCATTTCTTTGAAAGTATTGACTTCGGTTTTAATAATATCTTCTATATATTGGTTAAATTTCTGTTGCTCGGAAATATCCTGAATATTTTTAATCAAAGGATAGTTTACGTCAATAATAACTCTTCCGCCCGGAGTAGAATCAAAAATACGCTCATTATATAATGCATAATTTGATTGCCCAAAAGTACTATAATATGGCAGTAACAATAAAAACGCAACAAGAAATAAATATTTATTTTTCATACGATATTTTTTTTATATTTGTAAAATTTCTAAGTCCTTCAACTGAACCGGTATAATTATAACCGCTTTGTTTGATGCCAATCCAGGGTGTGCCGGGAACACCTCTAACGCTTCCATTTATACCAACCATACCTGCTTGAATTTTCCCGGATATTTCTATGCCTTTCTTAAGGTTTCTCGTCCAAACAGTAGCACCTAATCCATATTGAGTATTATTCGATTTAGTAATTGCTTCTTCTATATCTGATACTTCCTGAACACAAATAACCGGTCCAAAAGTTTCAATTGTCATAATTTCCATTTTATCACCGACTTCCGAAATAACGGTTGGCATTATGTAATACCCTTTCATATCAGGTTTTGTTCCTCCAAGTAAAATTTTTGCCCCTTTTCTTTTTGCTTCTTCAATCTGATTGTAAACCACATTCCGGATACTCTCAGTTGCAAGCGGTCCAATGTGAACATTTCCCCGGGGATCTCCACACTTAATTTCTTTAGCTTTTTTAAGAATAACATCCAGAAATTTTCTGTAAATTTCTGTCACAACATAAATTCTTTCAACTGAAATACAATCCTGCCCGGAATTTGAGAATGAATTATTTACGGCAAATTCTGCCGCTTTTGTAATATCAGCATCTTTGCAAACAACCATTGGATCTTTTCCCCCAAGCTCCAAAATGACCCTTATTAGTTTTCTTGCTGAAGCATTTAAAATCCGCTTACCAAATTTCAAAGTTCCGGTAAATCCAATTAAATCAATCTCCGAGTTAATAAGATAATCAAAAACTTCATCCGAACCCTGAATGATATTAATAACACCTTTGGGAAGGTTGTTATTATAGATGGAATACAATAGATTACCGGTTAACGGAGTAATTTCGGAAGGTTTAAAAATAACACAATTTCCGGCTAAAATTGAATTACTCAACAAAGTCTGTGGAGTAGCAACTGGATAATTGAAAGGTGTAATAATTGCCGCGATACCTATAGGATTATAATGTATAACAGAAATTAAATTCTGATGTTTTTTCGTAACGGGCTCGAATGCGTCTTTTACTATTGAAATCAAGAATTCCATTTTTCTTATTGCATCCTCAATCTCTTTAATTGAATCTTTCATTGGCTTCCCCATTTCAAGTGTTACTAATTCCGCAAGGTTTTTCTTTTCTTTAAGTAAATCTTTTTTAATTTTTAAAAAACAATTTACTTTCGCCTTGAGAGAAGTTTCAGACCAGTTCTTGAAAGCCTTTCTTGCAAGTTTCAGCGAAGATGCAATCTCATTAAAAGAAGAACACTTAATTTTCTCAATTACCTCTCCTGTTGATGGATTGATATTAAGTATAAACTTATGAAGCATTAAATTTGCAGATTATATTATTAGAGTATTTTTTTAAATAATTTCAATATTCCTTGCTTCCAAGCAATCCTGTGAGTTACGCCGGTTCCTTCAGCAATTGTATGCTTATTATCCAAATACCATTGATACGAACGAATAAGTGCCTCTGAATTTGAATACTTAGGATTCCAGCCAAGTGTTTGCTCAGCTTTTTCAATTGAAACATAGGAATCTTTATCGGCAGTCCCATAAATCCATTTATACAAGGGCGATAAGTTAAGAATTTCAAATAATCTCAGCAAGGGTTTTATTAGCCAGGAAGGAGTTGGCATTACTCTTGAACCGGATTTTGCATATTTACAAAGAGAACCAACATCTTCCATAACAGTTCCGAATTTTTTCGCACCGACATTAAAAGTATCATTAATCTTTTCAACAGGCAGTGTAGCAGCGAGGAAAATTGCATCAACCAGATCTTCTACTTCAAAAAGCTGATATAAATTCTTTCCATTGCCAATAATCGGAATTTTTACACCACTTTCTACCCAATCATATAAAATCTGAAACACACCCAATCGTGCAGTGCCAATAAAACTTTTAGGTCTTAAGATACAAACGGGCAAGCCTTTTGCTCTATATTCCGTGCAAATATCTTCAGCCAATATTTTACTTTGTCCGTAAGCACCCACTCCAACCCTCTCGTGATGTTCATAAAGAGGATGAATATCCGGCACACCATATACAGCCGTGGAAGAAATAAAAATTAATCTTTCAACATTATTCAGCATAGCATTTTCACAAACGATTCTCATTCCTTCAACATTTGTTTCCAAAATGTCTTTTTTCTTCCATAAGGGTAACGCCGCTGCACAGTGAATTACGATTTTTGCATCTTTTAGAATTTCTTTCATCATTTCCGGTTTTCTTACATCTCCGTATATACAATTTATTTCACTGTTATATTCTCCTTCCGGAAACTCTGCAATATCAAAAAAAACAGAATTTTTATAATCTGTAACTTCGTTTATCCTTTGCGATATATGGTAAGCCAGAAAGCCTGCTCCACCTGTAATGACAACTTTTTTATTATTCATTTTTTCTTTAAGTTTTATAATTACCTGTTAATATTGTTAAGCTAAATTAATTTAATCAAAAATTTTGAATTTAAACCGGACATATTTTCCCTAAAATTACATTTTTAGCGGCGCCGGTAGAATTTTTAATGTTGGATTTTTTACCATACATAGTTTCATTAGCTAATACTGCAAAAAGTACAGCTTCTTTATTGTCAGGCGTTATTCCTGATTTATTTATTATTTGTATTTTGGATTCTTTAAAATATTTCGAGAATGTTTTAAAAAGGAAGTTATTTGATACTCCTCCTCCGCTTAATAAAATTTCATCAGGAAATCCGGGACAATTGATATGATTTTTGTAATTTGAAAAGACACAATAAACGGTATATTCTGATACAGTATTTATGATATCACTCGCCTCAATATTTTCCGAGAATGCTAATATTCTGTTCACAAAATCATCGCCGTAATATTCGCGCCCGGTTGACTTTGGAATATCTGCATTATAAAAATTATCAATGCTGCATAGATATTCAAATAACACTTTTGAGAATTTTCCTGACGATGCTATATCTCCGTTAAAATCAAATTCCTTATTATACAGTTTACGTGTGATAGAGTCTATAATCATATTCCCGGGTCCTGTGTCGAACGCTATTACTTCTTCTATTTTACAATCTGCTTTAAGATAAGTTAAATTAGCAATACCCCCAATATTTACAAGCATTCTATTTTTATCAGGGTCATTAAACATTATAAAATCCAAATAAGGTACTAAAGGAGCTCCCGTACCTTCAACAGCAATATCTGCACATCGAAAATCACCAACAGTAGTAATACCGGTTAAATTTGCGATAACGGAAGGGTCTGCAATTTGCAATGTAGATTTTCCACTATATCCAAAATATTTTTCATCTGAAGGTACATGATATATCGTTTGACCGTGAGACCCTATATATGATATATCGGAACTCGAACATCCTGCTTCTTTTATAAAATTATTAATCTTTTCGGAAAATAGTCTTCCGAGAATGAAATTTAATTTGCAAATATCAGCTACATTTGACTGTTCAGGAGAAGTACATTTGAGTATAAAATTCTTTATTTCCTTTGTAAAAGGATATTGTGCATATTTTATAACTTCAAGTTCAGTTTGAATGCCGTATTTTGATATTCTTATCAGAACAATATCAATACTATCTACCGAAGTACCGGAAAGTGTACCAATTATTAATTTCGAAGTATCTTTATTTGAATTTAGATAATTTTCCATTAAACGAATATAAACCATAATAAAAAAATATTCTATGCAAATGGATGTAACAAAATTCAAAAATATTGAGTATAATAAATAAAAAATACATAATGAAATTTATCATTTATTTTGAGCAATATTTTACTGATTTTCATGCAATTAAAGATTAGAAATGGAAGATTTTAATATTAAAGAAACATCAAACGGACAAATCAAGGTATTGCATCTTGAAGGATTTCTTGATGCTCATACTTCCAGCAGCCTAGAGTCAACATTTAATCGTCTGATTGATGAAAAAAGTTTTAAAGTTGTCGTTAATTTTGACAAATTATCTTACATAAGCAGTGCCGGGCTTGGAGTTTTTATGGCATATATTGAACAAATGCGAAATGAGCAAGGAGATATAAAGCTATGTGAGATGAGTGATAAAATTTATAATGTATTTGATATGCTTGGATTTCCTCTTTTGTTTGAAATATACAAAGAAGAGAAAAATGCCATCGAGAAGTTTAATGCTCACGATTAGTGATATGAAAGATGATAATAACAAAATATTGATAAAGAGTTCCACAAAGAACCTTGCTGAAGTCAGAAATTTTATTGAGGAAAAAGCTCTTTTGATAGGACTTGACTTGCAAGTAATTAATCAGATAATTTTATCGGTTGATGAAGCTTGTACAAATATTATTAAATATACTCATAATTATAATGATACAAATACTATAGAACTTAAGGTATCTGAATCTGATAACCAATTTCAAGTAGAAATAAAATATAAGGGAGAAGGTTTTGACCCAAACAAAGTTAAAACCCCGGATATGGTTGAATATTTTAAAAACTATAAGGTTGGCGGACTTGGAATTCCTATGATGAAAAAATTTATGAACAAAATAGAATACAATCACATAAAGCCTGATTTAAACCAGCTTATACTTACCAAATCCCTGTAAATGGATAATCCCGATTCATCAAAAAAACTTTTAGAACTAAATTCCCTGATTGAGTTTTCACAACTAATTAACAGCAATCTTGAATTGGAGTTTATACTTGGCAATATTTTACTCAGCATTATGGGTAGAATGTTAATAACAAAAGGTATGGTTTTAATTAAGACAAATTCCGACAAAACTAAAGACTGTTTTAAAATTTCTTCCGCCAAAGGGATTACGGGTACAGAAATAAATGAAAATATTGAATGTGCTTTTCCGGGCGAGCCTGTTTTTAAGATTGAAGATATTGATGAACCTCATCCCGTTTTAAAGAAAAATAATTTTTCAATATTTTTCAAAATTTATTTTTTCAATAAACTATTGGGAATTTTGTGTTTAGGAAAGAAACTAAACAACCGATACCCTGAAAAAAACGAAATAATATTTATCGAAACTCTGTTGAATATTTCTTCAACCACAATTGAAAATTCTCTCAAATTCGCTGAGATTAAAAACCTGAATAAACAATTAAACGAAAAAATTACAAAGTTGAACTCACTCTTTGAACTTGGTAAGGTTTTTAGTTCAAATTTCCAAAGCATTGAAGAAACAATAAAATTACTCAGATATACATTACTTGGAAATTATGGAATTAAAGACTTAATAATTTTTTCAAAATACAGAGCAGATAATTTTTATATTTTAAGTAAGAATACTTCCATAGAAATTCCGGAAGAATATATATCAAGTTTAAATGAAATAAGAACAAGAGTATTCTTAAAACCTGAACATAAGTCCAATTTTTTAAAGTTTTTGTTTGAAAAGGATTTCCAACTTGTAATACCGGTTACTAACCAAAGGAATGAAATTACCTCTATGGCTTGCCTTGGAAAAAAATTAAATAATACTGATTATTCTGATGCAGATATCGAATTTCTGGAATCAATAATTAATCTTTCTGTACTTTCAGTTGAAAATTCGTTTTTATTCAAAGAATCTATCGAAAAACAAGCATTAGAAAATGAGCTTAATATCGCAAGGGAAATTCAACTCGCATTATTGCCTAATTCTATTCCGGAAATAAATGGCTATCAAGTATCTGCCGTTAATAAACCGGCAATGCACGTCGGAGGTGATTATTTTGATGTTTTAAGACTTACAGATTCAAAATATGCACTGGTCATAGCTGATGTAACGGGCAAGGGAACCCCTGCTTCATTGTTAATGGCAAATGTTCAATCGGCAGTTCATTCTTTTCTAAAATTTTTCGAAGATGAACATTTTAATCTTATTGATGTTACACAAAAGATTAACGAAGTCATTTATTCAAACACTTCATCTGAAAAATTTATTACATTTTTCTGGGGCATACTTGATATAGAAGATGGGTCTTTTAATTATGTCAATGCAGGACACAATCAGCCGTTACTTTTCAGAAATAACGAAATTATTTATCTTGAAGAAGGTGGTTTGATGATAGGAATTATGGAAAGCGGATTTCCCTATCAATCAGGGAAGGTAAGTTTAAATCCCGGGGATGTACTTGTAATGTACACTGACGGAGTTATTGAGCAAAATGATACCGACCAACTGGAATTCGGAGAAGAAAGACTCATTAGTACGGTAACTAATTCCATAAATGAATCTACTGATATTATTTTAAATTCGATTTTGAACTGTGTAGAGAATTTCGGCTATGGGATGAAACAATTCGATGACCAAACTTTAATAATCCTCAAAAAATATTGATTTTCTCATTTTGAGAAAGTTGTCTCAAATTGAGAAAATATTTAATGAACAAATTCAAATATTTGTTTGATTAGCTTAATAATTTTTGGCACAGGATTTGCAGTGTATAGATATTATTATATTAACTTAAAAATCCAGGAGGATATTTAAATGTCAAGAATGAACTACATCGCACAAATGCCGCAAAAGAGAGTAACAGGAGACAAAATTGCTTATGCTGCTTTGATAGTATTTTGCCTGCTTACTTTAGTTGTAGGGTTCTTTTTTTCATAAAAGAATTACTCTAACCAAATCTGAGACTTCTCGTTTAATACTATTTGAAGTCGGTTATTATACTCAGAAAGTTTTCCTTTTAGATATACATAGTATTCTCTAATTTCGTCCAGATTCAAGTCGTTTAACAGAGATTCGTTTTCTTCATAAATAACGGCATCAAAACTTACGTTCTTCCGGATAGAAAAACGCAGCAGGATTGGAAACTTTTGTTTTAGTATTTCGCTTATTGTTCCGAAAACAACTACTTCTTTTCCTATGTAATTTAACAATCTGTCATATTCGCCATCATTAGAAATGTTAAAATAATTCTCAGTGTTGGCGAATTTTTTTTCAAAATTTTCAATCTGATTAGCTCTTTTATTCCACCAAATAATTCTTTTTTCATAATCAGGGTAACATTTATTTTTAGAATTCCAGATTCCAAGTTTATTGGTTTTCGCAAACTCTTGAGCTTCAAGAAATTCTTTATGAAATCTTTTACTGTTACCATATTTATTATAATAGGGGCTGTATCCCAATCTTACACATTCAATGTTATAGTTGATATATTTACCATCTTTTTTCATCATTAAATAAACAAGATATCTTCCAAACGCATCCATTCCTCTTTTAGTATCGTCTTTTTCAATTCTCACAATTTCAACGTTTTTTGTAAAATCTTTTGCCCAATCCCAAGTTTCGAATCCAAATGGTGAGTCACATTTAACCGGGAAACCATTTTTCTTTTGACTATGAATTAAATTGTACTCTTTAGGCCATTCCAAAGAAATTTCATAACTTTTTTCACGGGCATTTTTGTCCTTAAATGTTTCTTCGGTATCAATGCCGAGTAAACGCGTAGATGCATCGAGACCTTCAAACCTGAAGGTATCTCCATCTGTTACCTTCGTAATACTGTACTCGCCTATAATTAAATTACTATCAACAACCTGAGCACTTGCTATAACGGAAAAAAGTAACAGAAATGCAATTTTAAATGAAAAAGTTTTGAATCCTATCTTGTTAAATATCATATTCGTATAAATTAAAAAACTCCTGCAAAAATACAATTACAGGAGTTTAAAAACTATTAAAAAATTATAAATTAATATTTTGAACCTTCACTAACAAAAGGTAAAAAAGCAAGATGTCTCGCCCTCTTAACCGCTGTCGTAAGTTTTCTTTGCATTGAAGCAGTTGCACCGGTTATCCTTGCAGGTAATACCTTTCCCTGGTCATTCAAAAAGCGGGTTAAAAGTTTGACATCTCTGAAATCTATAAAATCTTCAACACCTTTTTCTTTAAAGGGATCTCTCTTTTTTTGAGGAGCTGCCTTTTTAGAGGTTAACTGCTGAGTTAATTTGTAGTTCGTTTTTACCAATTTCTTTTTCATTCAAGACAATAAATAATTATTAAAACTCAAATTTAATCATTATTTAACTATTTTTCAATAGAATTTCTTATCCTATTTTTTTACAAAATATTAAGTATTTATATTTTAAATTGTAAAAATATTATTTAAATTGCACATCATTTATAAATTAAATCAAAAAAATAATGAAAAAGTTATTTGTATCATTTTTCTTCTTACTTCTTATTGCTTTTGCAGGTTCTACAATTGCAAAAGATTTACCCGGAGATATTGCCGGTGCTAAGGCAGATTATCTCTATAAAAAATTAAAACTCACAAATGATCAATATACATCCGTTTATAAGCTGTATCTTGATATGCACCAGAAGGTTGACATGATTGCTCTCAACAAAATGACAGAAGAGATGAAGAAAAAGCAAATGATGGATCTTCGCGACAAAACAAATGCTGAAATCGAGAAATTACTTACAAAAGAGCAAAAAGAAAAATGGGCAACTGCAAAGGAAAAAGTTTGTAAAGTGAAATACAGGAAACCAGTTAAAAAGGTTGTAAATCCTGAAGTAAAAGAAGAGAAAAAAGTAGATAAAAAAGAAGAAAAGACAGAAGTAAAGAAATAAGTTAATTGATATTTTCTCAATTGATATTTTCTCAATTCCGAAAATTTGCTTTCCGATATTCTCGGTAAAATTTTAGGTTTTGAAAATAATTTTAAATATTCTATTTTTGAAATAAAAGGAAGGGTGGGTGAGTGGCTGAAACCAACAGTTTGCTAAACTGTCCAGGGGGTAACCTCTGCGCGAGTTCGAATCTCGCCCCTTCCGCACTTAAAAGTCACTAATTTTTAGTGGCTTTTTTTATTGTGTTTTTTAAAGAATCAATCAGATACAAATACTGTTCATAAGTATTATAAATTTGCGAAGAAATTCTCAATATTCTTTTAGGTGCCTCAGGATAAAAGCTTATCATAACTTCAATCTGATTATTGTAAAACAATTTATCCTGCAGTTCACTTCTTTGATTTAATCTGTCAATTGGTATCTCACTGTCCTCGAAGAATGGAATTCCAAATATTGCTCCTACCATACTTTCAGGATAGCTTTGCTCTATTTCAAATTCTTCACAAATTTTTTTTCCTGCTTCATAAACCAATTTATGATTTGCTTCCATCATTTTTTTCCATCCTCCGGGAAAGATACTTTCAAAATAATCAATTGAATCAGGGATTGTAAGAAAAGAGCTGATATCTTTGGTTCCCTGCCAGCTAAAATTATATTGAAATTCTGTGAGTTTTGTACTTATCTCTCCATAACTTCTACTTGTAACAAGCGGAGTAACAATTTCCTGCATATCTTCTCTAACATTTAAGAAAGCTGAACCTTTGGGAGTGCACATCCACTTATGACAATTACCGGTATAAAATTGCGGATTCAATTCATTCAAATCGAGAGGAATCATACCGGGAGCATGTGCTCCATCAATCATTACAATAATTCCTTTTTTTTCAAACTCATTGATAATTTGTTTTACGGGAAAGATGATACCCGGTAAAGACGAAATATGGTCAATTAATGAAAAGACAGTATTTGGCTTTATATATTTCATAATTTCACTTGTAACATCTTCTTCTGAATTGATTTTTTGCGGAATAATTACCTCGTCAATAAATAGTTTTTTTTCTTTCGCAATTTTATAAACTGTATTTCTGCATGCAGGATAAATTTGATCCGTTATTAGTATTCTGTCACCGATTTTAAATGGGAAGCTCTTCATAACAATGTTAACGGCAGATGTTGCATTATCAACAAAAACAAGATTATCAGCTTTAGCTCCTATAAACTCACCAAGACGCTTTTTTGAATAATTTAATAATTCATCGGCATTTCTTATAAAGAATTTCAAAGGCTGGCTTTCCATTTGCATCCGGTATTGGTTTTGCTTATCGAGTAAATAAAACGGACATGCTCCGAAGGAAAAATT
>CALKAJ010000210.1 GCA_937983305.1 uncultured Ignavibacteriota bacterium | reverse complement strand
GCTTATATTGCAGTCGGTCCTAACGGAAGTATTCCCGGCGGAAACGTTTATTTTGCAAATACACTCGGCGTATATATTGCGGTTCACCGTTCAACGGACGGCGGACAAACGTTCGCAGGTTATGTCCTTGCTACACCATATATCAACGGTCCCGGAACAATATGCTACGGGAGATATACAGTAAAAAATTGCATTCGCTGTGATTACTTCCCGAGAATGGCTGCCGATAATTCTTATGGACCAAACAGAGGAAACTTATACGTTGTATATGCTTCCAATCCAAACTCCGGACTTGACAAAGCAGATGTAAGACTTGTACGCTCAACCGATTACGGCACTACCTGGTCATTACCTGTAAGAGTTAATGATGACAATACAGAATCCGACCAATGGATGCCTGCAATAACGGTTGATAATTCCGGTAAAGTAATTGTAACCTGGTACGATTCCAGAATTGACCCAACGAGTAATTTAATGACTCAAATATATTCGGCTGTTTCAACTAACGGCGGAGTTTCATTTATGCCAAATAAACCGGTTTCAAATACTTCTTTCAATCCGAATAATATGGCAGTAGGTCAGGGCAGCGGTCAGGCTAATTACATTGGCGATTACATTGGTAACAATCCCGTAAAAGGCAACTTTACTTCATGGCACGTCTGGATGGATGCGAGACAAAATTCTCTCGGAAGTTATGTCGGCTATTATCCTGATTTTGCTATGACACTTGGACAAACAACAGGTTTCATCGGAAACAACGATAGTATAACAACCGTTATCAAAATTCCGGAAATAAAAGGACCTTACGGCGACAGAGTGAGATTCACTGCGGCATTAGATTCCATTCCTTCTTCCGGCTCTATCAATTTCTCATTTGTAAACGGAAAAGATTCAATCTCAACATTCCCCGATTCAGTATATTTGAAAATAAAAACGATTGGAACAGTAACTCCAAAGCTGTATAAAGTAAACATAACCGGCAAAGGCACTACCGGCGCACCTGTTCACAGACGTGCACTTGATTTGTATGTAAATTCATCCCTGCTTTCTGTTGGAACAAACAGAGAAGGCATTGCAAAAGTGAAAGTTAATGGAGTACAATATTCAACAAGAACTAACTTCGTATTTCCAAACTCTTCCAATGTAACGGTTCAGGCAGTAAGTCCGGAAGTAACCGGCGGAACAAGATATGTTTACACAAACTGGTCTAACAGCGGAGATACAACTCAGATTATTTCAATAAACGGAAATCTGACTTTAACTGCATTTTATAAGACGCAATACAGACTGATATTAAATTCTTCGGTCGGAAATACTTTCGGCGGAAATGAATACAGCGATTCAGCGGCGAATAAATCGTTTGGCGTTTTATCAAAGCTGATAAATTATAACGGAACAACATACAGATTCCGCGGATGGACAGGTGCCGGAAACGGAGCTTATACTTCGCCTGACAGCACGGGTAACGATTCGGTAGTTACAGTTCAGCTTTATAACGCAATAGTTGAAAATGCAAGGTGGACACCTGTTGTAGGAATTAATTTGCTTTCGAGTGAAGTTCCTGTGGAATATAAACTCGGACAGAATTATCCGAATCCGTTTAATCCTGTTACGAATATTCGCTGGCAAATCCCTGCTTCAGGATTGACAAAAATCGTTCTTTATGACATTATGGGAAGAGAAGTTGATGTGATTATTAATGAGGAGTTACAGCCCGGCTATTATTCAGTGAGTTATGATGCGTCAAAGCTTTCAAGCGGCGTTTACTTCTATAGAATATCTTCCGGCGATTTCTCGGACATAAAACGTCTCGTCCTTGTGAAATAACATCTCTTTTCTACAAACGTACGACTCCTAACGGAGTCGAAAACGACATCTCATTTCTTTACTGAGCTAAAAAAAATCTGTGAAAATCCGTTAAATCCGTGTTTTCTGTGTTCCAAAGTTCTTTACTTGACAAACTTGACAAACTTGATAAACTTGATAAACTTTACAAACTTAACGAACTACTCTATCTCTATCAGCGTATCGCCTTCAAGAACTGTATCTCCGGGTTTAACCTTAATATCCTTAACCTTACCTTCCCTATCTGACGAAAGGTTGTTCTCCATTTTCATCGCTTCATACGTCAACAACTTCTGACCAATCTTCACATCATCACCGGGTTTAATAAAGATATTAACGATAGTTCCGGGAAGCGGAGCCTTAATCGAGCCCGCACCCTTTTTACCTGAAGGAGCCGAAGTAAGAGCCGTGGCTTTATGTGTTTCGGTGGAAGGAGCCGCAGTCTGTCTTACAATTGTAGGCGTCTTCATTGCCTCAGGTTGTTTTTCAACCTCGACGTTGAACTGCTGACCGTTGACATCAACCTTCAGAATATTTTTTTCAATACCCTTCACATTGACTTCATACGGATTATTATTAATATAAAATTTGAATTTCTTCATCGCTTTAAAAATTTAATTTTTTATTTACGGGGCCAGGAGCGCATAGAGTGATTTTTTGAAGCCCAAGGAACATAAGGTTTATTTATACGCTTAATCGTCATTTTCAAATCTTCATAATCGTGCATATCAATAAAATACGAAAATATTCCTGCGGCAATCGCGGCATTGATTTCGTCTTCCTTAGTCATCGGTTTCTCAACAGGTTTCTCAACCGGCTGTTCCTGCTTCTGCTCTTCTTCTTCCTGCTTAAATAATTTATTTAATAAATTCATTTTCTTTTCCTTTAAAATTATAACGGAATATTTGAATGTTTCTTAGACGGGTTCTCATCCTTCTTAGTCGAAAGCATCTGCAGCGCACGGATTATTCTGAACCTTGTATTTCTCGGCTCAATCACATCATCAATATAACCGTATTTTGCGGCTTCATAAGGAGTCGCAAATTTCTCGCGGTATTCGGCTTCCTTCTTTGCGACAAAGGCAATTTTCTCTTTCTCATCCTCAATCGCTTTAATCTCTCTGTAATAAAGCACTTCAATCGCACCTTTAGGACCCATAACAGAAATCTCCGCTGTTGGCCAGGCATAGTTTATATCGCCTCTGAGATGTTTCGAGCCCATAACGTCATAAGCGCCGCCATAAGCTTTTCTTAAAATAATAGTAATTTTCGGAACGGTTGCTTCGGCATAGGCAAATAAAAGCTTTGCACCGTGTAAAATAATTCCGCCGTATTCCTGTGCAGTTCCCGGAAGATATCCGGGCACGTCAACGAAAGTAATAATCGGAATATTAAAAGCATCGCAGAATCTTACAAATCTCGCGGCTTTTCTCGATGCATTAATATCAAGAACACCTGCAAGGTAGTTCGGCTGATTAGCAACTATACCTACAGGGAAGCCGTTAAACTTCGCAAAACCGGTAACGATATTCTGTGCAAAGTTTGTCTGTGTTTCAAGAAATTCTCCGTTATCAACTACCGCATCAATCACATCAGTTACGTCATAAGGTTTATTCGGATTATCGGGAACGATTTCATTCAATCCGTCTTCGAGTCTGTCAACAGGGTCATTGCAAGGATAAACCGGCGGTTCTTCGAGATTATTCTGCGGCATATAGCTAAGCAGTTTTCTAATCATCATAATGCCTTCTTCTTCACTATCTGCAATAAGATGACTTACGCCGGATTTAGTGCTGTGAACATAAGCTCCACCAAGCTCTTCATCGGTAACTACTTCACCCGTTACGGTTTTTACGACCTTAGGTCCCGTAATAAACATATATCCGGTATTTTTTGTCATAAGAATAAAATCCGTAAGCGCCGGTGAATAAACCGCACCGCCTGCACACGGACCAAAAACCGCCGATATCTGCGGAATCACACCTGAGGCAAGAACATTGCGTTTAAAAATTTCAGCATATCCGCCGAGCGATTTCACGCCTTCCTGAATACGTGCACCGCCGGAATCGTTAATTCCGATAACCGGAGCACCAACCTGCATTGCCTTATCCATAACCTTGCAGATTTTCTGTGCAAACATTTCCGAAAGTGAGCCGCCAAAAACAGTGAAGTCCTGAGAGAACACATAGACAAGTCTTCCGTCAATTGTACCATAGCCGGTTACAACTCCGTCTGACATATATGTTTCATCTTCCAGACCAAAATCAATACATCTGTGAGAAACAAACATATCGAATTCTTCGAAACTGCCTTCATCGAGAAGTAAATCAATTCTCTCTCTTGCAGTCAGTTTTCCTTTTCTGTGCTGGGCGTGAATTCTTTTCTCACCGCCGCCGAGTTTCGCTTTCTCTCGTAAGTCAAGTAACTCCTGAATTTTTTCTTGTATAGACATTTTTTCTCCGTTGAAAAATTTTATATTTTAATATGAAATTAATTTTTTACCAGTGACCGTAAAGTCCGTCAATTAATATTTCGTGTTTCTCGTCTTCGCTGAGTTTATTGAATTTCTCAGCTTCTTCGTGTATCTTTCTCACTTCAATTTCTTCTCTTGCTGCAATTTCGGTAAGCATTTTCTTATATTCAATTTCCCTTTTGCGTTTCAAAAATGCGGATGCAACTGCAGGGAAAAGCTCAAGAAGAAGTTCCTCTTTTTCCGATGTTGCAAGCTTAATATTTTCAAACTCCGGAAGTTCAGGATTATCCTGTTTCCTGTATGCTTTCACATCATAAGGTGTTTCCTTTTTCGTACCCGCAATTTTATTTCTGAATTCCGGTTTAACGGGGTAAGGAGTTTTTCCGTAAACACCTTTTACAAGGTTTACAAACTGAACCGATTTATTATCATAAAATTCTTTACCGT
>CALKAJ010000209.1 GCA_937983305.1 uncultured Ignavibacteriota bacterium | reverse complement strand
AGAATATCCCTAAGGCACCTCTGTTGAAATACTCTTAACACTAATAATCTCACTGAACTCCCTTGACCAGCACATCGAAGAATTACCTGCACCTGCAATAAGATAATTACTTGAAAGCAAAAGAGCATTAATTGGAAAGCTTGTTGAGAAACCTTGATTCTTCTGAACCCAGTTAACACCACCGTCAGAAGATAAATAAATCCCGTCATTCGCAGTTCCTGCAATAATAATATTTCCTGAAGTAACAATTGCCCTTACTGAAGTATTATTTAATTGTGTTTGATTCCAGCTCGAACCATTGTCAGACGAAATATAAATTCCGCTTGACTCAGTACCCGCAACAATTGCTGAACCAAGAATGGCAAACGAACGAACAGACTTATTATTTAATGCTGTTTGCACCCAATTTGTACCATTATTTGTTGAACGGTATATTCCATTGCTGTCAGTACCCGCATATAAATTGTTCCCGTTAGAAATAACAGCATGAACTGTCTGATAATTTAAGGAAGTAGGAGTCCAATTGATACCATTATCTGTTGAACGCCAAACACCACCGCTGAAAGCATTATCGAGTGGCTGCCATACTGTGCCTGCAAAATAACTATTATTGGGGTTAAAATATTGAAGATGATGAACAACAGAAGGAGGAAGATTAGTAAGTACCCAGTTTGTACCGTTGTTAGTTGAACGATAAATACCACTTCCGCCTGAACCTGCTAAAATAGTTCCTCCGTTAGAAACAAAAGACCTTATCTCAATATTTTTGAGCGAGGTTTGTGTCCAGCTGTTACCACTATTCGATGAATAAAGAACACCTCTGTTGCTCGTACCTCCAAAAATAGTACTACCGCTGGAATATAACGTCCTTATAACATTATTATAAAAAACCATTTGAGTCCACGTAACACCATTATCCGTTGAGCGATAAACACCGTAATTGGACGTTCCTGCAAAAATTGTACTTCCGCTCCCTGCAACAGCATTAACAGTTTGTATCAAAGATGAACGAGTCCAGTTACTTCCGCCATTGGAGGAAATCCAAACTCCGTCAGATGTTCCCGCATACACATTTGAACCGGATACATAAATTGACAATACTGATTTACCGGTCAACCCCAATGAAACAAAATTAACACCACTGAATTTATAAATACCATTTGTTCCGATATAAGTAGTCCCGCTGCTTAACGTCATACAGTTAATGGTCATACCGTCTAATCCAATTTTTGTCCACGTATATGACGGAGGGATATTTTCATACACGCCATTCATCGTACCCGCTAAAACACTTCCGCTTGCAACCACACAAGTTGCATTCTGAACCATACCATATGTGCCATACCAATTGCTCCCATTATTAGTTGAGATATATACGCTCGGAGCAGAACCGTTTAAAGAAGCATAAATACTTGAGCCGCTTGTATGCAAATTATATACAGAAGCATTTATGGATAAAGAAGACCAGTTCAAACCTCCATCGCCGCTTCTCCATATTTTGCTGTCTGTAGCAGCAAAAATATAAGAACCGGAAACAGCCAACGACCAGATTTTCCTGTTATCCAATCCGCTTTTTATCCACGTAACTCCGTTATCTGATGAGCGATAAACACCGCTGTCACTCGTGCCCATATAAACTGTACCGCCGTTAATCAATAATGAAAAAACACTTTTATCAACAATACCGCCTGTTTGATTCCACTGAGCTGTGGAATTAGTATAACTTGAAAATAAAAAAACAATAAGAGAAACCGCAAACATTAAATTTGTAATTTTTTTCATATCTCTTTAATTTTATTTAATAATTATTTAATTAATATTAATTTCTTAGTTTCCGAAAAATTGTCAGTTCTTAACTGATAAAAATAAATTCCGCTCGGCAAATCACCTGCATCAAACCTGACTTGATAAGTACCCGCCTGCAATGCCTCATTCACAAGTGTCCTCACTTCCCTTCCAAGCAAATCATATACAACTAACTTGATAAACTTTGAACTTGCAACTTTAAACTTAACATTTGTCATTGAATTAAACGGATTTGGATAATTTTGCTCAAGCACAAATTCAGTTGGCACCTCACTCGTAATCGCCTCAACACCAACTGTTTCCGAAAGCAAACGTTTCCAGATTTCCGAACCATAAGTCGCCGCATAAACATAATTATTAAAAACAGTAATACCTCTTACGCTCTGGTCTCCCAAACCCTGATTTCTGAAAATCCAGTTCGAACCGTTATTCGACGAAACATAGATTCCTTTATCATAAGTACCTACTAAAATATTCGGATAAGAAACATAAAGCGATTTCACTTTCGTAGTACCAATTCTTTGCGACCAGTTCGCACCATTATTACTTGAAATAAAAATCCCGTGAAATGCAGTACCGGCATATAAATTCCCGTTAGTCGAAAAAAGTGCTGTCACATCCTCAGAAGTATTTCCTGTCTGAAGCCAGCTCGCACCGTTATCCGAAGAAGAATAAATTCCATATCCCTGAGTACCTGCATAAATCACATTATTCATAACCGTAAAACTCTTAACAGTTTTATTATTCAGCGAAGACTGAGTCCAGTTAACTCCGTAATTTGAAGAAATATAAATTCCGCTATTATGCGTCCCTGCAAAAAAAGTAGTTCCGTTTTTAGTAAGAGCATAAACATTTTTATTATTCATTGACGACTGCGTCCAGTTCGTCCCGCCATTGCTCGAATAATAAACTCCGAAATTATTAAAACCGCAGGCAAAATTCTGCCCATCGGAAATTATAGAAAATATCGGAGAATAATAAACTGTAGTTCTTGTCCAGTTTGCACCCTGATTAGTTGACTTATACAAACCCTCAATTGACCCTGCAAAAAGATTAGTACCGTCATTATAAATACAATTAAAATGATATCCTGTAAACGTTGTAGATTTATACCAGTTAACACCCGAATTTGTTGAAGAGTAAACTCCACTGTAACCCGCCCCTAAAAATAAAACACTGCCTATTGATTTAATATTATTAATAGTCAAAGATAAATATTTTGGCGACCAAGTCGAGCCGTTATTCGTTGAAATATATAAACCGTCAATTGTTCCGGCAAGAAGTTTTGAACCGTCGTGATGAATTGCCCGAACCGTATTAGTCGGGAAAGTCGAAGAAAGTGTCCAGCTTGTACCGCCGTTAGATGAAACATATATTCCGCCGTCGTAACCTGCAAAAACGTAATTACCATTTACCGCTAAAGATAAAATAGTTTTATTATTCAATGAAGACTGTGTCCAGGTTGTGCCGTTGTTCGTTGAAATATAAACGCCATAGGTTTCCGTTCCGGCAAATAAAGTGTTACCGTTTGCAACCAAAGCTTTCACTGCCCTGTTAGGCATAGATGACTTAATCCAGTTTTCTCCGTTATCCGCCGAATAATAAATTCCTTCAACATCAACACCTGCAAAAACTCTGTCGGAAGTCGCCGCCATACCATAAACGCTATATACCGTAGTACCATACAAAGATGTCTCAGTCCAGTTGAGCCCGTTATCAACTGACTTAAGAACGCCATAGCCGCCTGTTCCGGCAAAAAGTACACCGCTCTTAGAGCACATCGAATAAACATCAGCCGTAAACTGATTCGTAAAATTCCAGCTCGCCGCATTATCGTTTGAATAAAAAATCCCGCTTATAGTACCCGCAAATAATTTGTTCCCGTCAGTCATCATTGCCCGAACAATACCTCCGTTAATACCTGAACTGCTTTGAACCCACTGTGAATATAAATTACTGCCTGAAACCGCTAAAATAAAAAGTAGAAAAAAATATTTTTTCATAAGTTTTAAAATATTTAATTAATAAATTTTTCATTTTTTATAAAATACCTCCCCGCAGGAAAATGCAACAAAAAATCCTGTTTACAAAAAAGCAAAAAGGAAGTGAACAATAAGTTCTAAAATTCAAATTATATCTGTTATACCCAAATATAAAAAATATTTTTCAATAAATTAATACTTAAATCTATAATACATTGTAAAATTACATAAGATGATTAAGAAGTCAAACTTCAATAATAACGGGAAGTTTATAAAATAATTCTACTCCTCCCAAAATTCAGTTCCTTTCTTATCAATATAGCCCCATCTCCCGTTATATTTTACGGCCGCAATTCCCTTATTAAATTCTCGTGCATCTTCATATTTAAACGGAATAATTTCCTTTCCGTTTTTATCTACATACCCGAAATATAAACTGTTAATTTTTGCCCTGATACACCCTTCATAAATATCTGTCAGATAATCATATTTCACAGATACTATTTCTCTACCAGACTTATCAATAAAGCCAAACTTATTGTTTAATATAACCTCAGCACGTCCTTCAAAAAAAGGAAAAACATCGTCATACTTAAACGATATAATCTCATTGCCTGACTTATCAATAAAACCGTATTTTTCATTCATTTTTACACCTGCAAGACCTTCACAATAATCAGTAGCATCGTCATATTTTAAAGGAATAATTAATTCCCCGGTTTTATCAATAAATCCGTATTTTCCGTTAATACCTATCTTTGCCAATCCTTCAGAGAAATTTCCTGCGAAGTCATATTTAAAAGGAATTATTTCATCTCCTTTTTTATTAATGAATCCATATTTATCATTAATCTTTGCAAAAGCAAGTTCTTCTTTAAACTCTAATACATCTTCGTAAATAATAGGAATAATTACTTTTCCGGTTTTATTAACAAACCCGAATTTACCTTCTGATTTTACTAATGAAAAACCTTCAACAAAATCTCCGGCATCATCATATTTAACAGGAACAACTTCCATTCCCTCTTTATTACAGATTCCCCATACACCGCCTGTCATACCTCCATAAATACCAACTTTAGCACCTGAATTAACCCTTGAAAATCCCTCTTTAAAATTATGAACTACATCATATTTATAAGGAATTATTTCTATTCCTGCAGTATTAATAAATCCCCATTTGCCATTATATTTTACTGCCGCAAGACCATCAACAAATTCACCAACTGCTTCGTATTTTAAAGCGATAATTTCTTTGCCCGATTTATCACAGAACCCCCATTTACCACCCTGAATGAAGCCAAAATCATTTTCTTTTCCGCCGATATTTACAATTGCAAACCCATTATTAAAATCTCCTGCAAAATCATATTTTAAAGGTATTATCTCAGAGCCCGTTTCGTCAATGAAGCCAAATTTTCCACCTGATACAAAACCTATATCCAGAATCAAACCGCCGGTATTTACTTTTGCGAGCCCACCTGCATAAGTCCAAACAAAATCGTATTTAGGTTCGACAACAATATTTTTAATTCTATTGCTGAATCCCCACTTTTCGCCTTTACGGAAAGGAATTAAATCAGTGTTTTCCTGCGAAAATATATTTCCCGTAGAGAGAAAGAAAACAACAAAAAAAATAAATATTATTCTATTCATGCTTTAAATATTTGAAATTCGAATAAAAAAATTAATCTTTAATACATCTTACCGAAAAACCGAAAGATTTTTTTTCGTCAAGCAATAATACATCGGGATAATCAGTCCTAATACTTCGACACCAAACAGCTGTGTCATTTGGAAACCATGGGTTAGAAGTGAACTCAGAATTGCTCCACCATTCACCAATAGTTCCTTTTCCAAAAAAATCACCATTTCCATCGCGATACCCTCCGGGTAAACCCGCAAAGCCGCTTTCGTTGGTACCATTTCCGTTCTCATTCCAACCGGAATTATTTTTCAGTTTTATCCCTGCCGGTTGCGAACCTCCAAGAAAATCAACAAGAAGAAGCCATTCCCGTATATTCGGAATTTGCCACCCTTCGGGAACTAATCCTCGTGAATCGTTTACGGCATACCAGTTATAAAGCTTACCATAAGTTTTACAGTTCGAAGAGTCATTATCGTAATAACACCATGCGGGAAGAAAATTTTCCAAAGCATATCTCCATTCTGCCGCTGTTTTAGCTTCCGGGATTATATCACCGTTACGGAACTTATCTACATCTAAATTTTTTTTCATCCAAATCTGATTCCCTATGGAAATATCAATTTGAGAATAAATTTTCGTATTGAAGACAAAGAATGATAAAAAAGCTGCAAATAAAAAGAGTAAATTTTTCATTCAGGAATTTAGTAAATATTTCACCAAAAAAAACTGAAAATTATTATATTTTACGTACTTCGTAAAAAAATCATCAGCGTAAGATTTTTTATACACTTTGATTTCATAGTGATAATATGTATTTTCATTTAATAATTTTCAATTTATTCACCTTTTTTTTATTAAATTTATATGTTCGCCATGTCTAAAAAAATATACATTGTTACTTTTTTGGCCATTTTATTCTTCACAGCACAAATTCTTGCTCAGGATATCCCGGAAGAAGCGAGAAAACATTTAGCCCGGGGTATTATCGCCGCAGAAATTGCAAAAACAAATATTGATTACGATGAGGCAATTTTTGAATTCCAAAAATCAATTGAACTCGCACCTATTTGGTCAGAACCTTATTATCAACTGGGAATTTTGCAGGAAAAACTTGAAAAATACGACGAAGCATGTAACAACCTTAAAAAATATCTCGAACTTGCAACTAATTCTGAAAATACCTCGACTGTAAAGGACTTGATTTATAAAATCGAATATAAAAAAGAAAAAGCAAACAGAAAAACTGAAATTATTTCAATTATTATCAACTCAAAAAACAAACGAACCTCGGTAAGAACTTTTGGCGGATGCAGATTAGATAAATTTTATCTTGAAGGAAATAAAATTAAAGCATCTATTGTAAGTAATATTGAAAAATACTCATGGGCTAACCATACTGTGGATGTAGATTTTGACGGAACTACACTTACCTATAAATATATTGATTACAACTGTATATGCTGTCCTGAACTTAAAAATTATCCCTGCGAATATGAGATCTCAATCGAAGCGAAAGTCATATCACATACACCTTTGAAATTCAAAGTCAATCAGGTTAGTTTACAAAAATTTGGAATTAATCCTAATAAATTCACTGACGAAAACGAATGGGTATTTGAATAATAACTTTTTCTCAATTAAAATTTTTAAATAATTACTTTTCATATTCGAATTTATATCCAAAGAATGTAACTTTTTTCCCTCAAAAACCCACAAGTATCAGTTGCATCTCTGAGTGAGCCGGTCAAATTCAATTGAATTGGTTTTTTAAAATTTGCTTTTTACAAGAAAAATCTCGCAGGTTTCAAAATTGATTTGCCAGCTGTGACCTTCTTTTCCTTTCCACTTGTATTTTCTACTTTTATCCTCCCACCATTTCTGAAAACGCGTAGATGTTTCACCCATATCTTTTATGAGTTTATCATACAGCGGGCTTTTGACAAATGATTTCTGGTCAGAATCGGCAAGAGTTTTTGTCAGTTCGGTTAATCCGTTTTTTCTTTCAAATAATTCTTTAATTTCGTCTCTTTCTTCGGGTGAAACTTTACCGACGAGGTTATTATTTTTTGCTGCCATATTTTATACTTAAATAATTTTTTAACTTTATTATTGCTTCTTTATCAACTTTATAAAGGTACATCAGCAGTTCACGGATTGATAATTTCTCGAGAGGTTTTGACAATAATTCCGATATGATAATGATTTTATCTTCTTCAGGTAATTCCGATTCCAGATTTAATATTTCAAACGGGTCAATGTAATTTATTCCGGGAATTTCATTTAAATTTCTGAAGTGTTTTGATTTTCTTAATTTGTCTGAAATTTTTCTCGTTTCATTCCGCTCGAGATGTGAAACCTTGCATTGCTCTGAAGAAGGAGTATTTAATTCTTGTGTCAGTTTCTGATTCAGCCAGTAACACCTTTTGCAGTGCCAAGAATCGCAGTTACTGCAAAGCGGAGCATTTTTAAGGTGAAGCAGATATTCGTTTTTTATGTTATAACCTTCTTTTATACTGCCTAATTCATTTTCTTTTCCTGTGTAATAAAATCCCGGGCAGAGATAAAATTTTCCGTCGGGTGCTACAGTCAGGTGTTTTATTCCGGCATCGCAGTTGTTCATATTGACCAGAAACATTCTGTCCGTTAGAAAACTCAGTTCAATGTTATTCAGATTGCGGTATAATTTATTTACGGTATCTCCGATTTTCTTTAACTGAATTTTATATAAATCAAAATCAGTTTCCGTGAAATTCTGAATGTCGGTAAATACGAGATTCAGTCTTTTGAATTTCCATAACAATGAATTAAAAATATCGGATAATCCGGGCAGTTTTTTTTTCCCGATTCTTAAAATCAGATTAAGTTCGTTGTTCTTCTTAATTGTATATGAGGATTTTAAATCCTGCTCTTCGATAATGTAAATTCCTTTCTTGTAATGTTTTCTTAATCCGATAGGCAGGATTTTTATATGTTCAATTTTTTCAAGTTCTTTTTCGTATTTTTCAGGCAGGGGTTCATCGCCATAAAGCACATTCAGTCCGCATTTGTTTTTTATAGCATAGAGAACGGCATCTTTAAGAACTTTAAAATCTATTATGTCTTTCTTCCCGCTATTTTCCGGTGACTCGTAATAACAGAATGATTTTGCGTATTTGGAAACGGGCAGTATTAAGTAATTAATCATTTTTCTTTTAGTCCGAGTTTTTTATCGAGTTTATTCCAGTAATAATTGTTAGCCCTTACTCTTGCCTTGTGCATCTTGCAGATATGAATTGCTCTCTGATATATAGTGTTTGTTTCCGCAATATCATAGTTGTATCCCTGGCACCACGCACAACCTGAGGCAACATCGCATTCAAGGCATTCCTCGGGGCTTTGAGCGGATTTATTCAATACGAGAAAAGGTCTTAATTTGTTTTTATCGAGTCCTGTGAAACAATTTCCTACTGTGATTGCTTTTTTATTAGTGAGCGAGAAGGGAGTAAACCTGATACAGGGATAAAAATCTCCTCTGCAATCAACGGCAAGCATTCTGCCCGTGCCGCACCAGTTTTTATCTTCAACCATCGGCGTTCCGATTCTTTCGGAAAAAAATGAGCAGATATTTTCTTCGTAAAGATCTTTCTCAATTATCTCGTCTGCAAGTTCGATTAATTGCTCTTCGAGAACAGTATCGTCATTTTCTTTCCAAACATCTTCGAATACGACATTTATGTCAACGTTTTTAATACCGATTTCATACATATGAATAACACTTTCTTTAATGTATTTAAGGTCATCAGACGAACAGGTGATTTTTGTGGCACCATCCGGAAACTGTTTTAGCCATAGCGGAATATTTTTCATTACGTCATAATAAGTTCCACTGCCGTCCTGATATATTCTCTGCAAATCATGTTTCCTTTTTGTTCCGTCTATTGAAATACCCAGACTTAAATGGTTTATATTTTTTTCTATATACTTCTGAACTTTCCTGCTTGAATATAAAATTCCGTTTGTGGAGAAACTTAGTCTGTAATTATAGAACCAGGGATGTGAAGTTTCGTAAAGTCTTATCTTTATGTAGTCTGCAATCCTGTCCATAAGGTCAATTTCGAGAAGAGGTTCACCTCCGATAAATTCGAATATAATTGAATCCTGCGGAAAATCTTTTCTGCTTGAAATTAAATAATCAATCGTGCGGCGGGCGATATCAAAATCCATTTTCCCTTTTCTGTTCTTACCTGTCAGGTAACAGTATTTACAGGCAAACTGGCAGTCTTCGGTAATAATAAAAGTAACGCTTTTTGCAATGCCGCCTTTCCAGGCTTCATTTTGAGTTTTAAAATTGTATTTGGTTTTTTCTTCAGGCAAAAAATTATGTTAATTTAACAGAGTAAGAAATGTCTCAACCTCGTAAAGAACAGGCGGTTACACCCTGACTGTTTCCTTTGCACACACCGGCGCAGGCGATGTGGCAACCTGATACACAATCCCCTTTACAAGGACCAAGACAACTGCCTGTACAACCGGTGCAGTCGCAACTTGTTTCTTCAAGGGATTTATTTGATTTATTAACCGAAGGACCGCTTTTACCTTCGCACTGCCCTTCACATAATCCTTCGCAGGAACCGTGACAGTTTCCGGTACACGTGGATTCGCAGTCATATGCACAACCACCGGCACACATTGCATCACATTCGCCTTCACAGGAATTTTCGCAGGAAGTTGAGAATTTTGCATCCTTTTTTTTCAATCCTAAAAAATTATTCCCCATCGATCCAAAACCTAAGAATGCAATGGTAGGCAATGCAAGTTTTGCGGTTGTTTTTAAGAAGTCTCTTCTTGAATGATTTTTGTCGATTAATTTGTTTTCCATAATTTTTTTGGCAAAACTTTATTAATATATAAAGTTAAATAAAAGTGCTTGGAAATAAGTCAAGTTAAAGTTATGTAATGGTAAATGTAAAATCAATTCAAATTATTTAATACTTAAAGGAACGCATTGCCTCATAATAAATGTTACCCGAGTCAGGGTATAAAACAGTTCGTTGACTCATAATAAATGTTACCGTAAAATTATTGTTAATAACTTAAATAAACGGTAAAAGAAAATGAGCGAACAATCAAGGTGGGAATATTATATCACAATGCATTTGAGATACC
>CALKAJ010000208.1 GCA_937983305.1 uncultured Ignavibacteriota bacterium | reverse complement strand
TACGCCGACCACAGAGATCTACACTCTTTCCCTACACGACGCTCTTCCGATCTATATCTTAGGAAAAGAAGTTACAACATTATTGAACCAAAATATGAAAGCCGGTACATACGAAATAACATTTGACGGTAAATCACTCTCAAGCGGAACATATTTCTACAAGATGACTTCAGGTGATTTAACAGATATTAAGAAAATGGTCCTAATCAAGTAATTTTTCTTATAATCGAATTTATATCATACGCTCTGTATCAAAAGATGCAGAGCGTTTTTTATTACATTTTTGGTCTATAAAGCGTCATATTTGTCGCAATTTTTAAATTTTTTCAAAAAATAGTTCAAAATTGTAGATTTTTTGTGGCACGACAATTGATACAAATAGTATAACTAATAATATTATTAATTATGACGATAATTATTTCTTTATTTCTATTTATTTCAAATATTTTTCCGTTATACAGTAACAGCAGTGTTAGCAGAGACATTATTCCCCTGCCAACTCAGACTTCAACTTTATTTTCCGGCTCCGGAAATTGTGCATTATGCCATATTTCAAACGGAACAGTATTGACCGAAAACGGGGTTGATATTTCACCAATTACGCACTGGCGTTCGGCTATGATGGGCAATTCCTCAAAAGACCCTCTTTGGAGAGCAGTTGTTGAACATGAAGTACACGAGCTTCCGCAATATCAGTTTATAATCGAGAGTACCTGCACAAAGTGCCATGCGCCAATGGGCTGGAAACAAGCGATTCATCTCGGAGATTCCGGTTACACAATGAGTCAGCTCAAGCAAAGTCCGCTCGCAAATGACGGAGTAAGCTGCACTGCCTGTCATCAGATAAAAAGTGATAATTTTGGAATGCCCTCAAGTTACAGCGGCGGATATGTTATTACAGGCGAAAGAAATATTTACGGACCTTATCAAAATCCATTGACGGCGCCTATGATAAATTTTGTTAACTATATGACGCTTTATTCTGCTCACGTTTCGAAATCCGAATTATGTGCAACTTGCCATACATTATTCACTCCAACAATTAATTACAGCGGTCAAATAGTCGGCAGTTTTGCGGAACAGACTCCTTACATCGAATGGAAAAACAGTATATACGGGCAATATGAAATCAATTGTCAGAACTGCCATATGCCTTCTACATCAACTCCGCAGATAATATCAACAATACCGCCAAATTTAACAACACTGCGCACACCATACTGGAAACACATATTTCCGGGTTCAAATAAACTTGTAGGAAAAATTTTAAGAGATAATGCGGATTCACTTCAACTATCTGCCTCACCTCAGAATTTCGACACAACACTTGCATACGTAGATAACTTAATGAAAAACTCTACTCTGTTATTAAATTCAGATGCGACTTTTTCATCAGGTTTTATGAATATTAATCTTGGAATTGAAAACCTTACAGGCCATAAACTCCCGACAGGTATTCCCTTCCGGAGAATATGGGTTCACCTGATTGTAAGGGATGCCGGAAACAATATCGTCTTTGAATCAGGAGGATGGAACTCCAACGGTGAAATTTTAAGTCAGGACTCAACTTTCGAAGAGCATTACAATGTAATTACAAATCAAAATCAGGTGCAGATTTATGAAGGTGTATTGCAAGATGTAAATAACAATGTAACGTACGATTTGCTTCGCTCAGCTTCATATAAAAAAGACAACAGAATTCCGCCAAAAGGATTTACAACCGCACACCCGTCGTATGATACAACAGCAATTATTGGTTCTGCGGCAACAGACACAAATTTCAACAGACAGGGAACCACACAGGGAACCGGCAAGGATATTATCACATACAAAGTACCTGCTGCAGCAAACTCAAATTATACTATAATGTTTGAAGTGTGCTATCAGACTGCATCACCACGGCTTATGACCCGCCTTTCATCTTCGGGAACTCCGGATGTTCAGAAGTTTCTTGCAATGTACAACACTGCACAGAAAGCACCTACAGTAATGAAATCCATAACATATAATTTTTCAACAATAGGCATAAAGGAAATCAACTCGGAGATTCCGACTAAATATGATGTAATTAATTATCCGAATCCGTTTAATCCTACAACAATTTTCAAATTTCAATGTTCTGTTGCAGGAATGACTACGTTAAAAGTATATGATGTTCTTGGAAAAGAGGTAGCAGTATTGGTAAACGAAAATTTGAAACCGGGAATATACGAAGCGCCATTCAATGCCGAAGGGCTTGTGAGCGGAATATATTTTTACAGATTTGAATCGGGAAATTATGTTAAGACAGGTAAATTAGTAATGGTGAAATAAAAACCAAAAAAATTTATAAAATAAAAAAGGCACAAGTATTATCTCTTGTGCCTTTTCTTTTTATAAACTGAAATTTCTTTTACTTCACCAATATCATACGCTTCACATCAGAAAAGCCTTCTGCGGAAAGTTTATAGAAATAAATACCGCTTGAAAGACCTGTAGCATTAAACGAAACACTGTAAATTCCTGCCTGTTTGAAATCATTCAAAAGAACGGCAACTTCCCTTCCGGTTACATCAAATACAGATAATTTCACGTTACCTGATTTTGCAATCTTATACCCTATGGTTGTAACTGGGTTAAAGGGATTAGGATAGTTTTGTTTTAATTCAAAATTAACAGGAGTTTCGATGTTACCGATATTTGTTAATGCACCGGAACAGCCGAAAGCGGCAAAGACAGATGCAGGACCTGAAGCCGAATATAATGCAAAACAGCTGTCACCCGGAACAAATCTCGTACCGACTGCCGGACTATAAGAGCCTGTTGTCAGAGCAACTGTATTCATCCTGCCGGAAATAGCTGTAAAGCTGCCGGCTGAATTAACGTTAATATATTTCAAAGAATCGCTGCTTGAACCCCAATAAAAGAATGCAAGACGATGTGAATTCGCACCTCTGATGACTGTAATATCAGGTCTCGAAGAACCGTCAGTACCTGACCAAAGGACGCTTTGGTTTAAATCATTAAAGTTTCCAAAATTGGTAGTTCTGAAATATTTCGTACCAAAATTTCCGGAAGGAAGTATCTGATTAAATATAAAAAATATACTTCCGTTGCTATTTCCGTTTGAAGAAAGTTTTCCTGCAGTTTTCCAAGCAGTTGGATCATTGCCGCCAACAGGTCCGATATATTGACCGGGCGAAGATGGAGAAATGAAACTTGTGGTTGCGGCTACTTTAGAGAAAAATACGGCAGTACTATCCGGAGTTCCGCAAAAAGAAATAATCAGTGAATCAGAAGGATGATTAAAGAAAGCAATATCTGTGAATAAATCTTGCTCTGTTGCTGTTACATTATACCAGAATACTTTTCCGCCTTTATAGAAAAAAGTAGGTGAAACAGAATTCGGATTATTAAATTGTGCCTGCTTTTGTGTGTTATATCTTCCGCCGGTAACCGCTGAATCAAAAGAAACAGCGATATAAGCCCAGGGAGAAGTAGGCCAGATATAGTTATCCGAAGTTATTTTCGGAGAGTAATATCTTTTTGTAGCATCATCGCCGGGCCAGCTCAGAACCCAAACATTGCCGGCAAAAGTTCCGGTAAGTTTTATTGAAGCCCCTGCTGAAAACCATCTTCCTGTTCCTCCGGTTGCTCTCAATCCGTAAACTATTTGCAGATATTTTTCTGCGCCGCCTTCGATTAACTCCGCATCAATTTCACCTAAATTAATTTTATCCGTTCCGCCGAGAGTAATATTTGCATAAGTAACCCACGAAGTACCGTTATTTGTTGAATATAAAACTCTTAAAGAATCAGGAGAAGACATAGAACCGGAACCGGAAAAACCTGCTACAAGCCAGATTCTGCCTGCAGTTGGACCTGTTGCTTCCGTAACAGTAGCAATTCCCTTCATACCGGGTTTGGAAAGAACTAACGTATTTCCTACCATATCAAACTGCTCAAGCAAAGATGAGCGTGTAACACTTCCGGGATAATATCCTGCATTTGAGAATCCGCCCATTCCTGTTAGCGAAAGTAATTGCTTTTGGAGTTTTGTAATTTCGTCCATATCGGGATTGGGAGATTTTCTAATTTCGAGAATTTTGTTTTCAAGTTTAATAACCTCTTCGCTTTTAATAAATGATTGAGGAGGTGTTAAATCCGGCTTGCCGTCTGTGCGTGCATTATTGATTTGCACTTTTGCATTAACGGGAGCATTAGGGATTTCCTGCGAATAAATTCCTGTTACGGAAAGAAGCAGAAGAAATAAAGAAAGAGTAATGTTTTTCATGATTAAAAGATTAATTATTTATCTTCAAAAACGAATATTTCTAAGAAATAGTTCAATAATCCTTTAAACAAATAATGGCTTGATAATAGAATTATTTTTACCAAATTTTTGGAAAAATCCAATATGATAAAAAACATAATATTTATTCTGATTACTTTTTCCTTAATAATCATAACATCTGCAAACGGAAAAACGAAGTACGATAAATTTTTTGATAAAAGCAGAAAAAGAGAAATCCCGTATAAAGTTTATTACCCCGATGAATTAAAAGATACTTATCCTATAATTATTTTTTCTCACGGATTAGGAGGCTCTGTTGAAGCGGCTGAATATCTGGGCGAACACTTATCGCAGAACGGTTACATCTGTTTTCATATTCAGCATAAAGGTTCTGATGAATCTGTATGGAAAGGTGCAACAACTATGAAAGAAGTGATGAAGAAATTAAAAGAATCAATAAAAGATTATGAAAATGCGCTAAATAGATTTAACGATATTCCTTTTGTGGTGGATGAAATATTTAAACTAAATCTCAAATCAGAAATTTTTAAAGGACACCTTGATACGAATAATCTCGGTATGATAGGACATTCCTACGGTGCACGCTCAGTGTTAATTGCTGCAGGCGAACGGGTCGGAAAAAAGGGTTATAGTTTTAAAGAGCCAAGGATTAAAGCCGGCGTACCTTTAAGTCCGAATGTTCCTGACAATCCTCCAAAAGATATAAGTACTCTTTATAAAGATATTGATATTCCTTTGTTTCATATAACGGGAACCGAAGACGGAGACCCGCTCAACAGAAAAAGCGATTTCACTCCTTCCGACAGAACACTTCCCTATCAAAACATAAAAGCGTCATCTCAATATTTATTGGTTTTGTATAAAGCAGTACATATGACATTTTCCGCAGGTAAGAAATTGAGCAATGATGACCCGTATTACGACGAACATATTGAAAGTGTAAAAAAAGGTGTTACTGCATTCCTCAATTATTATCTCAAGAAAAACGAAACTGACGGAGATTGGCTTAAGAACGAATATAAAAACACACTAAACCAAAAAGACACTTTTGATTTTAGAGAAAAATAAAAGGGTTTTGCCCGCAAGAAAGATTATCTAAAATTAAAATGTTTTGATATAATAGCTGATTGTAGTGTTCATATTTATTTATTTTATCAGAACCATACGCTTCACGTCAGAGAAGCCCTCCGAAGAAAGTTTATAGAAATATATTCCGCTTGTCAGATTTGATGCATTAAAATCCACTTTATATTTTCCGGCAGCCAAAGAATTATTAACGAGAGTTGACGCTTCTTTCCCGAGGATGTCATAAACTTTCAAACTCACAAATCCTGATTTTGCTATTGCAAACTCAATGTTAGTAGTCGGGTTAAACGGATTCGGATAATTTTGACTTAACGAAAACGAAGACGGTATTTCAGAACTTATGTTTTGAATTCCAATGATTTCCGTTAAAGAGCGTTTCCATACCGAGTTGCTTGTTAATCCTGCAAAAATGAAATTATTTGCTACTAATAATGAACTTACCTTATTGGAAGAATTTATATTAACTAATCCCTGACTTCTGTTTAACCATAGTGTACCATTATTAGTTAATAAATAGACACCATCGTTAGTACCCGCGAAGACACTTGTTCCTGATACTGCAAATGTATTAACATCAGTAGTTAATCCGTTATTTAATGCAGACCAGTTTGTACCATTATTTAAAGATATAAACACACCTGAGTTTGCAAGACTCAAGAATAGCGCTGAGCCTGAAACAGCAAGTGATAGAACAGATCGTGAAACCGGCAATCCGCTGTTAACCGCAGTCCAGTTTGTACCGTTGTTTGTTGAACGAAATACACCCGCGGTGGAAGTTCCGGCAAACAGGTTTGTTCCTGAAACAGCCAGTGATTTTACAGGTCGTGGAGACGGCAATCCGCTGTTTACCGCAGTCCAGTTTGTACCGTTATTCGTTGATAGAAATACACCCACGGCATTTCCTTGAAACAGGTTTGTTCCTGAAACAACAAGTGTATTAACAACTTCAGTCGGGAATGGTACGAAGTCGTATTTCGAAATCCAACCTGTACCGTCATTTGTTGAAAGATATACAATCGAGGAAGTTCCGGCAAAAAGGTTTGTTCCTGAAACAGCAAATGATACGACAAATGTATCAGTTAATCCATTATTAACCGAAGTCCAGTTTGTGCCGTTATTAGTTGATAAAAATATACCACTACCTCCGGTACCTGCGAATATTTTTGTACCTTTAACAGTGAGTGTATTAATAAAATGATTATTTAATCCGTTATTGAGTTTAAACCAGCTTGAACCTAAATTTGACGATGAAAATAATCCGCCGTTAGTACCTGCAAATAAGTTTGTCTGTGATACCGTAAGTGTTTGAACATCATGATTTGACAAGCCATTATTGACCTGGACCCAGAGTGTACCATTGTTAGTTAATAAAAAGACCCCATTGGCAGTTCCTGCAAATATATCCGTTCCTATAACTGCAAATGATTTAATAAAAGAAAAAGGTATTAATCCGTTGCTTCTTTCCGTCCAGTTTGCTCCGTTATTAGTTGATAAAAACACTGAGTTGCCTGAAGCTGCAAAAAGATTTGTTCCGGAAACTGCAAGTGAGTTTATTGATATATCTGCCGGCAATCCGCTATTTACAGCAGTCCAGTTTGAACCATTATTTGATGAGCGGAAAACACCTCCCAAATTTGTACCGGCAAAAATATTTGTTCCGGAAACAATAATCGAATTTACAGTTTTGAAAGTTAATCCGTTGTTAACCGCAGTCCAGTTTGTGCCGTTATTTGATGAGCGAAAAATACCCCCCACACTTGTACCGGCAAAAATATTCGACTCCGATACCGCAAATGTATTTACAGTTGGAAAAGATAATCCACTGTTTACCTCAGTCCAGTTTGTACCGTTATTTGTTGTTCGAAATGCACCAAATGACTCAGTCCCCGCGAGAACATCTGTTCCGGAAATTACCAAAGACTTGACAACTGACGTTAAACCGTTGAAAACAGGATTCCAGCTTACTCCCTTATTTGTAGATAGAAATACACCACCGTTAGTGCCGGCAAATATATTAGTACCTGAAATCGCAACACAATAAACAGGACCCCCATTCGGACCATTTGTCGGCGTCCACTGGGCTAAGCTGTTTTCTATTTTTAGTGAATTGTTGAAAATAAGGAAGGCAAAAAGAGCAAACACAAAAAGGTTTTTTATTTTTATCATTTGTTTCTATGTTTTTAAAAATCGTTAATGAATAATCACTTTCACAAGCAACCGTTTCTTCTGAATATTGTGAAATGAAACATAATATAATCATTATAGTTCCGGATTATAAATCTTTAAACAATCGAAAGCAAATATTAAAGCTGTATCTCTTTATTATACCCCTTATCGCCGAAAGGTTTTAGCTGTCTATAAAGCAGCGGTTAATCAAAATTTCCGATTTGAACAAATTTCAGTTTATGCTCGCCGCATTTTGGACAAAGATAAAAATCGTTATAAAGTTTTCGGGTTTGCGAATTTGCATTCCAACCGAAAACCTCTTCATCGCTGAAATGAAGCCGCAAAGAATCATTATCATAAGGGATTGGATTTTCGCACTGGCAATTTTCGCAGGGAAGCTTTTCATCGAATAAATTCAAAATACAAATCGAAGTGCAATCCTTGCAATAGAAAGGAAATGCAAAAACAGTTTGAAAAGTTGCCTTGCCCGCACCGAGCATAAGAGTTTGCTCAAAGCCGCATTCGCATTTAGCGGAAATAATATCGCCCGCACTTTCTGAAATAGAAGGAGCAGATATTAAAACAAAAAGTAAAATAACCGAAACGGAAAATAAATTCTTCATTGAAAAATATTTTTAAAAGTTTATTTTATCAGAATCATTTTTTTAATAAGAACAGCGGCAGAATTATCCGAAATAAGTTTATAGAAATAAACTCCGCTTGAAAGCGAAGATGCATCAACGGAAACTCTGTAATAACCGGCAGTCCTGAACTCATTAAGAGCAGTCATCACCTCTTTACCCGTTATGTCATAAATTTTAATTGAAACATTTCCGTCAATGGGAAGCCCAAACTCAACATTGGTAACGGGATTAAAAGGATTCGGATAATTTTGCATCAGATTAAATTCTTTTGGAATTTCCTGCGAAATTTTTCCGACACCAACCGAGCCCGCATTAAATGAGAAATATGTAAAAGGTGCATCTCCGGGAAGCTGAGCCCTTACATCAAGCGTATCATAAGCCCTGATGAAATATTTATAGTTAGCCTGAGTGCCGTTTCCGGGAATGTTAGCAAAATAAACATTTCCCGTATCATTCGTCATTGTAATGCTGTCATTTATCACAGAAGAATTTCTGCTCCAGAAAAGTTTTATTGAAGAAGGTTTCGGTTTTGCATTTACAACGGTTGAGTTAGTCAAAGCAATCCTGACTTTATAAGGACCGGTTAGATTAAGCGTATCATTAATCGGAGTATGAGCAATATTCAAACCAAGAAGTTTCATTGCTTTAAAAACATTCACCATTCCCATTCCGTAAGTATTATCTTCACCGGCATCTCCTAAATCATCTGCACTGTAATAAAGCGCCAGCAAAGCCATCTTGCCGGTAATGTTCGGAGCAAAAGACCTGAGCAATGCAACCGAGCCGGAAGCGTGAGGAGCCGCCATTGAAGTTCCGTCTTTTGTTCCGTAGTTCGGACTAATAACGCACGACCTTACGCTGACACCCGGAGCGGAAACTTCGGGCTTAATCAGCAATGAGCCCGTTCCGCCGCAAAGCGAAGGACCGCGGCTGCTGAAACTCGCAATCGGAAAAGAAGGCGTATTACCATTAACGGCACCGACAGTAAATGCATTGACAATATTTGTATTAATATTTTTCGGAGAAGTTACAGTTGAAGCACCCGGACCGCTATTGCCCGAAGACCAAACAACGGGAACACCTGCGGCTTCAAGAATAGACAAAGTAGATTTGAAAGTACCGTTACATTCATTTACCGGGTCGGAAGAATTCCACGAACAATTAATAACCGAAGCTTCATCGCGAGTAGAGGAATTCGAATCAGGGTCGAGCCCCCATTGGAAAGCACTGATACCAAAATTGGTATAATTTCCCGAGCAGCTTCTTCTTGCGGCAATCCATCTTGAATTATAAGAAACGCCGACTGTATCGCCTGTAGAAATTCCAAGCCCGCACATAATTCCCATAGTGTGAGAGCCGTGGTCAGTGCAATAAGTCGGGAAGGAAGTACCTGCGGCATCATACCATGCGTGATACCACGGAACAAAATTACCCTTCCATTTATAATTCAAAGCCGGATGGTTTCCGTCAACTCCGCTGTCAACATTCATCACAACTGTTCCGTGCCCTGTGAATCCGAGCTTCCAGAGTAAATCTGCTTTAATTGCCTTGATTCCGTTTTCTACTCCGATGACTGCATTATCAATAAGGGTTTCGCTGTTTTCCTCATCGAAAATAATCGGATTATCAACTTCTATAAAACCAACATCATTTCTTTGAGTCAGCATTTTAACAACACCAATTTCCGTATAAACTGAAACGGCATTAATAATCCAGAAATCTTTTATTTCAAAAGCTCTGTTCATTGCGGCATTAGATTTCAGAAAATCCAGCAAAGGTTTCTGAGTAGAATTCGCCTTGCTTTTCAGTCCGTCAAGCAAAAGCTTTGTGCGTGTATCCTTATCAAGCCCGTCAGCGGCGGCTTTTAATAAAAAAGCATCAATATCAGATTGGTCATAAAGATGAATAACCACTCTCACTTTTTCCGAATTATCGAAAAGAGTTACCTTGCTTGAAAGCTGTTCGGATAATTTTCCTTTGTTAAACTGGGGGAAAGCAAAATTGGAAAACGAAAGGAATATAAAAATAGAAAATAATATTTTAATCATAGTAATAAAAATTTAAAGTTATGAATAATATACAATTTTCCAAAAAAACTGTAAAGGTTAATGAAATAAAAAAAGCACTTCCCTTTACTCGCTCTCGCTAAAAACCTTTAAAATTTTCTCAGTGCAGAATTCCGCAAAGCGTGAGTCGTTCATCAAATCGCCGGTATCCATATAGCGAATGCCATTGGCAGTAGTTTCCTTTCTCAGATTATTGAAAACCTCAATGGTAGCGAGCTTCTTATCATCCTTATCGAATAAATCAATATAGGTGCGAAGTATATACCTGCCCTCATTCAAAAATGTAGGTCTTGAAATAACAATAACGCCCTCGGGATT
>CALKAJ010000207.1 GCA_937983305.1 uncultured Ignavibacteriota bacterium | reverse complement strand
TTTTGAGAGTTTTATTGATTCTTTGATGCAGAAAGATATAAGGATGATTGTACTTGGAGACGGCGAGAGTAAATATGTAGATTTCTTCAAGAAGGCAGTTTCAGGATTTCCGGAAAAATTATTTCTTTATCACGGATATAGTAACGAGCTTGCTCACCTTATAACTGCGGGTGCAGATATTTTTCTTATGCCTTCAAGATATGAGCCATGCGGACTTAATCAGATGTATTCACTTATTTACGGTACAATTCCGGTAGTCAGAAAAACCGGCGGGCTTGCGGATACTGTAAAAGATGTAGAAGAAAATCCGGAAACGGGAAACGGTTATGCTTTTGCAAATTTCGAGCCCGGAGAATTTTACAATAAGATATGTAAAGCTCTTGAACATTTTAATGACAAAGATAAATGGATTGGAATGCAATCCCGGGGAATGAACTCCGATTTCAGCTGGGGAAATTCAGCTAATAAGTATATTGAGCTGTATAATAAGATGTGTCTTCATTGACTTGTTATTAAATACCTGATTTATTAAAATTAACGATTTGTAAATTTGCATATTAATTAAATTATTATAAAATACTATGTTTAATAGAAAATTCCCGGGGATTTTTGTTGTTATTATTGCACTTTTGATGATTCCTCTTCTGTATTCGTGCAATAAGAAAAATAAAGCTGTCGTTGCAGAAATTGGCGACGAAAAAATTTATCTCTATGAGTTCGAGAACGCATTTGCGAAAAATTCTCAATATCCTGACTCATTGAAATATAAGACTCTCGAACAGAAGAAAGAATTTCTTAATATATTGATAGCATTTCGTTTAAAGGCAAAAGATGCAAGGGAGAGGGGAATGCTTGATTTACCTGATATTCAGCAGGATATAAAAGATTTCCAGAAAAACATTCATATATTTTTAACCGATAAAAAAGTTGTATTACCTGCAATCGAAAAATTATATGAAAGAAAGAAATCCGAAGTAAGGGCATCGCATATATTAATAACGTTACCGGTAGGAGCAACAGAAACGGATTCAATAAAAGCATATCAGAAAGCAGAACAGATTCTGAAAAGACTGGAAGCCGGAGAAGATTTCGCAATAGTTGCAAGGGAAACTTCCGAAGACGGTTCAGTTGTCAAGAATAACGGTGATTTGTATTATTTCACAGGCGGGAATACCGTGCCCGAATTCGAAGATGCTGTTTATGATTTAAGCGTCGGACAGATTTCCAAAAAGCCGGTCAGGACTATGTTTGGATTGCATATAATTAAGTTAACAGATAAAAGAAAAAGACTTGATGCAATAAGAGCATCACATATATTGATACAGGATACAAGAGACAGTGCCGGAGCTATTGTGGATTCGATGGCAACATTGAAAAAAGCTCAGGATATTCTTAATCAGTTAAAAAATAACGGGGATTTTAATAAGCTCGCAATAGAAAATTCTCAGGACCCGGGTTCTGCTCAAAAAGGCGGAGACCTTGGCTTCTTCCAGAGAAGAAGAATGGAGCAAACCTTTGACAGTGTAGCTTTTTCTATGAGTCCGGGTGAGACTTCAGGACTTGTAAGAACTCCATTCGGCTGGCATATAATCAAAGTTACTGAAGTAAGAGAGTTACCTACTTACGAAAAAATGTATGAAGTATTAAAAACAGAATTCAAGAGAAGCGAGGCATTTAAAAAAGATTATGCGAAATACCTTGCTGAGGTAAAGAATGAATATAAGTTTGAACTAAACAGTGCCGGAATGCAACTCCTGAGAGCGAAACTTGATTCAACGCAAACTTTTGGAATAATCAATTTTGATACACTTTTTACTTCACAGGATAAAGAAAATGTTATAGCATCATTTGAGGGCGGCAGTATAAAGGTTGGCGATGTAATTTTATTTTTGAAATCTAACCCAATGTTTTCAGGAAGTGCCGCTTTATACAAAACTATTTTAAATGTAATTGATGAAACTGCTAATCCGGTTTTACTTAACTATGTAGCTTTCAAAGAAAAAATTGACAAGTCAGACGAGTATGTCGAGCAGTTAACAGAATATGAAAACGGATTGCTGAAATTTAAAGTTGAGCAGGAAGAAATTCAAAGCAAAATAAAAATCACGCAGGAAGACATGCAGAAATACTATGAAGAAAATAAAACAAAGTTCGCATATACAGATCCTAACACGAATGAACAAAGAGTAAAGAATTTTGATGAAGTGAAAGGTGAAATTTCAAATGAATTACAACAAAAGAAATTTGCCGAGCTTGATAAAATATATTTAGAAAACCTTAAACAGAAGTACCAGATAAAGATACACGATTCAGTATTAGATAAAGCATTTAAAGAATAATAATTTCAAAAATGAAGAAAATATTTGTTTTTATATTTTTTGCATTTGCCTTATACGGTTTAACCGGTAAGGCTTTTGCTCAAGATGAAGTCGTTGCAAAAATTGCCGGAGAGCCAATAACTCTCAGAGATTTTGAAATTCAATATCTCAAATCAGTAGCGGATTTAAGCTTAATAGAAAAACTTACTATGAAAGATAAAGCAGATTATCTGAATCTGCTTGTCAGATATAAGCTTAAAGTAAAAGACGCAAGAGACAGAGGTTTAATAAACAACCCCGAAACCCAAAAAGAGATAGAAGATTTCAGAAAGAATTACTTAATAGCATTTCTTGTTGACAGGAAGATTACGGAACCATTTGTAGAGAAACTTTATGAGAAGAAAAAAGTTGAAGTGAGAGCTTCCCACATTTTAATCAATCTGGTTTCTCCTTTCTCGGCTGAAGATTCAATACGTGCTTATGAAAAGGCAAATATTGTAATTGCAAGACTTCAGGCAGGCGAAGATTTTTCTTCACTTGCGAGAGAGCTTTCGGATGATCCTTCTGCATATAAGAACGGCGGTGATTTATATTATTTCACAGGCGGTATGACCGTTCCCGAATTTGAAGAGATAGTTTATTCTTTAAATACAGGTGAATATAATAAGGAGCCGGTGCGGTCTATGTTCGGATTACACATTGTTAAACTTACCGACAGAAAGCCGAGAGTACATTCCGTAAGGGCGTCGCATATACTAATAATGGATAAGAAAGACTCGCTTGGAAAAATAACCGATTCAAATGCTGCATATACGAAAGCGCTGGATATACTAAATCAAATAAAAAACGGCGGCGATTTTTACAAACTTGCGGTTGAGAATTCCGAGGACCCGGGTTCTGCACAAAAAGGCGGCGACCTTGGGTTTTTCGAAAGAAGAAGGATGGTTCAGCAATTTGACAGTGTGGCTTTCTCTTTGAAACCGGGAGAAATGAGTGACATTGTAAGAACTCCGTTTGGTTTTCATATCATAAAGGTAACGGATATTAAACAACTTCCTCCTTTTGAAAAAGAGAAAGATGAATTAAAAAATGAATATAAAAGAGGAACATTATTTAAAAATGAATATAATGCATACGTTAAAAATGTAAAGCAGAATTATAATTTCACAATAAATGAAGCAGGCGTTGATTTTTTAATGTCAAAATTTGATACAAATATTGTTTTCAGTAAAACAAATTTTGATTCTCTTTTCTCACCTGCGGAAAATGATATGACACTGGCAGCTTACGACGGAGGAAAAGTAACTCTTGAAAGTTTCAGAAATCTGCTTCAGATTGCAAGGGATTATTCTCTACTTTATCCCTTTGAAGCAAATATCAGAAAAGTAATAGACGAAGCGGCAACACTGCCATTGCTAAGTAAGTTTGCAGAAGATTCGGGCATTGAAAATGACGAAGATTACCAAAAATCATTTAAGGAATATGAAAACGGATTACTGATTTTCAGTGTAGATATGGAAGAGCTTAACTCAAAAGTAAACATTACGGAAGATGAAGTTAAGTTTTACTATGACAGCAATCAGCAGCAATACGTTACATCAGGAGACGGAGGCACAAAAGTAAAACCATTAGACGAAGTAAGAAGTGAAATAATAAATATATTGCAGCCCGTGAAATTTAAAGATGTTGAAAACGAATATATAATGGAACTAATGAAAAAATACCCCGTAGAATTATTTGAAAGTGAACTTGAGCGAGCTTTCTCGAACTTTAAAACAGAAGAAAATGAGGAGGAATCAGAATAATGATTCATATTAAGCGAAATATTTTTTTAACCCTGCTTTTCTTATTCATATTTGCCGGGATCTCATATTCACAAAAAGAAGGCGACAGGATTATAGCTATAGTAGGAAATGATGTTATGCTCGAATCTGATTTGCAATATCAGGTTCAGCTTTATATGAGGCAGAATCAATTATCCCAGGTGAATCCAATCCTTATACAGCAGGTATTTCAGCAATTGTTAAACGAAAAGATATTGGTAGCAAAGGCAGAGCAGGATAGTATTGAAATAAAGCCTGAGGAAATTGCCAAAGAGCTTGACTACAGACTGAAATCACTACTGGAGCAATTCGGAACCGAAGAAAGAATTGAACAGGTGTACGGAATGTCTGTAGGGAAAATCAGGTTGGTTTTAAAAGATGACCTCGAGAAAAAAATGAAAGCTGACAGGGTAAAGAGGAAAAAATTTCCCGGCGGCATAAAAGTATCTGACAAGGAAGTGAAGGAGTTTTATTCTCAATACAAGGATTCATTGCCAAAGGCGAGAGAAGAATATGAAATCTTAAATATTTCAATCATCAGGAAAGTTACGGATGACGAAAAGATGCTTGCAAAAGAAAAGGCACAATTAATTCTTGACAGTATTTTAAGAGGTTCGGATTTTTCGGAAATGGCAAAGAGACATTCTGTTGATTTTCAATCCGCAAAAGTAGGCGGGGATCTGGGCTATGCGAGGCGTGGCATGTTTGTTCCGGCTTTTGAAGATATGGCTTTTTCATTAAAGCCGGGTGAAATCTCTCCGCTTGTTGAAACAGAATTTGGATATCATATTATCAGACTTAATGAGAAGAATAATGACCAGATAAATGTAAGTCATATATTAATTGATTTTCCGAAACTTGAATCTAATGACCTGCAGACTATTTCATTCCTGAAAGAGCTAAGAGCAGACATTGAAGCTAACAAGTTGACTTTCGAGGAAGCAGCGAAAAAATATTCTCAGGATCCTGAAACTGCTTCGAAAGAAGGATATCTCGGGTTTGTAACAATTGATAAACTTGACAGCAGTTTGTATGTCTCACTGAAAGCTATGCAGCCCAATGATATTACCGGTCCGACAAAAATCGGAGACAATAAAAATTATTCCTATGAACTCATAAAACTTAAAAGTATAAACCCGGAACATAATCTGACACTTGAAACTGATTATGATAAAGTGAAAAGATTTGCAGAATATTTTAAAGAAACATCAGAAGTTGAGAAATGGGTTGAAGAAATAAAAAAACACATTTTTGTTGAAATAAAACTTTGAATAATTGCTGAAAACGGATTATAGTTTATATCTTTTATTATTTATAATTCCCTTTTCAGCCGGAATAACATATCTCTATTACCGCAAAGTTATAATTACGAAGCCCCTTAAGTATTTACTGTCGGGGCTTCGTTTTTTATTTATAACTCTGATGCTTTTTCTGTTTCTTAATCCCGTAATAACTTATATCAGCGAGTCAGAATATAGGCCAGTTAATATTTTTCTTATTGACGTATCCGCATCAATGGAGATTTCCGGGAAAGATTCTTTCTTAAAAAATCAAATTCTGCCTTCTCTTCCTTCGCCATCAGATGAAAATAAGTATTTCCTTTTTTCGGAAGATTTAAAGGAAGAATATAAAGGAGATATTCAGGGGATTTTTAACGAGAAAACGTCTAATATGAAATCTGATTTAAGCAAAACGCTCAGCTCTCTGAGAAAACTTTTTTCTCCGGAAGATATTTCATCAGTTACTGTCATATCAGACGGAATATTTAATTCAGGAGATAATGCACTGATTTCGGCAGAGTTGTTGGATACTAAAATTAATTATATACACGTTGGTGATACAGTCAATTTTAAGGACAGAGCTATTTCAGGGATTAATTACAATAAGATATCTTATACGAAATCATTTCCTGTTGTTACCGTAAATATTTTTTCCAAAGGTATTCCGGGGAAAATTGATGTGAAGCTTTTTGAGGAAAATACACTTATCGAAACGAAAGAAGCGGTTACTGTTTCGAATGTTAATGATTACAGTGTTTCCTTTTATCTGCCTAATGCCAATGAAGGAGTTTATAAATACTCTGTTGAGATATCATCTGTAACGGGAGAGTTGACTCCCAAAAATAATAAAGAAATATTCTATATAAAAAGAATAGATATAACGCCGGACGTGCTTGTTTTAGGCGGAGGTCCTGATGCCGATTATGCTTTTTTTACTGAAGAAGTTAAAAAATTAAAAAACATTAATGTAAAATTTCTAACTCAAAAATCCGCAGAATCATATTATGAAGGAGATTTATCCGATTTATCAAAATACAACTGTTTGATTTTTTTCGGTTATCCGGGTAAATTAACTTCGGAAAATGATATATCTTTGCTTAAATCGAAATTAGAAAAAAATATTCCATTAATATTTTTTAACTCCGTTACTGCCGATATTGAAAAATTAAAAAATTTCGAAGATTTTCTTCCGTTCAAAATTGAAACCGTTTCCCTGAGTTATTCGCAGTCTGTAATCAGATTTTTATCGAATAAAGAAGAAAGATTTTCTTTCCTGAACGGAATTGAAAATTTCCCTCCATTGCTTGTGGAATCCGGAAGCCTGAGTTTCAAACCTGATACAGAAATTCTATTAGTATCATCCGGAGGTGTGCCTCTATATGGTATCAGAAATTCAAATATTAAATCATCAGGGTTTACTGCATACGGATTGCATAAGTGGAAACTAAACAAAGGGAATTATGATTATGAAAAAGCATTTTCCGGAATAATTACGGAAACAATAAATTTGCTGTTGGAGCCAAAACGAAGCAGACCTTTGAATGTTGAGACTTCAAAGTTTGTATATAATAAGTCGGAACCGGTGAAGTTTTTTGCGGATGTACGTGAAGACTACATTAATACGGATAAAAAAGTGAAGATAAATGGAATCGGAAACGGAGAAAATTTTTCATTGGAACTAAACGGAAATGCACCGGGAGAATTTTCAGGTTTGTTTGGAATTAAGAAGGAAGGGGACTATAACTATGAAGCAGACTATGAGACGATTGGAAATGAAATATTGCGTGACAAAGGAAGGTTCACCATAGGCGAGGATAATTATGAATACAGAAATTTACTGCCTGATAATAAACTCTTAAATGATTTAACTTTATTAAAAGGCGGAAAAAATTTAACCGGATTATCATCAACAGAAATATCCGAATATTTAAAATCAGAAACCAAACCTGAGTTTAAAAAAATCAGATACAATGATATTTTCGCTTTTGGAAGTAACCTTTATTATTTACTTTTTCTTATAATTCTGATTTCTCTCGAATGGTTTATAAGAAAGAAATATAATTTGCCTTAAGACTATTATAAAAATTTTATATATTAAACAAAAAACAACATTATGGAAAACAAAGAATTAGTATTAGCATCGAGGAAAGCACTGGAGCAATATCTCGGAGTAAAGCCGGAAGAAACTTTATTGATAGTCAGTGACGAAACTAAACGGGAAATATCACATTCGCTTCTTGAAGCAGGAAAGGAAATGTGCAAAGAGGCATTTCTCTGTGAGATGAAATCAAGAGAAATAAACGGTCAGGAGCCGCCCGAACAGATATCGGAATTAATGACAAAGGTTGATGTTGTAATATGTCCAACACAAAAATCTCTTACCCATACAGATGCAAGAAGAAATGCGGTCAGTTTTGGAACAAGAGTAGCAACGATGCCCGGAATAAGCATTGAAACTATGGTAAGATGTCTTAATGCTGATGCTGATAAGGTAATTGATTTAACAAAAAAGATTGCAGCAAAATTAAGGACAGCAAGTGAAGTAAGAGTTGTAACAAAGGCAGGCACAGATATCACAATGCCAATGAAAGAAAGAAAAGTGCTTGAGAGCACGGGTGTTCTTTTAAATAAAGGAGATTGGGGCAACCTGCCGTCAGGAGAAGTATATCTTGCACCTTGGGAAGGAAAGTCAAACGGAATAATTGTGGTTGACGGTTCATTTGCAGGAATCGGAATGCTTGATGAGCCGATAACAATCGAAGTTATAAACGGTTTTGCCGAAAAAATCACCGGCGGAAAACAGGCAGAAAAATTAATTGAAATGGTTGATAAAGTCGGCAGAGATGCAAGAGCGATTGCTGAATTTGGAGTCGGAACAAATTACCTCGCACAGTTATGCGGTGAAATACTTGAAGACGAGAAAGTTTACGGAACAATTCACATAGCAGTAGGAAACAATGTCTCAATGGGCGGTAATATTAACGTAAAAAGCCACCTTGACGGACTGGTAAAATCACCTGATGTATATCTTGACGGAGTTTTAATGATGAAAGAAGGAGTATTGCTCGACTAATCAGCAGAAGTCATCAACTGTTCTGTTGATTAATTTAATGAGTGATTCCTGAGTGAAAGGTTTTGATATATAACCGGAGAAACCGGTTGAAAGCAGTCTTTCTTTATCTCCCGACATTGCATATCCGGTAACCGCTAATACAGGTATTTTATCATATCCTGGAATTTTTCTGATTTCTTTTAAAACATCTTCGCCGGTAACTCTTTCCCCGAGATTTATATCCAGCAAAATAATATCATAAATTTTTGCGGCGCATTTAGTTAATGAATCTCTGCTGTTCAAAGCGTGCTCACAAGCGGCAATATTTTTAAGAAATGCTTTCACAACAAGGACATTACTCATATTATCCTCAATAATCAAAATTTCAGGTTTCTTTTTAAAATCTTTTGGAATAACCTTAGAATCGTCTCGCAAAGGTTTATTCAATATCACGGGAAATGAGACCGAAAAAACCGAACCTAAACCGGGAGCGCTGTCAAAATTAAGTTTACCGTCCATTAACTCCGTTAATTTTTTGGCAATTGTGAGCCCCAAGCCATTACCCTCAAAAGCTCTTCCAAGACCTTCACTGATTTGCTTGAATTCTTCAAAAATTAAATTATGATATTTTCTTGAAATGCCTATACCTGTATCTTTAACCTTTATGACTGCAAGTTCAAATGCATCCGGAAGCTTTACCAAAGAAGTTTCAACGGTTACCGATCCCGCATTTGTAAATTTTATTGCATTATCAATCAGATTGTTAATTACTGTCTCGAGTAAGACTTTATCAAGGTTGCATAAAATGTCATCATTCTTACAAATGAACTTAAGTATAATGTTTTTCTTTTTTGCGGAAATTTCAAAATTCTCTACCTGATTACGTACAACTTCAACGATATTCAAATTCTCATAGTTCAACACAAGAGTATTCGAGACAATTTCTGAAAACTTCAATATTGACTCAAGAGTTGACATTAACCTTTTCGAAGAGCTTAGAATCCCTTTGGAATAATCCAATATCTTTTCATCAAAAGAAATTGTGCGGATTATTTCTGCATACCCCATAATGCTGTTCATAGGAGTTCTGAATTCGTGATTAAGATTTGCAAGCAGATTATTTTTCAGTTTATCCGATTCTTTTGATTTTTTCAGGGCGAGCATTAAGTTTGTAACATCCATAATGAAACCTTCAAGTGATTGAATCTTGTCTTCATTGTCAACTACTGCGATTCCTTTTTCCCAGACATATTTAATATGACCGCTTTTAGTTCTGATTCTATACTCTAACTCAAAAGAATTATTTTCTCCGAGCGCCTTATTTATACCTTCTCTGACTAAGTCGCTATCTCCCGGTAAAATGATGCTTTCATAAGTTAATTTGGAATTGTTTACAAATTCAGAAGGTTTATAGCCGGTAATTTCATAACATTTATCGCTCATTTCTTTCATTGTCCAGAAATCGTCATTCAGGCATTTATAATAAAAGCCGGGAATATTATTAACTAAAGTATTAAAGCGTCTTTTTATTTCGTCAGCTTTTGATACGAATTTTTTCGATTCCGTAATATCATTAGCAATAACAATAATTGCAGGTTTCTCATTGTATTTTATATGGTCAGCAGAAATTTTTATATGAATATTTTTACATTTCGGAAGATTTAATACCGTTTCCACATTTGAAATCGTTCCCCCTTGTAGAATGTCAATCGCAATTTTCTGAACCTCCGGAAGCATTGAATCCGGAAATAATGAAAGCGGATTAATATCGTAAAGAGAACTATCCTCGGTTAAGCAAAGAAAGTTCAAAGCCGCATTATTGCCATAAACAAATTTTCCCTCGCAAATAATAGCAACGGGATAAGGTAATTTATCGGTTATTACCTAATATGTATTTCTTTATGTTAATTTCATATTGCCATCGGTAAATATTAAAACTTTTAGTATATTCAATGAAGATAAATTTTGATATGTTAACAATATAATATATTCAGAGAATATAAGGAAAGTATTAATTATATCATATTATTTTCCTCCCATAGGTATGGGAGGTGTTCAGAGCATAGCAAAATTTGTAGA
>CALKAJ010000206.1 GCA_937983305.1 uncultured Ignavibacteriota bacterium | reverse complement strand
TTATTATCTAAAACAAAAAATATATATAATCGTTTTCACACAGTCTCTCCAGCTTTGGAAGGAAAAGTGATAATAAATCAAAGCGTCGTTAAAACTTCTTCAATTTTCGGCAAAGCCCAATCAATATCTTCTTTGGTAATGATTAGCGGAGGAGCAAACCTGATAACATTCTCGTGTGTTTCCTTGCAAAGAATTCCTCTGTCTTTTAATGCCTCGCAGAATCTCCTTGCACCCTTCGCTTCGGGCTTCAATTCGACGCCTATAAATAGTCCTCTTCCTCTGATTTCTTTAACATAACCTGACTTTATTGCTTGCAGTTTTTCTTTGAAATATTTTCCAAGCTCGAATGAATTTTCAATTAATTTTTCTTCCGTTAATACTTTCAAACTTTCTCTTGCAATTGCGGCTCCAAGCGGATTTCCGCCGAAAGTAGAGCCGTGGTCACCCGGATTAAAAACACCGAGTATATCTTTACTTGATAAAACAGCCGATACGGGATACGCACCGCCGGAAAGGGCTTTTCCGATTGTAACCATATCAGGTTGAATGCCGTCATACATATAAGCAAAAAGTTTTCCGCTTCTTCCAAGACCTGATTGAATTTCATCTGCTATTAAAAGAACATTATTTTTCTTGCAGATTTCCGAAACCTTTTTCATATATCCGTCGGTAGGAATAATTACACCGCCTTCTCCCTGAATCGGTTCAACCAAAAACGCTACGGTATTTGGAGTAATCGCTGCTTCCAAAGCTTCCGCATTTCCATATTCAACTACTTTATAACCGGGAGTTAAAGGTCCAAATCCGTCTTTATACTGATCTTCAGTTGAAAAACTTATAATGGAAATTGTTCTTCCGGAAAAATTATTTGTGCAGGCAATGATTTCAGCCTGATTTTCTTTTACGCCTTTTACTTTATATCCCCATTTCCTTGCGGCTTTCAAAGCTGTTTCAACTGCTTCCGCACCGGAGTTCATCGGGAGTACCATTTCGAATCCTGTCATTTCGCAAAGCTCTTTGCACAATAGCGGCAGCTGGTCATTTCTGAAAGCTCGTGAGGTCAGAGTAACTTTTTCTGCCTGGTCTTTCATTGCATTGATAATTCTCGGATGGCAATGTCCCTGATTCACTGCGGAATAAGCGGCAAGACAATCCATAAATTTATTTCCTTCTACGTCCCAAACCCATATACCTTTTGCTTTTTCGATAACAACATCAAGCGGATGATAATTATGTGCACCATATTTTTCTTCGATTGCAATTAATTCTTTTGTAAGCATAAAATTTTTAGTTTAAAGTTTTTTGGAATGAGGCAATTTAGCAATTTTAATGCCAAATTTCGAGGTAATTAAGTTTGTAAAGTTCATAAAGTTTATAAAGTTTATCAAGTTCGTAAAGAGCTTAGGAACACAGATGACACAGATTCGACGGATTTGCACAGATTTTTTTTCATATTAAAGAGCGCAGGGCGATATAAGTTCGTAAAGAAAGAGCTTTGGAACACAGATGACGCTGATTCAACGGATTCACACAGATTTTTAAAGATATAGGCTATCGCCACAGATTTATTACGGATGGTCGCGGATATGATAGTTTGTATAGATGTACACAAAAAAATCCCTTGCATTTTTCAAATAAATGTTTATTTTAGAGTATATATAATACCTTTATTATATATAAGTAATGTTTGTAAGGAATGTATAAATTAAACGGTCAGTTAGTAATTGCCCTATTAGCCATTATTATTTTAGGGGGTGTGGAAGTCCGCGCTCAGGTTAGTATTCAGGCTAATACTACAATTACTGAAGACTTTAACTCACTTGGAACGAGCGCAACAGCTATTTTACCAGCAGGGTGGAAAACAGATACCAGTAACACATCTGTCCAGAAGGTAAATAATTATGCCGGAGCTTTAACTTCGACATCTTTCAGAGCAGGAAATAATTTTTCTGCAAATTCCTATGGTATCTATAATTACGGTGCCGGAGAGGAGGGAACTGCGACAGACCGCAGTCTTGGATGGTATGCAGATAATTTAACCGCAAAAAGCGGAAATCTTTATGTTTGGCTACGAAATAACGGAGGTTCACAGATTAACGGGTTAACAATTTCCTTCGATGTAGAAAAATACAGAAAAGGAACAAATGGTGCAGGATTCAGGATTCAAATGTACTATTCAACAAATGGCAGCACTTGGACAAATGCAGGCTCAGTATATAGAACTTCATTTTCTGCTGATGCAGACAACGATGGATATTCTACAGCTCCGGGTGCAACAAATAGCTTAGTACAGATGTCTTTACCTGTAACTATTCCGGATAAATCTGATATTTACATAGCTTGGAACTACTCCGTAATTTCAAGTACTTCAACAACAAATTCACAAGGTTTAGGAATTGATAATGTTACAATTTTCTCGGAACCTTTTCCATTAAATTCATCTTATTCCTGGGTTGCAGGAAGTACCGATTTCTCAGCCTCTTCAAGCTGGAATCCTGGAAGAACTAATCCGAAGAGTACTGATATCTTAGTGTTCGGAACCGGAGGAATACAAAATGTAACAATACCTTCGTTGGCTGCTTTTGGAAGATTACAAATTCAAAATAATACCACAGTAAACATTAGTTCATCTGCTGCTACAACTGCAACTATAACAGGTAACTCAGGTGCATTAAGTATTACAAGTGGTTCAAAGCTAAACTTAAACGGTTCAAATCCGATTTCTATTCAATTGTCTTCAAATACTTCATCAACTGTAAATGGTGAAATTTCTTTTAGTGGAGCAGGACATAGAATATTACCTCAGGATGTTAGTTCTTCTACATCATTGAATTTCGAAAGCAGTTCAATCTTCACTGCAAACACAGGATTTACAGGTTATCCTTTTGGTAGTCAGTACTCGGGAACCGTAAAGTTTAAATCCGGCTCATCATATGTTTCCATATCCGGAGGTGAACCATTTGGGACTTTTGGAAATGTGACAATATTTGAGAGTGGAAGTTTATATAAGCATATGCAAAACACCGCAATAACATTAGCCAATAGAACGTATTCAAATATTGAAATTGATAATGCATCGTATAATCAATTATCATCAGGTACAAATCCATCAATTGTTGACACATTAAAAGTAACAAATGCACAAAATGTTAATATTTCAACTTCATCGCTTCAAATTAAAGGAAACATAAATGTCATAAACGGAAATCTCAATTTTTTACCAGGTTCTTATATAACTTTTTCTGGTACAAAACCTCAGTATATTTCCAATAATAGCAATTTATTTTTCAACAGTAATTCAATAATTATCAATGCTGCAAACGGTGATGGAATTGTTTTAAATAATGATTTGACTGTCAATGGAGCAATTATTTTTATAAATGGCTATATCAGAACACAGAATAACACTATTGAGATATCAACTCCAATTAACAGGATAGGCCCAGGATATATAATAGGAAATTTAAAAAAACCTGTTACAACTTCTACCTCTGAAATTAATTTCGAAATCGGAACAGACAATGCTTACTCCCCTGTTTCAATAAATTTCAATAATGTAACTGCCTCAGGTAAAATGACAGTTACCGCATATCAGACTTATCATCCGAACTCAGGAATTCCATTAGAGTGTTTACAAAGGTATTGGGAATTCGAAAACGAAGGAATTTCATTTTCTGATGCTTCTTTAACTTTAAACTATTCT
>CALKAJ010000205.1 GCA_937983305.1 uncultured Ignavibacteriota bacterium | reverse complement strand
AATCTTTCTTTTATTGACAAAGAGAGACTTGGAGCTATCGGAGCAAGTTACGGCGGATTTTCGGTTTACTGGCTTGCAGGAAATCACAATAAGCGATTCAAAGCATTTATAGCACATTGCGGAATGTTTAATTTTGAAAGCTGGTACGGTTCAACGGAAGAGATGTGGTTTGCAAATTATGACCTTGGCGGTGCATACTGGGAAAAACCAATTCCGAAAAGTTATGATTTCTCTCCTCATAATTTCGTAGGTAACTGGGATACACCAATACTCGTAATTCACGGAATGAATGACTTCAGAATTCCATACACGGAAGGAATGCAGGCATTTCACGCGGCACAGATTCAGGGAATTCCCAGCCGCTTTATGCTCTTCCCCGACGAAACCCATTTTGTCTCAAAACCGCAAAATGCCGTTCTCTGGCAGCGTGAATTCTTCCGCTTCCTTGATGAGTATTTGAAATAGGTTTCACTGTCATTTGAGTTTTCGGCTTTTATCTGTTTAAATCAGTTGCTTTTAATTATTAAAAAAATCTGTGTAAATCTGTTCAATCTGTGTTATCCGTGTTCCAGTTCTTTTCTTTAATAAGTTAAAATCCGTGTTCCTGTTCTTATCTGTTTTAATCCGCTGCTCTTAACAATAAAAAAAAATCCGTGTAAATCTGTCTAATCTGTGTCATCCGTGTTCCAGGTTTTTATCCGTGTTCCGGCTTCAGTACTCGACCCGTTCCAAAAACAACCCCGACGGAGGAGCAGTATATTTCGAGAAATCCTCAGTATATTGCTCCAAAGCGGACTTCAAATCCTCCTTCGAAAGATTCCCTCTGCCAACCTCCACAAGCGAACCAACAATCCTCCTGACCATTTTCCACAAAAAATGCGAAGCCCAAATTCTGACTTCGATAATATATCCAACCTGCAAAACCTCAATCCCTTCAACACTGACACGCGTAGAAACCTTATCCTTATCCCTTTCCGAAAACGACTGAAAATCGTGCATTCCAACGAATATCTTTGCCGCATCCTCCATTTTCTTCACATCAAGATTGTCTTTAATCCACCATACAAACTTCTTTTCAAACGCAGTGCGGCGAGTTGAAATCCTGTAAACATACTGCCTTTCCTTCGCAGAATGTCTTGCGTGAAAATTATCCTTAGCTTTCTCAACCTCAAGAACGTTAATATCGGACGGAAGTAAATCATTAACTTTCAGTTTCAGGATTTCCGGACCAAGCATAGTCTCACACTCAAGATGAGCAACCTGCTCGTAAGCGTGAACACCCTTATCCGTTCTGCCCGACCCTTGAAAATCAATATACTTTGCTTTACCCTTTGTTTCGCTCAATGCCTTCCTTATTGCATCAATCAACACCCCCTGAATGCTTTTTGAATTCTTTTGCATCTGCCACCCGGAATAATTTGTTCCGTTATACTCAATATAAAATTTAAACTTCATATACAAAAATAGGTAAATTTGTCCATTTAAAATATCATAATGGACAATTTTGGGTAATTTTGTCCATTACGATAAAACTAAATGACAAAATCAGGTAAAATTTTCCTGAGGTACCAATTTTTTTTATTGAAAATTTATTAAAAAAATAATAATTTTATGTAAATTTAATGAATAAATTTATAATGTAACTTTTAAAAAAAGAAGGGGTTCACCTTATGAGAAAAGAATACTTATTCCGCTCAATTCTAAGTTTTTTAATTTTTATATTTATTTCTTTCTTCAGTATCAATACTAATCCAAAATCCGGAAAAGTTGAGTTTTCGGGTACATACTATGTCGGACAAAACCATTTTTACAAATCGTTAACTGAGTTAAACAGTATTTTCGAGGCAATTAATAATAACGTTGTAACAGGTAATATTACAATTTTAATAGATTGCGATTTAAATTTAGGTTCATTAAATGAATTTGGAACTCATCCACTTAATCAATGGAATGAACTAGGCACAGGTGGCTATACTATTACAATACAACCTAAAGAACCAAGAAATATGATTCTTGAAGGTTTTGGTACAGGCGGAATGATAAGATTAAATGGAGCAGACCGGGTGATTATTGACGGAAACTATAACGGAAGTGGTAATTATCTGATTTTTAAACATAAAACCGCAGATGGAAATCCTCTTATTACTTTTTTAAATGCTTCAAATAATTGTGTTATTAAAAATTGCATATTCGAAGGCAATAACCCTTCTTCAACATCAGGATGTATTAGCCTTCTAGAAACCGGTTCAGAAGGAAATAACAATAATAACCTTATAACAAATAATATTATTCGAAGTGTTGAAGGGTTTTATTCTTTAAATCTTATATATTCCATGGGAATTAATGATTCTAAACCAAATAAAGGAAATGTAATTCAAAATAATATTCTTTATAATTTTTCTAATGCTGCAATAAACATCAGGGAAACCGGAAATGAAGATTGGAGTATTTGCAATAATGAAATTTATTTAGGTAATCAGGTTACTTTTTCCTTATCAGGAATAGTATTTAACAGTAAAGGAATTTCAAATTTAATATCACAAAATATTATAAGGGATATTAAAACCAGCAATATATGTAATGGAATAAAACTCGAAGATGCAAGAAACACAATAGTCACGCGAAATAAAATTTATTCACTAAGTACTCCTGCTTCGACAAGTTTATTTACTGGAATATCAAATTTCGGAGCAACTGGAAAACCAACCAGTGTTAGTATAATTAACAACTTCATTTCTTTAATTCCTTCAGCCTCAAGTAATCAAAATATTTATGGAATACGAGACAAAGGTTTTTACGGGAATTCTATTAAAGTTTATAACAATACGATATATATCGGCGGATCCTCATCCGGAACGAGCAATTCATGGGCATATTTCAGGCAAAACGGTTGTCCTACGACATCTACGATAAAGAATAATATCTTCTTTAACGGAAGAACAGGGGGAAGTGCAAATCATTTTGCAATAGGAGATGAATCTGCGAGAACAGGTACAGGTACAGATACATTTGCAGTTGCTAATAATCTATATGTTGGCTTAGGAAGTACACCGAGAAACTTTTTTGATAGAACAAATTCAACAACTGCAACTCCACGTGATTCTAATTATTGGATAACAAACACAGGTGATTATTACTCGTATTTATCTGTATCTACTTCTATTACAGCATCAAACTTATTTAATAGTATTTCCACAGGGAATCTAAGTATAAATAGCTCAACCTCAACTTCAACCAGCTGGGCTGTTAAAGGTAAAGGGGTATCTTTATCCGAAGTCCAAGAGGATTTTTGGGGAAATTCAAGAACAACAACATCAGGAGTTCCAATTGACATTGGAGCACATGAATTTCAGCATACTACAGAACCCACAATTATTACCATAACACCTTCAGCTGGTGACAATCATTTTAATTATCTTGGACGAACTTTAGCAACGATTAATTTTTCCCAAAACGGAACTCTCCCTACTTCCTTAAATTTGCAATATTATTCGGGTGTTCAAGCTCCTAATTCAAATTCAAACTGTATTAACAGCCATTGGATAATTACACCGACAGAAGGCAACGGTTATAATTTTTCACTAAAACTAAATACCGTTCCATCAGAACACAATCAAATTCTATCAAATACATTTAAAGTCGCGAACAGCAATGATAACGGAAATAAGTGGAACATAATACCAGGCACAATTTCCTGAAATAA
>CALKAJ010000204.1 GCA_937983305.1 uncultured Ignavibacteriota bacterium | reverse complement strand
TGAAGTTGCTGAGCAATCAGGTGTACCCCGTACTTCTGTATATGATATTTTAAAATCGTTTGCAGAGAGGGGATATTGCAATGAGATAGAAACACCAACAAAACTCCGTTATGAAATTATTGACCCGCAGATAATTGAAGGCAAACTCGAAAACGAATTCAACAACAGACATAAAAAGCAATTAACAGAACTTAAGACTTCATTTGAAAAAATGAAGCCAATGTTTAATCCGTTTATTGACGGACTTGGCGAGCCTGATGTTCAGGTCTTAAGAGGTTTCAACAAATTCAGAGTAGTCAAGTTTATAGAGTTACTTCAGAAAGCGGAAAAAGAAGTTTTAATAATGAACCGCCTTGAAGGACATATTTCCCCTGAGCTTGATGATACAGCAAAGGAGTTTTATAAAAAAGGCGGTGTAGTAAAATCTCTATACGAATCAAGTACAAATTTCAAGTTTGAAAAAGATAACAAATGGTATGATGTAACAAAGAAAGATTTTGTAAATTTGCTGGAAGGATTTTCGTCTCAGGGAGAGCAGGTAAAACTGCTTGACCGTGTTCCTATTAATGTGACGATATTTGACAGAAAAATTGTTTTCTTTAGCCTTGTTGATTATACCACACCGAAAAACAACAGAACCGATTTTATTGTCAGGAATCCCGAATATGCAGAGTTTTTATGCGAACTTTTTGAATTATACTGGAAGAGAGCAGAGACTCTCGAAACTTACAAAAGTAAAAACAATATAATATAGAAGATTATGAAATTTACAAGCAAAATATTAATTTCTCTCGGCATCTATCTTCTCTCTCTCAATTCTCTCAACTCTCAGGTTGTAACCGGCTGGACTTCACTCAACGGCGGTTTCAACGGTGAAGTTAATGCTATGATAAAATTTGATACTTTACTTGTTGCGGCAGGAAGTTTCACTTATGCAGGGACAACACCGGTAAACAGGATTGCATTATGGAACGGAACGAGCTGGGTTGCGATGGGTGACGGTTTTAACGATACGGTTTTTACGCTTAGCCTTTATCAGGGAATTTTGCTTGCAGGGGGTAAGTTTACTCAATCGGGTTCAACTCCGGTAAGCAGATTTGCATATTGGAACGGTGTTAACTGGGCAGGTGTAATGGGCGGCGCAAACGGTGAAATCAGGACTATGCTCGCAGTCAACAACGATATATACCTCGGAGGTTCTTTTACAAACGTAGGAGGTGTAACTGTGAGCAACATTGCAAAATTTGACGGAACATCAACTTCTCCAATGGGCGACGGGCTAAACGGTAAAGTGTTATCTATTGAGCAATATAACGGGAGCATATTTGCAGGCGGTCAATTTACGGCATCAGGTTCCAATAATGTAAGTAAAATATCGAGATTTAACGGTAATAACTGGGTGCCGCTTGGTACCGGAGTTAATGATGAAGTATATTCATTGAAAAATTATTCAAATAAATTATTTGTGGGAGGCAGATTTACATCAGCAGGAGGCAACAACAATATAAAATATCTTGCGTCGTGGAACGGTAGTGGATGGAATGCCGTAGGCGGAGGAGTTGATAATGAAGTTAATGTTATGACTGTGTTTCTTGATGACCTCGTTATTGGAGGACAGTTTTTACGCGTCGGCTCACCAGACGACAGTAATTACGTAAACAGGATTGCAAAATGGAATGAAACAAGCTGGAGCAAACTTAGTACAGGTTCCAATAATAAGGTCAAAGCATTATACACATTTAACGACTCCTCCCTCGTCGCAGGAGGTATATTCACAACAGCAGGCGGCAGAACATCAAATTTTATTTCTATCTGGAAAAAGTTAACTACTTACAGCATTTCCGGAAACGTAAAATATTTTGGAACGCCAACCCCTGTTACTTCAGGGAAAGTATATGCAGTCAGACTGGATTTATATACAAAGGAAATTCTATACCTTGATTCTGCAGCGATTCAATCAGACGGATTTTACCAATTACCTAAGGTGAGGATTGATTCGGTCTTTATAATTGCTTATCCAAACAGCACAACAACACAGGATTATATACCGACTTATCATCCCTCATCTCCCATCTGGGAAAGTGCTTCAAAGTTTGTATTAACGCATAATGAAACCGGGAAAGACATTTTTGTTCAACCGATTCAAACAATCGCCGGACAACCATTTACCCTGAGCGGAAAGCTACACCTGAACTATTTGCCTTACGGCTATACCACCGGCTCGGGTATGAAATTCAAAGCAGGCTCTATTATCTCTCTCAAGCTGTCCGGTGTTTACAAGTCGTTTGCAATAAGCAACAGATTTGAGGACTATATAGTACCCAATTTAGCCAACGGAAATTACGATGTAACAGTAACGCGTCTGGGTTTTGCTTCTAAATCAGCAAATGTTACCGTGAATAATTCAAACATAGTTAATTTCACTTTCAATCTGGATACTTCGTATAATCCGACTTCTGTAACTTATGAGCCGGAAATACCTGAAGGTTTTTCACTCAGCCAGAACTATCCAAATCCGTTTAATCCCGTAACCAACATCCGGTTCACCATTCCTGTTTGCAAAACCTGTAACGGAGGATTATCGAATGTCAGATTAGCTATATTTGATTTATTGGGCAGAGAAGTGAAAGTTCTTTTGAATGAAAACAAACAGCCGGGAACTTATGTAGTGATGTTTGATGCTTCAAGCCTATCGAGCGGAACATATTTTTACACACTCGAATCAGGTGATTTTACAGATACAAAAAAACTTGTTCTAATTAAATAATATTCAAAATTATTCCATAATTGTATAAATCAAAGGAGATGTAAGATGGAAAAAAATTCAGGTTCAATCAAATACAACGTTATATATAAGAGTGATATAAATCTTACTTTGTATGATTCCTTTGGTGGCGAGGTTAAATCTTTTGTAAACGGTGTTCAGAATCCGGGCTTATATGAAATAAAGATGAATGATGATAATATAAGGAGCGGCGTATATTTTTGCAGAATTTACCACGGGGATAATTTTGAAACGAAAAGAGTTTTATATTTAAGAGAAAATCCCAACAAAACAACTTAACCCTTAATCCCTAATTAAACGGACGAAATGGTATGCGGCGTGAAAAAATCCCACCTAAAAACCCAACGCTGCATACCCCGTTTATAAAGTTTCTTTAATCATTAAAATCAAATTTCTTAAATCATCTTTCCTGAAAGGTTTCGATAAGTAATGTGTACAGCCGCCCGCGAGAAATTCTTCGCGGTCTCCTTTCATTGCAAATGCGGTGAGAGCGACAATAGGAATATTTTCATAGCCGGGAATTTCCCTTACTTTTCTTGCAGTTTCAATTCCGTCAATACCTTTCCCGAGATTGATGTCCATCAAAATAAGTAAATAGTTATTTGCTTTAGCCATTTCGATTGCCTCATCTCCTTTGCCTGCGTATTCTATGTCACAGAAATCCTTTAAAATTGTTTTTACAATCAGCCGGCTGTCTTCGTCATCCTCAACATACAGAATATTTATCTTTTCGCCTTCTTTTAATGGCTGCTTAGTCAAATTTGTTTTCATATCACTTTCAAAAATTGTTTTTTTATCAGTTTTTAAAGATGGAACAGTAATTGTAAAAGTTGAACCGATACCCGGTTCGCTTTCAACTTCAATTTTTCCTTTTAAAAGTTTTATATAATCCCGCACAATCGTCAAGCCTAAGCCGGTTCCTTCAAAGCTTCTTCCAAGTCCTTCACTAACCTGCCTGAAATCATCGAAAATTACTCCCAGATATTCTTCCGGAATACCTATTCCGGTATCAATCACTTTTATTTCAACGGCATCCATTTCATTCAAAACACTTTTACTGAATTTAATTGATATTTCACCTTTTTGTGTAAACTTCACCGCATTATTAATCAGGTTATTTATTATCTTGTGAAGTAAACTTTCGTCTGTATTAATTATAGTTGGTGGGTCACACTTGCATTTGTGAATCAAAGCTAACCCCTTTTTTTCGGCGATTGTTCTGTATAATGTCGTACTTTCATCAAGTATTTTACAAACATTAACGGGAAAAATCTGAGGATTTACTTTCGATGCCTCTAACCTCGATAAATCAAGTACCATGTTCAAGGTATTAAGCAGTCTTATGCCGCTGTTGTGAATAACGCTTGCCATTTCTTTGGTATTATCGTCTTTGGTTTCTTCTTGTAATATTTCGGAGAAACCGAGTATTCCGTTCAAGGGAGTACGAAGTTCGTGGCTCATATTCGCCAGAAAATTTGATTTTACTCTTTCCGATTCTTCTGCTTTCAGCTTACTTTCAATAAGTAATTCGTTTGCTTTTTTTCTTTCGGAAATATCTCTTACAATACTTTGAAAATAGTATTTTCCCTTGATATTGAACTTCTTCGCACTAACTTCTACGGATTTTATTTCTCCGGTTTTTGTTTTGTGTAGCGTTTCAAAAACCAGCCCGTCTTCATCAATCACCCGTTTCATTTTTTCTTCTACGTCAGAAATCGTTTCCGGTGCTCTTAAATCTCTGATGTTTAATTTGTAAATTTCTTCTTCGCTATAGCCGTAAAATTCTAAAGCCCTTTTATTTACCTCTATAATTTTTCCGTTTTCTTCCATCGTAATAATTATATCATTGGCATATTTCATAAATAAACTCAATCTGTGATTCAGGTCTGCTTTTTCCTTCTCGGTTTTTGATAATTCTTCGAGAGTTGATGAATGTTGTTTATACCAGAAAAAGAAAACAATTCCCGCAATTAATAACACAAAAAAGGATATTGAAATAAAGGCAAAGAGGAACTTAATATTCGCATCAAGGAGCGGGACGGAGATGTTAATCCTTGAAATCCAGTACCAGTTAGTTCCGGGAATTTTTTTTGTGTATTCAAGATACTTTTCATCGTTTACTTTTATTCGCTTTACTGTATCCGCATTAATACTTTCAAAGACCTCATTAATATTTTCAACAGGTCTTGCGGATAAAAGATTTAAAGAGTCGTGTTTAAATAATAACGGATTAACGGAATCCATAGCTGCCATCCGGTACTCAAACAGCGGTTTTGAATTATCTATAGTTGCCAATATATTCTGCAGAGCGCTGTTCATATCAATTTTTAAGACAAAAACACCGTAAATAATTTCTTTTTTACTATCAATCATTGGAACTATTAAATCCAGATGATAGCTTGAGTCATCCGGCTCTGTTTTATGAAAAGCCGTCAGTTCCGGACTTTTAATTTCGTGAATTTTCTTAATTCTTTGTAAAGAAATATTTTTTAAATGAAGAGAAGTATCCGGATAAGAATAAATTTTATCTCCGGATGTATTGTAAAAAAATACGTTAGATATTCTATCCAAACTTGTCTGAGATTGGCACCAGTGGATTATATCCTCTTTATGAGATATTTTATCATTTATAAAAGCTTTGAATTCATCTTCACTCAGTCTGTTATTTGAAATGGAAATTCCATAAAGATAAATATTTTTGAGTCGGTTCTCGAGCTGAGTTATCTTTAAATCGGTTACTGAAACTAACTGTTCGCTTAATTTACCGGTTAATGCTTTTTCCTGATTATTTTTAATAAAAATACCCGTAATAAGTAAACCCAGCATTAATAATGCCAATACAAACTTATATGCAGACGGAAACTTTTTTTTCATTACCCAAAATTTAAAGAATATTTATAATTATTCAATATAACAAAATATTTTAATAAAATCCTCATTCTAGTAAATATCTATAATTCAAACAGTTATTGAGGTGAAGCGCTGATTGCATAATCTGAGTACTAAAATTCCAGATCGGAAGAGCACACGTCTGAACTCCGGTCACGAATCGCCATCTCGTATGCCGTCTTCTGCTTGAAAAA
>CALKAJ010000203.1 GCA_937983305.1 uncultured Ignavibacteriota bacterium | reverse complement strand
CGAGATGGTGATTCGTGACTGGAGTTCAGACGTGTGCTCTTCCGATCTCTACAAAGAATGGAAATGCAAACGGTCCGCCCGATGAAGTTTATGCATACAGACCTAACGGCACTCTCACGGCAAACGGCTCTCCGCTTCAGGCGCATTATTGTCTTGAAGTCGGAAGAACTGCAATCAATAATAATACAAACCCTTCGCCGTTTTTATACGACGGCTTGCAGGGAGGTTTAAATATTTCAAATGTCGGCTCATATCAGGATTCAATTATTTCATTCACACTTGGTACGCTTACATCTGTTGAAAATACATCTGCTCCTGTTGAGTTTGGTCTTGCTCAGAATTTTCCAAATCCGTTCAATCCATCTACAAAGATATCTTATAAAATCGCCAAAGAAACTTTTGTTCGTCTGAAAGTCTTTGATATTACAGGCAGGGAAGTATCTGTGCTTGTTAATTCAGTTCAGACTCCCGGAAATTATTCCGTTAACTATGATGCTTCTGCACTTACTTCAGGCATATATTTTTATAAGCTCGAATCGAATGATTTTTCTTCGGTGAAAAAAATGTTGTTAGTAAAATAAATACCCAAATCCCCCTCCCAACAAATAAAAACGGCAGCCAAATCTGACTGCCGTTTTACCTTTTATAGCTTTATTGAAATCTTATTTCACAAGAATCATTTTCTTAACATCGCTGAAATTGCCGGAAGTTAATTTATAGAAATATACTCCGGAAGTAAGTTTTGCTGCATCAAATGATACTTCATATTCGCCTGCAGTTACATTCTGGTTAACAAGTGTTGTAACTTCTTTTCCTAACATATCATATACTTTTAACGAAACAAATTCATTCTTCGGAATTGAGAATTTTATTGATGTTGTCGGGTTGAACGGATTCGGATAGTTTTGAGTCAAAGTATAGACTTCAGGAGTTGTTTGTGAAATCGGTTCTAATCCTGTTGTTAAATTTGAACTGTTATACCAAAGATTTGTAGGACCGTTACCTGCATAAATTACCGCTCCTGCTGTAATTCCCGAGCCATAAACAAATCCTACGATGGAAGGTGCGAGAACGCCTGTGGAAAGGTTAACTCTTGAAACTAATGTCTTACTGACGAAACCTGTGCTGATATTAACTGTACTCATATAAAACACTGAGTCAAGACCTGTTGCTTCCGAACAATATGCTATTCTGAATGCGCCGGATTGCTGTACTGCTCCGTGTAATGTTGAGCGGTTTTCGTTGTTATCCAATGTAGCAATAGGGACGCCTGTTGTCCAGTTGGTTCCGTTTGCAGCATAAGAGTAATAAATATTCTCATTCGAAGATTCACTTATAGTATAAGATAATGCCATTGCATTTGTTTTTCTGTTTACAGCAAGTGAGCCTTCGTATTCGGGAGCGGAGGTTGAGGCAGGATTGAATTGTTTCCAAGCCACGTTTGTGCCCCAGTTTGACAAAGCAGTATATCTTAATCTCAGATTTTCATTCGATGTCGTTAAGTTATTTGTCAAGAGCACATAAATTGAATCTGCACCAAAGTTATAATCTATATCAAGCTCGTAATCGTTGTATGTGTTTCTTGCAGTATCCTGAACCCAGGTGCCTCCCCAGTTTGGAGAATATGCAACCGGAACAAAACTTGTTACACCGGTGGTTGCATCAAGATTAGATGCCGCTATGTACCAATATGTGCTTCCCGGTACATAAGAATAAGCGTCTGTACAAATTGTAACGCCAACTACGCCTCTACCTGATGTTGGTGTCCAAATGGTAGAAGGAGTAAAGTTGGAACCGTCAGGAAGCATATCTGCATAATAAACTGTTCCTGCATAAGGGGTTGCATTAGGTGCTATTGAAACTGTCATTCCAATTTTGAAGCCTCCGGTCGTATCTGCCAAAGCGAAATCAAAATTGTAATAATAATTTCCAAAGCCTGCGGCAATTGCCTGAATCTGTGACCATGTATTTCCCTGATTTGTTGAACGGAAATATAATAAAGTATCTTTTCCGCTTGTAAGCACTCCGACAAAAAGATTTCCTAATGTGTCATTTTGAATCTTTACCATTCTTGAATATGCTCTGGGATTTCCAACTGAGGATGTTCCGATGTTACGTCCGAAAATTCTGTTTTCACCGTTTGCCCAGTCAGGCATATAACCGACTTCAACAGGTTGTTTCATTGTAGCTACAAAGAAATCTCTGTTTTCCGGAAGTGGATTGGTTTTAATAACATTACCATTTCCTGCATACTTTGTGTTTAACTCATCAAGATATTTATTAAATAATACCTGATTACCTGATTTCTTTGCTTCGGTAAGGTCACTGAGTAGTTTAGCATAATCGGAATTATCAACTGTCTGCTGATATTCCGGGTTTGCTTCCTTTTTTATTTCGTCTGCAGTTTGCGATATTGCAATTAAAGGAAG
>CALKAJ010000202.1 GCA_937983305.1 uncultured Ignavibacteriota bacterium | reverse complement strand
TCGGTATGTATAAAAAGGTAAAAATTAATACCCTTTTTTTAAAAACCCTATTATCTTGAAAGGACTTCGACAAATATGTATTTTAGCCAAAATAATTAATAATGCCTTTATTAAAAAGATTTTATCCTTATGTAATAATTCTTGTATTTTCACTTGTACTGTTTTTTCCAAACCTGAATAATACAACTCTCTTTGATTGGGATGAAATTAATTTTGCAGAAGCTTCACGGGAAATGATAATTAACGGTGATTACTCAAAAGTAACAATTAATTACATCCCGTTTTGGGAAAAGCCCCCTCTTTTCTTTTGGCTCCAGGCAACGAGTATGAATGTTTTTGGAGTTAATGAATTCGCTGCAAGATTACCTAATGCTGTTTTTGGAATAATTACACTTTTAACTTTATTCCTTATTGGAAAATATCATTTTGATAATAAGATGGGATGGTTATGTGTTATAATTTATACGGGTTCGTTTTTCCCGCAGTTTTATTTTATGATGGGGATGATAGACCCTGTATTTAATTATTTCATTTTTCTGGGAATATATTTTCTTTTTCGATTTTCTAATGACGGCAGATTTATTGATGCCGGCGGGAAGAAATCAATTAAATGGATTTTTCTTTCCGGATTATTTACAGGCTTTGCAATACTGACAAAAGGACCTGTTGCATTTCTTATCGTGATTTTAGTGATAGCGGTTTATTGGCTTTTGAAACGAAAAGAGTTTAATTTAAGATTTACAGAACTATTTTATTTTAATATAGTTGCTTTTATTGTTTCTACAGCATGGTTCGGAATTGAAACTTTTCAGAACGGATTTTTCTTCTTGCGGGAATTCATTGTTTATCAGATTAGATTATTCTCAACTCAGGATGCTGGACATGGCGGTCCTTTTTATTATCATTTTGTGATTATTCTTATTGGATTATTTCCGGCATCGATATTAGCCATAAAAGGATTTAAAAAAATCCCATCCGACTCTAAAGTCCAAAAAAGTTATCATACGTGGATGGTAATTTTGTTCTGGGTTGTTTTAATTCTATTCTCAATAGTTAAAACTAAAATTGTTCACTATTCATCTCTTGCTTATTTCCCTGTTACTTTTCTTGCCGCATATTTTATTTATAATGTTATAAATAATAAATCTGTTTGGAGAAGATGGATAGATTGGGTTTTGGCAGTAACATCTGTTTTGATGACAATAGTTGTAATCTCTTTACCCCTATTGTTTAAATACAAAGAAAGCTGGATTGATAAGGTAAGTGATGATTTTGCAACGGCTCTGATAATGAAACCCGTTGTCTGGACAGGATTTGAAACCATAGCGTTTATACTACTTCCGGCAGGAGTATTGATATTCTTTTTGATTAGAAGAAAATACAAAGAAGGTTTATATGCAGGTGTAATAACTCTTTTCGCTATATATGCCATAGGAATAAACATTTCGTTAAAGACTTTTTCTCCTAAAATTGATTTACATTTACAGAAAGATATAGTAGATTTTTATAAATCCATTCAATATGAAGATGTGTATTGCGATGTTGTTGGGTTCAAAAGTTACGCACATTTATTTTATACATTTAAGAAAAACCCTGAAAATAAAAACAGCCTTGATTCAGAATGGCTTTTGAACGGAGAGATTGACAAATCGGTATATTTTGTCAGTAAAAGTCAAAATATTGAAAAAACTTTAAAGGAAAACCCGAACATACGTTTTTTAAAAAGAGTAGGCGGATATTTAGTCTATTATAGAGATGCTGTTAAAAAATAAATTTATTAGTTACTCTGATTTTTTAAAAATACCGGAAATCTTTAGCTTTTAAAATACATCAGGATAGATAAATTTAGACTGCTCTACCAAAACAAAAAAGTCCCGACATAGGGACTTTCACCTTTGTACACTTGTTACAAACCATGGTATTTAGATAATATCTTCAAAGTCGGATTGAAAGGTGAAGTTGCCCTTCAAAACCGAGTTTAACTATTTTTTCAAGTGTTGAGAACCGTACTTCTTTAATGTTATTCTCGATTTTTGAAATGTAGGCTTTTGTCGTGCCGACTTTGTTCGCAAGTTCTTCCTGTGTCAAACCTTTTAAAATACGGGCTTCGTGAATTAATGCTCCGAGTTTAAAACTCTCGTAACCTGCCTCTAATTTGTCACGTTTTGCAGTGCCGGGTTTACCATAGTTCTTGTCTTTGAACTGTTCTAATGTTATTATATTATTTTTTTTCATTTTCGTATTCTTGTTTAATTTTTATTGCTTTTTCAATTTCCTCTTTTGGTGTCTTTTGTCTTTTCTTTTGGAAACTGTTAATAATCACTACTAACTGTCCTTTGTCGAAAAAACAAAAGATTCGATAAATCTCATTGCCTAATTGTACCCTGATTTCATACAGTCCATCAGTACCCTCAATATGTTTTAGATAAGTTTCGGGAACTCTTGGTAATTCTTCTATTAATTCAAAAGTCCAGATAATTTTATCTCTGACCTTGTCTTTTTGTTTAACAAAGAATTTTTGAAAATAGTCCTTATAAAAGATAATAGTTCTTTTTTTATTTTTCTTAATCACAAAATAAATATAAGTAATGTTGCCCGAAAGTGCAACATAAAAATTTATATAAAAAAACGGATTCTTGTGGCAAATTATTTCAGTTGACAAATATCATTGCCAAACTTGTAACCGGGAAATATTAAATGCACCTCTGACTCGCTGATTAAGATTGCATTTTTTTATTTCAAATTAGCGAAAAGTAACTGGTTTTTGATGTTTTTATTCGTCCAAAATGCTCCCAAATCACCCCAAATGGTATCAAAATGGTATCACTTTTTCATTAAATTCAAGTTCCTAGGTTATTTTAGAAAATCTCATAATAGCAGATCGGAAGAGCGTCGTGTAGGGAAAGAGTGTAGATCTCGGTGG
>CALKAJ010000201.1 GCA_937983305.1 uncultured Ignavibacteriota bacterium | reverse complement strand
TTCAAAAAAAAATAACACGAAAAATGATAAGAGAAATAAAAGTATTATGTTAAAATAAATTTAAAAAACGGAGGAAATATGACAAGAGCGCCATAGATTGAAAATAAAACAAAGATTCACTAAATTATTTGAATCAGCATAAGTAAAGGCAGATGAGCCGTAAATAAAAACTTTTTTTATAATTAAATTATTTTCTGTTATGAAAATCAAACAATTCTTATATTTTTCTTTATTAATATTGGCAGTTTTATTTTTTGCGTGTGATAAAGATAATCCGGTAGTACCACCGGAACCCGAACCCGGTCCTGATACTGCAAGCAGATATAAATGGAAAACGATAGACTATCTTTACAATAGTCTATACACAATTTATGTAGCAGATACAAATATGATATATGTTAGAATATGGACGAGCATAGCTTATTTACAGGATAGTAGTCTTTATCCTTATAATCTTTATGACCAAAAATTTAAAGTTGTAAGTATTAATGGATACGACAGAAATAACTTTTTCATTTCAGGATATACTTTGGTAAACGGCCATCGTTTTCCGACAATAAAAAAAGTTACAAATGGAGCTGTTTCCACAACCATTCTGGATTCAGCTTTTGCCGATGCTTCAGATATTTTAGTAGAAGGACCAAATCAGGCATGGATTTGTACTTATTACAATAATCTGGTGTTTCATTACGATAACGGAAATGTAACAAAATATAAGTTATCGGATGATGATACTATTTATACAGCCAGGTTATATAAAAGCCCTACAAATGAAATATTTGCATTCGCCACTAAAGTAACAACTTATCTTCCGGGATACCATTACACATATAAACTTGTCGGAGATACATTTGTCAACACTAAAATAGGTTGTTATAGCCCGTACGATAAAGAATGTTTGACAGACTTTATATATCGTTGCGGTCCTGACCTATTAATGATACATCCCTTTTCCAAAGAAGTAAGATATTTCAATGGAACGGATTGGGTGCATCATTCATATTGTGAAGGCGGCGGTGCAAAAATAGGAGGAATATCAAAAGACTATCTTGTTGCATTTTTATATCCTCTGGGAAATATCTATACTTATAACGGAAAGGTATGGAGGAAAGAAAGAACAAGTCCTTTAATACTTCCGCTTGGTCTGAATGTTCACTCAAATATCGAGGCAAAATTCGGAAATATATATTTCGCTCATGCTGATACTGAAAGCGAGTGGGGAAAAATCTTTATTGGAAAGCCAAATAAATAAATTTAAAAAACATAATAAACAATAATATGCATAACGTAATAATTTTCTTAATTGTTTTAATTTCTATTTTATGTCACCCCGTTTATTCTCAAAACAACAATCAGACACCCGTTCCCGGCAGTGACAACCGATGGGAAAAATTATTTCCGGTTACAGTTCCAATTGAGGAAGCAGGGCAGGATATTTGCCAGACAACGGACGGAAATTATATAATGGTGGGCTATTCTGATGATTATTATTATAGGGTAAAGAAAATCAACCCGCAAGGCGATACTATATGGTCACGAAAATTCAAAGCAACCGGTTCATTTAGGAGCAATGCATATTGCTGCTATCCATTAGAAAACGGTAGTGTACTGGTTTCCGGATATGCAAGTTTTAGTTTTTACTATGCATTTATCAGTAAAATTGATTCTTCGGGAAATCTTTTGTGGGATAAAAATTTCAGCGCACAGGAATTAACCTATTATCCCAGAGAAATCATTAAAACAAAAGACGGTGGCTTTCTTATTCAGGGAGAAGATTTTCTTTTAAAGCTTGATTCCTCATTAAATTATATGTGGTCTAAAAAGAAATCAGAGTATAATGCGTATGTGATATACTCAATAACGGAGGGAAAATCAGATTCAAACCTTTACAGTTGTATATTTGAATTGAATTATGGTCCTTCAATATTTAAACTTGATAAAAATGGAAACATAATATGGCTAAAAGATATTAGCAGCAGATATTTTATATCCTGTATAAAAAGAATTAATAATGAGTTTTTTATATTTGGAGATATAAATGATTCAGCACCGGATACAACAAATTTTATAAAGATGAAAATGGACACATCTGGAAATATTTATAGCTTGGATTCGGTGAATGTTTATAGATCAGAAAATTTTTATACATTTTCTTTTAATGTTATAAATGCAAACCGATTAATATTTGCATCAAACACAATTCCGGGAGGTCCTATACAGGAAAGTTTAATAAGGATTACAGATTCAAATTTGAATGTTATAAGGACTCAAAGAATAACAACTTATAATGAAGGATATAAAGCGATAAAAAACTTAAAAGTTATTTCAGATAATAAAATAATGGGTATCGGCTTCGGCTCGCCTGTTTTTTTAGGTGGAACAGAACAATTTTATGGAATAAGCACCGATACAAACCTATATTTTCAAAATGTATGGATAAATAAGGAAGAAAACTCAATTCCAAACGAATATTCATTATATCAAAACTATCCGAATCCGTTTAATTCAATTACAAATATTAAATTTCAAATTATAAATGCTGGAATAGTAAAATTGGATATTTACGATATACTTGGAAGACAAGTTAAAACCCTTGTCAACGAATACAAGCAACCCGGAACATATCAGGTCAGTTTTAATGCGGAAGGACTTTCGTCAGACGTTTATTTTTACAGAATTGAAACAAGCAATTTTACAATTACAAAAAAATGTGTTTTACTAAAATGATTTCGATTGACATTAAATATTGTATTAAAATAAG
>CALKAJ010000200.1 GCA_937983305.1 uncultured Ignavibacteriota bacterium | reverse complement strand
AGCGGTATAATGGCTCTTTTTTCGGGGCTTTTCGGCTATTCGACTTAGTGTTATAAGCTGGCCTTCTGTCCACCGTCCTTGCAAACCATTGTCAATACTGCGTTTCTCTGTCTTTGTCGTGTCGTGTTGTGCGGTTGCGTATTTTTTATTTTCAGAAGCGGAGGAGATTTTTTTTAATTCAATTTTGTCTGGGTGGGAAAGGTGGAAGCTCTTTTGCAAGCTTTGGTCTGTGCTTGGGCTTTTGCGGCTTGCAAATGTGCTTACACCTGTGCGATGGCTTATGTTAGTTGAATATTTCACGTATCAAATTCTTTATAGTCAAGTTTTCTAATTTGATTGCAACCGGTCGAACATTGTCAATTCCTTCTCTCCAATGAAGTCTGTCATTGTAAATAATTCCAAGTAAATAAAATATTTCAGGAACTGAATGTCCAATTTCTTCGCAGTAATCTAATTTCTTTTTGGTTCCATGTTCTGCAAGGAATAGAGCCTGTTTTGCAGGGTCTGCAATTTGTTGATGAATTAATTTTTCTATTCTTACTCTTACACCAAAGCAAATTGCCAATGGGTCATAGTCTGTTTGGTCGTTGAGATATTTTTGAACTTCGGCTTCAATAAATTGATGAAACCTAATTGAGTTTCCCCAAGAAGCAGGCAAACCGAGAGCTGTAAATTCAGCAGAAATATCTACCGATGTCGGTTCAAAATGAAAATGATGTTTATCTACATTCTGTTGGATTGTTGAGTCCTCTCTTTTTTTAATTAGTTTAACCAAATTCGGATTTGAATGATATGGAACATCTTTAAGGTACACAACTTTAATCTTGTGTCGATTGAAGCAAAAATGATTAAAGAAAAGTGGGTCTAAATGCGTCATTAAAATTGGGAAGAAATTTTTCCCTAGTGATTTCATTTCTTCAATCATTGTCGTTATGAAATACTGAAATGAAATTAAGTTTGCATCGTCTAAGTAGTCAAATATTTCATCAATGATTAATATACAATTTCGTTGTCTGAAATTTCTTTTTGCTTTCATTAGCATTGTAATAAAAGATAAAACGTCTCTCTGTCCGTTTGAAATTTCATGGGCTTTTGGCCACTCAACAATTAAGCTGTTGTGCTTTTTGTCTTCCTTTGGTCTGATTGTATGGCGGGTAGTATTAAAATTGGAAATTGTTTTTTCGTAATATGCTTTGTCGTCAAGATAACAAGCGTAATTAACAGCTTTTTTAAAATTCGCTGCCATAGCGTTTGCAACATCAATAATTTGAAATGCTGCCAAGTAGCTATCAACATCTGTCTTTATTTCATCGAACCTTCTTAAAATATCTGCCAATTTTGAAAATTCACTTATCGCTTGGATTTCTGCCCTTTTATTGGCTTCAATCCAATTCTTAATTACTTCGGAAGTACCTGCATGAGAATTTATTTCGGTTTTAAGGTCACTTAGTGATTTTGAATTTTTCACTTGACCAAACTTTGAAAAATCTACTTCATTTACTATATCCCACAATAATGGAGCACAATTAAAGGCATTTGAAATATTTGGTAAAATCTTGCCATTTGCCCCAAACGTCTTTTTTGCATCGCCAGAATTGTAACTGAACAAAACTTTTGGCGGAATAGTTGGCACTAAAACAGTTGGTGATATTTCCAATGAGGATTTGACAATTACATTTCCACCAATATTCATTTTAGTTGCCTTTGCCATCAATTGACTATTGATTACAAAAACATCAAACTCGTTGGAAATAGTATTGGTCGTATCGTTAGCTGAAAGTGTTCGTGTTCCTGCTGCATCTTCGACAACCATTGAAAGTGTCGGTCTGTTGGCATCATTATCTTGATGATAGTGCTTTGTGTCTAATTCAATTTTAGCTCTTTTAAGAGAGTCAAACCCAATACTGAATGAACTTTTGCCAAAACCATTAGGAGCAACCAAAAGATTGGGCTTGTTGGGTAACAAATCCAAAACGAAAGCTTTGTTTCCAATGCCTTTTACGTTTGTTATTTCAATGGTTTTGATTTTCATTTATTATTTTTGTGCATTAATACCTCTATTGATTAACTCTTTCACAACACCAAACATCATTGCAGAAAAATCTTCTTTAAATTCCTTGTTGTCGGAGTATAATTTATAAAGGTCAAAGTTTGTTGTAATGTGTTTTAGCAATTCTTCGCCAACAACTTTGTCGCTGGTTATTCTTGCGTTTTGGTCGTCTGAATATTTGATTGAAGTAATTAGCTCTTGATTTTTCGCAACATCATTTGCAATGTTTTCAGCCATTTGTCGAACCTTGTCGGCATCTTCAAATTGTGTTCCGTAGCGGTCATTGAAAGTTTGGAGAATATTTGACAACCTATCAATTTCGGGTTGATTTGTTCCGCCTCTCATGTCGGTCGGAATTGGCTTTAAATCTTCTCCCTGCTCCATTGCAATATTGGTTGTTGCTTCCAATTGCAAACGGTAACTGTCCATGTCAATATTGTCTAAAATGCCTTGTGCTAAATCAATGGGAGTTTCACCACCTAATTTGTTTTGCAAGTGGTTTAAGAAAATATAAAGCCTTTCCATATACGGATTTTCAAACGGTACAATTTGAGAAAGGAAAATGTACAAGCGAACATAGGTTTTAACCTTTGCTCTAAAATCTGCTTGTTGTTCCTCTGCTAAATCATTTCTGAAAATCGCTGATGAACTGTCAAGCATTGCATGAAGTTGGTCAACGGGAACGTTTGCCAAAATCTTTTCTGAAAATTCAATTACCTGTTCTTTTGTGTAAACCTGATAATTGTCCAAAGCATCTTGCAGGTCGAACAATTTATTAGGGTCGGTTGCTTCGCCTAAAATGGTGCTTTCAAAATAAGGTTTAAACGCTTTTTCAATATCCTCTGCTGTATTGGCAAAATCCAAAACAAAGGTGTCTTTCTTTAATGGATGACTTCTGTTCAATCTTGAAAGAGTTTGAACTGCGTTTACACCGCCTAATTTTTTATCTACATACATGGTATGCAAAAGAGGTTGGTCAAAGCCCGTTTGGAATTTATTAGCTACCAATAAAAAGCGATATTCGTTTTTCTCAAATTCTGTTGGAATTGAGTTGCTCGAAAATCCGTTTAGGTTTGCTTCTGTTTGTCCGTCAATTTCACCAGAGAACGCCACAATTGCCTTGTACGGACTATTTATTTTGTGCAAATAATCGTCAAATGCTTTTTTATATTTTACTGCATTGGCTCTTGAACTTGTTACCAGCATAGCTTTTGCAAAACCGCCCATTCGTTTTTTACGAATTACATTTTCCATGAAATGCTCCACTATCAAAATAGCTTTCTTCTTTATAGCGTGTTCATGACTTTCTACATAAGCCTTTAATTTCTTTTGGGCTTTAAGTTTGTCATACTCGGGGTCGTCTTCAATTTTTTTGAGTAAAGCGTAATAGCTTTGATACGTGGTGTAATTCTGCAAAACGTCCATGATAAAGCCTTCTTCAATGGCTTGTTTCATAGAGTACAAATGAAATGCTCGGAACTTAGTTTTTCCTCCTTCTTCAAATGGAACTCCAAACAATTCCAACGTTTTATTCTTAGGCGTTGCAGTAAATGCAAAGTAACTGGCATTTGGCAACAGCTTTCTTGACTTCACTAAAACCCTGATTAAATCTTCGCCAGTAATTGTTTCCTGTGCATCTTCCACATCAACCATGCTTGTAATGTCTTCCAAATCTTCTTCTAATTCGGATTGTGTGGCTTGGTCAAGATTTAGTTTGGATAAGGTTTCGTTAAGTTTCCTTGCCATTTGTCCACTCAAACTACTGTGAGCTTCATCAATGATAATTGCAAAGTTTGTTCCTGGTAATTCGCCAATTTCTTCTACAATGTGAGGGAACTTTTGAATAGTGGTAATGATAATCTTTTTACCTTCTTCTAATGCTTCTTTTAATTGTTTACTTCCTTCTGTGATGGCTTCAACAACTCCGTTCACTTGTTGAAACTGCTTGATGTTGTTTCGTATTTGAGCATCTAAAACCCTTCGGTCGGTTACTACAATTACCGTATCAAAAATATTGTCTTTGCCTGATTTGTCATGCAAACCAACCAACTGATGAGCCAACCAAGAAATAGAATTTGATTTGCCTGAACCTGCAGAATGTTGAATTAGATATTTTTGCCCTGAACCTTTTTCTTGTGCATCTGCTAAAAGGTTTCTTACTGCAAGCAATTGATGATAACGAGGAAAAATTAATTTCTTTTCTTTTCTTGTTTTTATTTTTCCTTTCTCGTCCAAATATTCTTTTTCTTCTGTTATCAATTGGCAGAAGTTCTGAACAATGTCGGTCAAATTATTTTTGGTCAAAATCTCTTTCCACAAATAATCTGTTTTAATTCCATCTTTTGGCGGATTGCCTGCACCATTGTTGTAACCTTTATTGAATGGTAGGAAATAGGATTTCTCTTTTTTGAGTTGTGTGCACATCCAGATTTCTTCGGTGTCAACCGCAAAATTTACCATTAATCTGCCCAAACGAAACAATTCTTCATTCGGGTCACGGTCGTATTTGTATTGCTTAATAGCATGTTGAACATTTTGTTTGGTTAATTCGTTTTTCAGCTCAAATGATATTACTGGAATACCATTGATGAAAATCATCATGTCCAACGACTTTTTATCGTTGGGTGAAAAATACACCTGACGCATTACCGAAAACAAATTGGCTTGATACAATGCATTTGCATCCGCATTGTAGGCAGAAACTGGTTTGTCGTAAAACAAATTCAATTTGGTATCGGTAAAGCCATCTGTAATTCCTTTACGTAAAACTTCAATTACACCTTTTGCCTGTATTTGGTCGTTTAAACGTTTTATTATTTTTTGCTCATAAAGGTCTTTGTGAAATGCTTTAAGTTTAGCTACTGCTTTGGGTTGTGTGGCTTCTAGAAATTGAAACAGCAATTCATTATCTAAGCAGGAAACATTGTCGTAAACTTTGTTTTCACGAAGTAAATACTTGTTCTCCTCAACCAGATGTTGAGAGATGTGAGCTTCCAAGCCTTTTTCTGTTGTGTCTGTTTGTTTACTCATTATCTATATTTGTTTCTACTTCAATAATGTCTTCTTCTGCCTTTTCTAAGTAGCTGAATTCTTCAAGTTCGTTTGATTCAAAATCTAATTCTGGAATTTCAAAATCACGAACATCAACCTTACCTGTAACTAAATTGAAAATCAGCGTGTTTATATATTCTTGAAGCAACCCTGTTTTGGGATTTGTTTTTCCGAAAATGACGTTAGTGTACTTAATTAAATTCTGAATTTGTTTTTGTTTGAATGCTATTACTTCAACTATTTTATTCTGTTCGATGATTGGAGGAACCAAACAGTGTATGTTATATAGTTGGTCGGAATAAAGTCGAAGTCTACTTTCAATTATACCAGTTGACTTACGTTTAAATTCAGCTTTATAAATTTCCGTTTTAAAAAGATATTCAAAAAACTTCGGGTTGAAGTTTTTGCGAAATTGATAAACACAATAAGCAGGGCTAATTATTCCGTTGTAAGGGGATATTGCTATTGAGCCATTCCAAGCCAACATAATATTAATTACCAACTGATTTTGGTCTACAATTTTATATCCGACCAGCGACATTGCATTAGTCAGATTATCATTTTCGTTTTTTTTCTTATCCTTTTTTAATTCCACACCAGTATATTGTGAAAGAGAAAGCAAATCCTCTGTTCCTGTTTCAGATTTATTAGAAACTTCATACAGCACGTGCTTAACTTTTTTTATTTCCCATTCCTGAGGTATCTCTCCAAGCCAAGAGATATTCGACTGTTTCAAATTATCTCTCTTTTTCATTGTAGTAATGTATTTAGTAATCCGTTACTTCTCTCTTCAAGTCTTTGAATGTCCTTTATAACTTTATCTAATTCTCTATATGTGTTTGCTTTGTGAAAATGTTCTAAGAAATTTATCGCATAACCAATTTTTATTGCTTTTAAATCAACCTTTGCATTAGGTGTATATTTTAAAATTTCATTAGAAATATACTCGCCAATGTCTTGGGTTAAGGGAACGAACTCCATATCCTTAAAGTCAATATCTTCTTCAAAATCTTCTTTCGAGTGCTTTACTTTTAATGTATAATAACCAAATTCCTTATTACTGAAAATTTGACAAAAATCATTTGATTCATTCTTCAAATAGAGTTCAACAACAGAATTGATATGGTCTGTTGTTAGTTCATTTTTCTTGTTACCTAAGGCCTTGGTCATTTTTTTAAAGAAGGTATCTCCTTTAATCAATTGAACTTTTCCCTTTCTTGAAGCATCCTTATTGTTTGAAAGAATTAATATATAAGTTGGTTGTCCAGTATTGTAGAAGATATCTAACGGTAAAGCAATCACAGCCTCAAGCAAATCATTTTCAAGTATGTATTGTCTTACACCACTTTCGCTTGAACCGGCATCACCCGTAAATAGTGCCGAACCATTATGAACTGAAGCAATTCGGCTTCCTCCATCTTTAGGGTCTTTCATTTTTGAAAGCATATGAAGCATAAACATCAATTGTCCATCATTGCTTCGTGAAGTCAAACAAGTTTCTTCCAGTTCACCTTTAAAATTTTTGATTTTAAGATTAAACCGTTTGTCAACGATGCTGATTTTCTTTTCACTACCAACATTCAAATTTTCAATGTCCTGCTTCCAAGTTGTACCGTATGGCGGGTTGGTCAGCATGAAATTGAATTTCAAATCTGCTTCAAAACCATATTCACTAAGCGTTGAGCCAAACTTTATTTTGTCGGGGTCTTCGCCTTTCAGCAACATATCCGATTTACAAGTGGCGTACATTTCGCCTGTGTTCTCTTGTCCGTATAAATGGAAAGTTGCTTTGGATTTTATTTCTCCTTCGGGGTTTGTTGCAAATAGTTTTGATTGTGTAAGCATTGCACCTGAACCAGCACAAGGGTCATAAACTAAAAAAGTTCCTTTTTGAATTTTGTCTTTTACTGGTAGATAAACCAAATGCGTCATTAACTCAATAATTTCTCTTGGCGTAAAGTGTCGCCCTGCTGCTGCATTTGTTTTTTCGTTAAATCTGCGTATCAAATCCTCAAACATATAGCCCATTGCCATAGGCGATATTTTGTCGGGGCTTAACTCAACTTTTGGATTGCAGAATTTCTCAATGAGAGAAAAGGTTATGCCTGTATCTTCAAATGTCTTTAACTGATTGCGAAATTTGAATTTTGTAATGATGTCTTGCACGTTTTCAGAAAACCCATTTAAGTAGTCTAAAAAGTTGGTGTCAATATTTTTGGGGTCGGCAAGCAGTTTTTTCATAGTAAACTGCGAAGTGTTGTAAAACGCTAAACCGCTACCATGTAATTCGCTGGTCAAAAGTCCAGATACATTGTCAATCTTGCTTTTAAATTCGTTGTGTGTTTTTAAAACCTTGTCTTTGGTCGGTTCGAGAGCTAAGTCCAAACGCCTCAAAACAGTCATTGGAAGTATTACGTCTTGGTACTGATTTTCAAGAAATTTATTAATCAATACATCGTCTGCAACTGTCCAGATGAAGTTTATAATTGATTGAAGATTTTGTGTATTTAAACTCATTTATCTATTGTCTGTTCGTTAATTTTTAGTTGTCCAAATTACGTTTTTTAGCCCAATGATTGTCATAGGAGCGTTGGCAAAATTGGCTCTTTTGCAAGCTTGGGTTTGTGAGTCGGCTTGTGCGGCTTGCAAATGTGCCAATGTGCGGCTGGCTAAAATTGAATTAAAAAAAATGTGCGGTGGGGAAAATAAAAAATACAGAAGGGTCGGCAATGAGTGTCGGCTTACTCGTTGTCCGTTTGTTGTATCGTTTTTATGTCTGTGTTCACCTGTCAAAATGGTTTGTCTTTGTGTTAAAGTTCAATTTTTAGTCGTCTGTTTATTGTTGCACTGTCGTCTTTTAGGCTTGCTTATAACTACTTGCTAAACGCACCCCTATGGCATTTATCTCCACTTTGGCCAAACCGTCACCCAAAATCATCTGATTGATTTTTAGATGATTAGTAAATTGTATTTGAAGAGGTCTTTTCATGGTAT
>CALKAJ010000199.1 GCA_937983305.1 uncultured Ignavibacteriota bacterium | reverse complement strand
TTTAAAGGCAATTATATACAAAACGATGATATTACTTCTCTAATTATTAAGGTATTAAAATAAATGAAGCTAAAATTCTCAAATAATACTATAAGGTTTATTTACACAATTATCGCCTTACATTTTTTTATTATTATAAGCATATTTTTTTATCGTTCTATGTTTTCAATGCGTATGACAACCGATGATTGTTTATGGGAACCTATAGTAGATTCAACCGGTAAATATAAACCGGGGCTAACAATTTCAAATGTTATTACCGGAGGAGTTGCAGATGAAGCCGGATTAAAGAACGGTGATATTTTAATTGCAATAGATGGAAAAGAAATAATAAATTCAAACGATGGAATGAATATCCTGAACTCTTATAAGGATGAAATTATTACTTATACAGTAATTCGAAATGGAAATACTTTAGAGTTCAAAATCTATGTTTATAAATTTCTCGATGTAATGTTTCTGATATTCTGGACTTTAAGTCTGGGATTTCTGTTAGTAGGTTTTACAGTGGGTTATTCGAACCCGGATGAATTTACTTCGAAACTTTTTTTCTGGTTGGGAATGGTTGCTTCAACCGGCCTCGTTTTATATGGGAATTCTTCCGGTCTTCGCGTATTACCGAACACTCCAACAATTACTGTTGTATTCTTAACATATCTCCTTATTTTAGGTATAATAAGTGTATTCCTCTTTCCGGCTCTGTTTCTTCATTTCTTTCTTACATATCCTTACAAATATAATTTTAAGTACCGAAAAAGAATTATAACCTCTGTTTATATTTTTGCTTTTTTTCCGCCAATAATTCAGGTTATACTAAATGTTATTACAAAATCTAAACAAGGATTTTTCAGCTTCGACTTAATTTCTGTTATTTTATTTCCTGCAATTTATACAATCATAGGAATAATAACATTCATAATTTCCTATAGAAAAATTAATGAGCCCTCATTGAAAAAATCTCTGAAGTCAATAATGATTGGCTTCACTATTGCCGGTATAGGACTAATTTATTTTCTGTTTTTTAGATTATTCATTCAAAAACCAATATTTTTAATAAACATTTGGTTAATGCTTCCGATAACATTAGAACTTGCTATTCCTGTTTCTTTTGGTTATTCGATATTTAAATACAGAATACTTGATACTGAATTTATTGTAAAAAGAGGTATTGTACTAAGCTTGGTTACGTTTCTAATAGTCGGATTTTATTTGTTCCTGGTCTATATTATTGATAACTTTATTTCAGACTTTTTAATTGACATCAGAGCTGTTATTTCAATAGGTTTTATTATCATTGTCACTTTTACGTTTGACTCTGTCCAGAAAGGTGCAAAGAATATTGTAGATAAAATATTTTTTAAAGAAAGATACAATTACAGAAAATCGCTTTCACAGTTCTCGCAATCTCTTCCTTTTATAACTGATGTAAATGAAATGCTTGATAAAATATCATTTGAAATAAAAAACTCTATTGGAATTGACACCGTTATTATCTGGTTATTAAATGATGATTTTAAAAAATTAATCAAAGAAAAAAAATATATTGGTAAGAGTGAGGTAAATACTGAAATAGTTAAAACTTTGATAAAAAAGTTTTACATAACAAACAAAAAGCCTCTGCAAATTTCGGCTTCTATATATCAGGATTTTAATTTGACAACGGAGGAACAAAATTTATTAAAACATTGCGGAACCAATTTATCTGTACCTTTAATTCTTGATAATATTGTTATCGGTGCTCTTAATTTCTCTCATAAATCATCAGGGAAATCATATTCTGATGAAGATATTGATTTATTAAAAACTTTTGCTTTCCATACAGCTTTTGCTATTGAAAACTCGAAACTTGAGATTGAAGAAAAAATAAATAAAAAACTTGAAGAAGAACTTGTAATAGCTAAACGAATTCAGGAGGATTTACTTCCGCAAAGTAATATTGATATTCCCGGTTATAAAGTCGCAGGGTTTACATTACCGGCAAAAACAATTGGCGGTGATTTTTATGATATTATTAAAATTAGCGAAAAGAAATATCTGCTACTCGTAGCAGATGTATCAGGCAAAGGGATACCTTCGGCAATATATATGTCTAAAATTCAGGCGATGATTCAATTTGCAGCAACAGAATTCGAAAGTCCTGTTAGAATTCTTTCTGAAGTGAATAAACAAATTTTCCACAACATCGAAAGAAAGTATTTTGTTACTATACTTGCCGGTTTGCTTGATATAGAAAAGCGTATTATCACATTTTGCAGAGCAGGACATAATCCGGTGCTTTTTATGAAAAATAATAAGATACAAATTCTAAACTCAAAGGGTATAGGGTTAGGTCTCGAAAACGGAGATATTTTTGATAAATACACTGAGGAAAAAGAATTAGCTATAGAAAATGAAGATTTATTCTTATTTTATACTGACGGTATTACGGAAGCTATGAATCATTCAAGAGAAGAATTTGGAGAAGAAAGATTAATAAAATGTTTAGAGCAAAATAAATATTTGGGACCAAACGAGATTAAAAATAAAATTTTAGAAGAAATAAATAATTTCCGTGAAGGAAATATTCAAAACGACGATTTAACATTACTTATAATTAAAAAAGCATAATTATGATACCAAGATATTCTCCAAAAGAATCCTCAGAAATATGGACTGATGAAAACAGATTTAAAATCTGGCTCGAAATTGAGATATTAGCTTGTGAAGCTCAGGCAAAGCTTGGATTGATACCTAAAAAGTCTTTGGATAACATCAGGAAAAAAGCAGCATTTAAAACTAAAAGGGTTTTAAAAATTGAAGAAACAGTAAAACACGATGTCATAGCTTTTTTGACAAATGTTGCGGAATACGTTGGTCCTGATTCAAGATTTATACATAAAGGAATGACAAGTTCTGATGTTTTAGATACTGCATTATCTGTGCAAATGAAGCAAGCCGGAGAATTGATTTTCAAAAGATTAACGGCTGTAAAAGAAATACTCAAATCTAAAGCTGTTAAATATAAATATCTTTATCAGATAGGAAGAACACATGGAGTTCATGCAGAACCAATTACTCTTGGTTTGAAGTTTGCCTTATGGTATGACGAAACTAACAGGAATATTTACAGATTGAAAAGAGCAATTGAAATTATTTCCGTTGGTCAAATTTCAGGAGCAGTTGGAACTTACGAACATATTTCACCCGAAGTCGAAAAATATGTATGTAAAAAACTTAATCTTAAAACCACCAAAATTGCAACTCAAATACTTCAAAGAGACAGACACGCTGAATTTATAACAACGTTAGCAATAATAGCCTCTTGTATTGAAAAATATTCCACTGAAATAAGACATTTGCAGAAAACAGAAGTTCTCGAGCTCGAAGAATTTTTTTCAAAAGGGCAAAAAGGTTCTTCTGCAATGCCTCATAAAAAAAATCCAATAACATCTGAGCAGCTTTCCGGCTTGGCGAGGGTTATCAGAGGAAATTCTCTTGCGGCAATGGAAAACATTACCCTATGGCACGAGCGGGATATTTCACATTCTTCTGTAGAAAGAATTATTTTACCTGACACAACCATTCTATTAGATTACATTTTAAGTAAATTCGCTAACCTGATTAAATATATAGTAGTTAATAAGTCTAACATAAAGCATAATTTAGAGCTTACCGGAGGATTGATTTTTTCTCAAAGTTTATTACTCAAACTAATAGAAAAAAAGATGAGACGGGAAGAAGCGTATAAAATTGTTCAGGCCGTTGCTATGAAGTGCTGGGAAAATAAAATAAATTTTGAAGAAAGTGTAAGAAATGATGTTAATATTAAAAAGTACCTATTGGAATCAGATTTCACTGAAATTTTCGACTACTCAAAAGCAGGAAAGAAAATTGATTATATATTTAAACGACTGAAACTATAAATTATAGCACAGGTTTTTGCAATAAATCATATTTCCTTCGCAATTCGATAACTTTACCAATAATCTTAAAAGGTCTGTTCATTATAGCTTTATACTTGGAATTTGATGCCTCAAGATATGCTTTTATGTTGTTTCTTCTCAACTTTTTCACAGTTGCCTCGTCGTCTAATAGAGCAATGACTATGTCACCGTCATCGGCTTGTTCTTGTTTACGCACAATTACGATATCCCCGTCGTAAATACCTGAATCAATCATACTTTCACCTGTAACTTCCAAAGCAAAAT
>CALKAJ010000198.1 GCA_937983305.1 uncultured Ignavibacteriota bacterium | reverse complement strand
GTTTGCGATATTGCAATTACAGGCAGAATTAAAAACAACGCAATAAGTAGTGTTCTCATTTTTATCTCCTTTTAGTTTAGTTTTAGGATTAATTTAGTTATTTTTGTAAAATATATCAAGCAATTTATTGTAATTTCAATATTTTAATTTTTCACATTATTTTAAAATTCTTTAATAATTTTTTAATTTGAATAAGCAAAAAAATCTTCGACTCAGAAATATAGCTATTATAGCACACGTTGACCATGGTAAGACAACCTTAGTTGACCATATGTTTAATCAAAGCGGAACATTCAGACAAAATCAGGAAATTGATGATAGAGTTATGGACAGTATGGACCTCGAAAGAGAAAGAGGAATCACCATAGCAGCAAAAAATTGCTCTGTGTTTTGGCACGATGTTAAAATCAATATTCTTGATACTCCCGGTCACGCTGATTTTGGAGGTGAAGTTGAAAGAGCACTTATGATGGTTGACGGAGCCATACTTCTTGTTGACGCATCTGAAGGTCCGTTGCCTCAAACCAGGTTTGTTTTGAAAAAAGCACTTGATTCAGGAAAAAAGATTATTGTTGTAATTAACAAAATAGACAGAAAAGATGCACGCCCGGCAGAAGTTCTGAATGAAATATATGATTTATTTCTTGACCTTGATGCAACAGAAGAACAAATTGAATTCCCGATATTGTATGCAATTGGTAAAGAAGGAATTGTTATGACTTCTCCTGAAGAAAAAGGAAATGACCTACAGCCTCTTTTTGAAGAAATAGTAAAGGAGATTCCACCTCCGACTTATGACCCTGACGAACCTTTTCAAATGCTTGTGGCTGACCTTGATTACTCTGATTACATAGGAAGACTTGCAATAGGTAAAGTTGCTAATGGTTTTGCAGTATGTAATGATAATCTGATTTGCATAAACGAAGACGGAGAGAACAAACCATTGAAAGTTACCAAGCTGCAGGTTTATAACGGTCTTTCTTTAAAAGAAGTTGAAAAAGCGGAACCGGGAGATATTATAGTTATTGCAGGTATAGACCAAGTACATATAGGCGATACGATTTGCAATCAGGCATCACCAAAAGCTCTTAAGAGAGTTGCGGTTGATGAGCCGACAATTTCTATGCTATTCAGCATCAATACTTCTCCTTTCGCCGGAAAAGACGGTAAGCATGTTCAGTCAGCGAAGTTAAGAGAAAGACTATACAAGGAAACATTAAGAAATGTTGCTTTGAGAGTTGAAGATGCCGATACGAAGGACAGTTTTGTTGTCAAAGGCAGAGGAGAATTTCAAATGGCGATATTAATTGAAACATTAAGAAGAGACGATTTTGAACTCAGTGTCGGAAGACCGCATGTGATATATAAAGAAAAAAACGGGAAAAAACTTGAACCAATAGAGCATTTATTTATTGATTGCGGAGAAAGTTTTGTCGGAGTTGTTACCGATAAACTTTCGCAGAGAAAAGGAAGAATGATAAATCTTGTTAATCACAGCACCGGAAGAGTTAGAATAGAATTCTCTATTCCTTCAAGAGGTTTGATAGGATACAGGAATGAATTCCTGACTGATACAAAAGGGACCGGTATTATGAACAGTTATTTAAAAGGTTATGAAGAGTACAGGGGAGACTATCCGTTAAGATTGACAGGTTCCATCGTTTCTGACAGAGAGGGAAGTGCTACAGGGTATGCTTTATTTAATCTCGAACCTCGCGGCATACTATTCATTACACCCGGGGAAGCAGTGTATGAAGGAATGATAGTCGGAGAAAATAACAAGAGCAATGATATGAATGTTAATGCATGCAAACCTAAAAAAATGTCAAATATGAGAGCATCAAGTAAAGATGAAGGTATTGTATTAACTCCCGTTACTCCAATGACACTCGAAAAGGCGATTGAATTTATTAATGAAGATGAGATGGTTGAAGTTACGCCTCATTACATCAGATTAAGAAAAATTGAACTTTCCGCTCAAAACCGCTACTCCGGAAATAAATGATTTTTTAATACCCGAAACTATTATAATAATTATTTCGTATTAAATATCAGAGCAGATTTTCTGCTTTATAATTAAATTATAAGGAGAATCAAAAAATGAAGAAAGTAATAATGATTGCGGTTTTTTTATTGATTCCCGTTGCATTTGCTTTTTCGCAGGATAACAATGCTGTTAAAGAGCGAGAAACAAAAAATGTTAAATCTGTTATGAAGCAAGTCGCATGCCCTGAATGTCAGGGATGGGGCTGGGTAGTAGGATTAACTTATCAATTTGGAAAGCTTGATTCCAAATCCACAAGTTCCGATGGATTAAATCGCAATAACAGATTTGATTCAATGGACTTGCAGTTGCAAAGAGTCAAATGCTATCACTGCGGAGGTACCGGCAAAGTTTACGAAAAAGAAAAGACTAAATAAAATTATTTTAAAATAAGAAAAATTTAAACCCGATAATATTTATCGGGTTTTTTTATATACAAAAAAAGGTATTGCTTTTTAAAAGTTAATTTACTTTATTGCGTAATCGTAAGTTGCAAACGGGGGGGATTGGGTAAACAATAAGTTGATTTTTAATTATGTAATTACTATATTTTATTAATATTTAAAGTTACTTTTGCTAACCAAAACAAAGCATCTATCTTGATATCTAAACTTACAAATAAACAATCTCATAAACTTACACAAGGGTGTCACAGTATGAAAAGATTCATATCTACATTTTTATTCCTTGTCTTGTTCCTGTCATTTGCTGAACTAATGGCTCAGCCTTCTCCACCAATTCTGGTTTCTCCTTCTAACGGAGCAACGAATGTGTCTTTATTTC
>CALKAJ010000197.1 GCA_937983305.1 uncultured Ignavibacteriota bacterium | reverse complement strand
AGATGGTGATTCGTGACTGGAGTTCAGACGTGTGCTCTTCCGATCTCTTTTAAAAAACAATCCCGTAGGGATTGAAAGTTTGTAGGAAGAATATCTTCTCTCTCTACAAACATAGCACTCCTACGGAGTGCAAACAAAGTAAAACCCCAATCCCTTAGGAATTGAAAGTTTTTTTATTCTCCTTCCTAAGCTCCAGCTTAGGAAGGCTGTGAAAGCTCTTTAAATATGTCTCTATGAAAATAATTTTAACTTCTCAATTTCTTTTGCGATGTTTATATCTTTCTCTGTGATTCCGCCTTCCGTATGAGTTGAAAATGCAACCGTTACGGAAGAATATTTCAAAGTAAGGTAATCCGGGTGATGGTCAAATTGCTGACATAATGAGCCTATTCCCGCAGTCAATGCCATCGTATTTGGGAAATTCCCGGTTTTATATTCTCTTACAATCGAGCCGTCTTTGTATTCCCAGCCCGGCATTGCTTCCAGTTCTTTTTTTAATTCTGATTCTGTTAGTTTCATATTTTTTTATTTTTACATTTCTTCAGCGGAAATCCGTTAAATTCGTGTCATCTGTGTTCGAAGTTCTTTTCCGCTATTGTCCTTGAGCCAGCGAATAACCCGCCTCGCCATCAAAATTATACAAATGTTCTGTTTTTATAAAATCAAAACCTGCCTTATTAATCGCATCGAGCAACTCAATCACATCCGAATTATGCACTACTGTTCCCTTTTCCGGATGAAGGTATCTGCATCTCCAATGGTCTGTAATAAATGTTTCCGGTAATCCGTCAGGCCATACTTTTGTTCCACGGTTACTAATCATCAACAGCTTTAGATTCTTTGTCTGAACATCTTTAATCGAATCTCCAAGTTCATCCGCACTGCCTTTTTTCCAGTCTATAAAAACGTCAATTCCTACAAGCTCTTTTTTGGCTCTGACCGTTTCCTTATGTTTCTTAGTTTCGACAACATTCGTATCACTTGCCTGATAATTAACTGCCTTCAATGTTGTTGGTTTCTGGCCAAGCCTTGCTATGATTGCTTCAGCATATTCATTTGTACCTACTTTTTTCTTGCTTAGTCCTTCTTTATATAAGTCGTATGTGTGAATTCCGTCCTCAAGTGTTTTCAAAAAGGCATTGTGTACCTTAGTAGCAACATCAAATTGCTTAATGTGAATTAACATTAAAACTGCTCCGAGTAACAATCCGGAAGGATTTGCTTTATCCTGACCTGCATGTCTTGGTGCCGAGCCGTGAATTGCTTCAAACATTGAGCAATGCTCACCAATATTTGAAGAGCCTGCGAGTCCTACCGAACCTGTCATCATAGCGGCTACGTCTGAAAGTATATCTCCATATAAATTTTCAAGAACTATTACATCAAAATTTTCCGGAGTGGAAGCCATTTTAGCGGCTCCAATGTCAACTATCCACGATTCATTTTCGATATCCGGATATTCTGCCGCTATTTCGTCAAATACCTTATGAAACAAACCGTCTGTCAGTTTCATAATATTATCTTTCATAAAACAAGTTACTTTTTTCCTGCCGTTTGCTCTTGCAAATTCGAATGCATATCTGATAATTTTTTCAGAACCCGGTCTTGTTATAAGTTTTAAACATTGATAGACTTCATCAGTTTGTCTGTGCTCAATACCTGCATATAAATCTTCTTCGTTTTCTCTTATTATCACAATATCCATTTTAGGATGAACAGTTTTTACGAAGGGATGGTATGATATAGATCGGAAGAGCGTCGTGTAGGGAAAGAGTGTAGATCTCGGTGGTC
>CALKAJ010000196.1 GCA_937983305.1 uncultured Ignavibacteriota bacterium | reverse complement strand
TACGGCGACCGCCGAGATCTACACTCTTTCCCTACACGACGCTCTTCCGATCTATTAATATCTTCAAAGTAAACTTTTTCAATTCCCCATTCGTGGAGCTTTTCTCTAATCCATTCCGCAGATTCTTTATACTGCGGCGACCACATCAATCGCGGTCCGAGAACATCGCATAAGTAAACTAAAGTTTCAAATGCTTTGGTATTAACAAAAACCTCTTCCCTGATTTTGCCAAAGGCGGAAGTATCAACGGAAGATTGAGAAAAGGAAACAGAAAAATACATTAAGAAAATAAACAGAAGAATAAATTTTTTCATAAATAAATATTTTAGTTGTTGGAAAATAGAATTAAGTTAGTATAATTTACGGATTAAGTTTTACATAGTTTCGGAAAAATGTAAAATTTGCGTTTAAATAAATAAAATAAATCAATATTTTTATCTTATGCGAATTCCGGTAATCATATCATTATTTATATTTCTTTTTGCGGGTAGTTTAATATCTCAAGATAAAACCGTAAAGGAATTGAATAACGGCTGGAAGTTCAGACGGTTAAGCGATACGGCGTGGTATTCCGCAAAGGTTCCGGGAACATTGCATACAGATATGCTTGCAAATGATTTGATTCAAGACCCATTTCTATATGACAATGCGAACTCGCTTCAATGGATAGAAAATGAAAGTACAGAGTATATGCTTGAGTTTATGGTTACAAAAGAAATGACGGAAAGGCATACGGAGCTTGTATTTGAAGGGATTGATACTTATGCTGATGTTTTTTAAACGGGAAAAATATTCTGAATGCAGATAATATGTTCAGGCGATACAGAATTTCCGTGAATAAATATCTGCGTAGCGGAATAAATAAGATTCAGATATTTTTTTATTCGCCCGTAAAAGTTTCAGATTCGCTTCAGGCAAAGTATTACGAGGATTATGAAATCAAAGGACTTCCCGGAAAGTATAATGCATTCACCCGCAAAGCCGCATATCACTTCGGCTGGGACTGGGCGCCGCGGCTTATCACATCGGGCATCTGGCGGAATGTTTATCTGGTGTCGTATGACGGATTTATTTCCGATGCAATTTTTCAAACCGAAAGCATTTCCGAAAATAGTGCAAGGATAAATATCAATTGCATTTTCGAATTGTCTCCGACGGCTGAAACAAAAGGTCTCAGCTATGTTTTAAGCGATTCATCGGGAGAGAATATTTTAGGAATGATTCCGGATAATTCGAAATATAAAAATAAGAAACCCGATTTCCTGATTCTTAAAACTTTTAATTTTGAGATAGAAAATCCAAAGCTCTGGCAGATGCTTCCTGAGGGAAAGCAGAATTTTTATTATTATAAAATTCAGATTCGCAGAGGGGAAAAGATTTTAGATGAGAAGATAATCAAAGCAGGTATTCGTGATGTGAAACTTATTCAGGAAAAAGATTCGATTGGCGAGAGTTTTTATTTTACGTTGAACGGAAAACCGGTTTTTATAAAAGGTGCAAATTATGTTCCGCAAGATGTTTTTTTGCCGCGTGTCAGCCGTGAGCAATACCGCAAACTCCTTGTAAATGCTAAGGATGCGGGGATTAATATGCTTAGAGTCTGGGGCGGCGGAATTTATGAAGATGATTATTTTTACGAGCTGTGCGATTCATTGGGAATTCTTGTATGGCAGGATTTTATGTTTGCAAATTCAATGTTTCCGGGCGAGGGAAATTTTTTCAATAATATTTCGGCGGAAATCGAAGATAATTACAGTCGTTTGATAAATCATCCTTGCATTGCATTGTGGT
>CALKAJ010000195.1 GCA_937983305.1 uncultured Ignavibacteriota bacterium | reverse complement strand
GATGGTGATTCGTGACTGGAGTTCAGACGTGTGCTCTTCCGATCTAAAATCGGAACCAATATGGGAAGGTCAATATCTGTAATTAATTTCCAGCCTCCGTTTGACTTATCAATAAGGGCAACCCTGTCTGTAGAAACTGACCACATAAAATTGCTGTCTGTTGATGCGTATGTTACATTATTTACAGGTCCTCCCCATATTGGTTCCGATTTTTCTAAATTTACGTCAAACTCTCCTTCTACTACCGGGTATGGTACACAATTTGTTTGACCTGAATTGATATGAGTAACACCATATATTTCAGATGATAAATATGGGTTTTTCTTTTGCGCATTTGTTGATTTTGTGTTTTTTTCCGTTGACGGCGATATTTCTTTGCTTTCTTTGCAGGATGCCATAAATACCATAAATACTGCAAGTATAGCAATTGAGTTTATAAATTTCATTTTTTTATTTTTATGTTTTTAAAATATGTTTTTATTTTTTTCAAGTGTTAATTAAAAAGTAAATAGTTTACTCCTATTTGAAACGACAATCCGCCAAATCTGTTTTTCGCTCCAAAGTTATTTGTTATTCTTGATAATACTCCGAGTTTACCCGGAACAAACCAATATGACCCGAATGCTCCTATACCAAAAATTTCATCTTTACCTAACACAGCTTTTTTTCCTTCGTCATCTCCTATTTGCCATGTTCCGAATCCAAATATTCCTGCTTCATGACCCATTGCAAAAGTATATGATGCTCCATAATCAACTGTTACGTGAGGGGCTTCCCTGAAATCTACATCTTTTTGCTTTGTGTTGTGTTCGTATGTGACTGCACCAACTAAATTGAATTGCACATCGGGCTTATACCTCCCGGCTACGCGCAAATTGTGAGACCAGTAACCCAAACCGACATTATCTGTACTTTCGGACTCATATTTTCCGATTGGAATCCACATCCCGTATGAAAAAGTAGCTGCGATTTTATTGCCTTCCCATGTCAACCATAGCGGCTGTAAATATAAATCACCGAGTCCTACAGTGTTAAAATTTATTGTTTTGTTTCCGGCTATGTTCTGCCCGGTATAAAAGTCTAACGCTACATTTGCATTTGGATTATTAATCATTGGAAGCGCCAGAGCACCCCATTTTGCATTAAATATTTTATTCTTACCGGAATATATTATTATCGGTATTATGGAATTAGTTTTTACTTTCTGTCCGATTTTCAACGAAAGCGGCGGATTTTGATTTAATTCGATATGGTCGGTAACATCACCGTTATTGTTGTGAAAATCCATCTGTGAATATGAATAATACAAAGAGAAAACCCAACCTGTGGGAGGAGGAACGAAATAATCATTCGGATTAAAACTTGCACCATTATAGTGCCCCTGTGAGTATATATTAGCAGAGATTAAAAATACAGACATAAAAGTTATAATCTTTAACAGCTTTATTTTTGTATGCATTGTTTTTTAAATAAGATTATTATTTTTTTAAATTAGATTAATTGCATTTGTTTTTTTAACAAAATGACTGTATGTAAAAGTTCAAAAGATAAAATCCGCAGATGCAAAATATTTTGTTTAAATTTTTTTAAGGGCTTTATCTGTTTGATTTATCAAGGGTTTACAAGCGTGTCCGTGTTCGTTTTTTTAAAAAAATTTTCAATACATAACTTTGCTTTAGAAAACTTGGAAAATTAAACCTTTTATATATTTTCTTTGTTTTCTATGTTATATTAAAACCAAATATAGCTATGAGAACAATTAAAAAATTCGCTGTTGTTTGTTTTTTGTTGTTAATTATTATTTCGGAAAAATCTTTTCCCCAGAATTACAGCAGTACTGATACTTTGCATTTAAGAACAAGCAAAAGACTGCCTATTTTAAACGGATTCAGGTTTATTCCATCTGATATAGTTAAAGATCCTTTTATAAATACATATTTCAGAATAAATGCCGGTGCCGGTCTTGCATTGGATTTGCAAACCGAGATAAAAAATTTTAACGGCACTGTTATAGATACTATATCAGGTGATCTGACATATATCCTTGCCGAGGTCGAATTCCAGTATGCCGTAAATGACTGGTTGTCTTTTAATGCTATGTATGGCGGAAGCGGCAGGCTTGGCAGTAATACTTACACTCTTCTCAGCGAAGGTATATCATATACTGTCGGTTATAATCTTGGTTCAAAAGTAAGACTTATAAATAAAAATGATTTTCTTTTATCCGTTAATGCTAATTACAGTTCAACACAATTAGCATTGTATTCTATTTACGATTATATTAAAAGAGCGGTTCAGAATTACGGCGATACAACCGTGAAAAATGATTTGCTGGTTAAAGATGATATAAATAATTTACTCGTCAGCACAAACGCCGCGTATGCTCCAAATAACTGGCTGGGTTTCCTTGGGAATGTCGGACTTGGTTTTGGAAAACCCTTTGAACAAAAAGTAAGGGGTAATTTAAAAGTTGGTCTTGCCGCATCGGTTGATTTCTTGAACGTAAAGCATATTAATTTTCCAATCGGAATTCTTGCCAGTGCAAGATACACCGCTTTTTCGGAGATGGGTGAGAACTCCGATAATTTGTTTACTTATGGATTAAGAATCGGTTATACGGGACATAAAGATTTTGATATCGGAGTTGAAGCAGGTTATTCAAAACTTACAAACAAAAAAAATGATTTCAAAATAGAATCTGTTCAGTATGCGGCGAAAGTAAGATATTATTTTTAAATATTATGATTTGTCAGATAAATTTATGTTTCCGGTTTCTTAAATTTGAATTATATTATAAAAATTAATAATTATATATGAAATATTTTAGAATACTTTTCTTTGTGGTGTTGTTCATCACCGTATCGAACAAAATCTTTGCAGACGATATTGAAGTTGATTCCGTATCTGCGAGTCCGTTTGTTCTTTACCAAACTTCAAACCCGAAAATCTCCGCTCTTCAACTCGCTTCTTATTGTGCTCCTGTTTTTTGGTTTTCTCCCGACGAGCCACAGCTAAAAAACAAAACCGGCAAAGATATTTTAATTCCGGAAGCATTTCCTTTTCAAAGCAAAGGTAACTCTCCGGTGGTTTATTATCAAATCAGGGAGATTCTTACTAATAAATATGCCGGCAGTTCGGTTATTATGAAAGACAAAACTGACTTTAATAACAGCATAATTGACCTTTCTAAAGTTTCAGCCCTTAATATTGATTATTCTCATTATTATGAATTTGAAGCCGGCCTGGGAACTCATCATCACGATACAGAGCAGGCACAATTCAATATTCTTGTTCATCAGAAAAAAATCAATAATACCGTTTATTATTATTTAATTTTCATTAAAGCGACTGCTAAAGCGCACGCATTAATCTGGTACGATAATATTTTTACGATTGATACAAATATGACCGAAACAAAACTGCCTTTTCATATAATGGTAGAAGAGGGTAAGCATGCAAGCTGCACTGATGCAAATGCAGATGGTTATTACACGCCGGGATACGATGTAAATGTCAGGGTTAATGATGCCTGGGGGCTAAGAGATGTTATAAGAACCGGAGAACTTTTTACTTCCGATTTTCAAAGCTATATGGCAAAAGTCAGAAAGCCTGAGCATAAGATATTTCCTCCGCTGCCTGATGATAGTCCGCTTAGAAACAAGTATTCGGTTAACGGTGTATATTCGCCGGATAATGCTATTTATGAACTTAGACCTATGCCGTCACCGGAGCTTGCCTTGCCGGATAAAACTTTAAAAAAAGATATGGATGGTTATGCCGCCAAAAACTGGCCCCGGATTATTGAAAATAATAACACAAGAAAATTTATTGAATGGTGGGAATCAGATTTATTTCTGAAGTCAATTTCAGTTAATGCAATGTATGATAAAGATTTTGGCATATCATTTGTTTTTCCTCTGTTGATTTTCAAAAACGTTGAAACACCTTTAATTGGCGGGTGGACTGTTAACAGAATTTATTTGAAAGATAAAAAGTTTCGTGATTTCGGTTATAATATTTTATTGACTCCGTCTGCTTCACGATTTATGGACCCCTATTTTGCTGCAGGTATAGAAATTGATTCAGAGCCGCGGGTTGAAAATCCTGATGAATTAGTTAAAAAAGGATATTTTGTTCTTGAAACCGGTATTAAGTTCAGAGCTAATGTGAAATTTTCTCCGCTGAAATTTTTGAGCTTTCTTACTGAGTTTTGGGGTGTAAGACTTGGTATTAAAAACAAAGGTTTTCCGGATATTAACAGCCTGCAATATAATATTGAAGTCGGAGCCGGAGTCTGGTAATCTTTATTTCAAATATTTTTCTACTTCCTGCATTAATTCAAAAGGACTAAAAGGTTTAGTAAGATATCCGTTACAGCCGGCTTTTTTACCTTTTTCAATATCAACTTCTCTGCTGTTTGAGCTTAACATTACTACCATGATTTTTGCGGTTGACGGATTGCTTTTTATATTTTCGCAAACTCCGTATCCGTCTATGCTTCCTCCCGGCATATTTATATCGAGTAACATCAAATCGGGCATAAATTCATTTGCGGTAATTACTGCTTCGTCTCCGTTTTTTGCGTCTCTTACTTCATAATTTCCAAGCTGTAAGCTCACATTTACAAGTTCTCTGACTTCCATTTGGTCGTCAACTATTAATACTTTCTTTTTCATTTTTTTGATGTTATATTGTTTCAATTTTTAATTTTGTAAGATAAGAAAAATAATTAACTATTGATATTTTAAAATGAATTTAATTGCAATACTTGAAGAGTCCGAAAGATTTAATTCGGCAGTGTGCCCTTTAATTGAATCAAATCCCGATTTAAGAAATATCTTTATAAGTGATTTGAACTTCATAGCGAAAAAGTTTTCTCTTTTTTCGGATGATGCCTCTAAGTCAAAAGAATATCTTGTTACGGGTATTTACGTTTATGCCTCACATCCAAAAGTAATAAATGACAAGGGAAGATTTTCAAAGCCGGATGTATGGGCTTCGCTTAATGATAAATCGAGAAAAGAAATAAATGATTTATGGATAAATTACGGAAAGAAGTTTTTCGAAAACGAATTCGTTAAACAGGATAGCTTATATCTCCCGAAATATTTCAGGGATTCAGAGTTCTTTGATAAAATTGCCGCCTGCTATTACAGGTTTTCTCTGATAATGACTCACGCAGACGGGATTCAAACCGAGATTATGAAAAGCGAAGTAGAAAATCTGAAAAAAATATACAGCGAAATTTACGGCAGGGAAGTTACACCTGTCTCGGCTTCAGAAATTGGTTCCTGCGATAAACAGAACAGCCCGGGTGATAACCAGGAAAGTCTTGATGAGATAATGATGAAGTTGAACAGTCTTATTGGAATGGAAAGAGTTAAAGAAGATGTTAAAACCCTGATAAATTTTATTCGCGTACAGAAGGCAAGAATTGAAAGAGGTCTTGCAAAGACTAATATTTCACTTCATACGGTTTTTTATGGTCCTCCGGGAACAGGAAAAACCACTGTTGCCCGTTTAATCGGAAAAATATTTCAGGCTATGGGCTTGCTCGAAAAAGGTCATCTTGTTGAGGTTGACCGCTCGGGATTGGTTGCCGGATATGTTGGACAAACCGCCGAGAAAGTTGATAATGTTGTCAAAGATGCTATGGATGGTGTTCTTTTTATAGACGAAGCATATACTCTTAAGCCTGAGAATGACGGTTCGGATTACGGGCAGGAAGCGATTGATTCACTTCTTAAACGTATGGAAGACAACAGGGAAAAGCTCGTTGTAATTGTTGCCGGCTATAAAGATGAAATGGACAGGTTTTTAAATTCTAATCCGGGTATGAAATCAAGATTTAACAGGTATTTCTATTTTGATAACTATAAACCGGAAGAATTGCTTTTGATTTTTAAGAAAATGATTAAAGACGGAAGCTATACTATCACACCCGGAGGTGAGATAAAACTTTTATCGCTCCTTACAACTCAGTTTAACAATAAAGATAAAACTTTCGGAAACGGAAGACTTGTCAGAAATATATTTGAAAAGTGTGTTGAGAGACAGGCAAACAGGCTCGCTTCGCTTTCATCATTTACCGATAGTGATTTAATTTCGCTTGAGGAATCTGATATTCCGGAAACAATATAGTGTAACTTTTATGAACGATTTCTCAGACAGAAAAATATTAATTGTTGATGATATTCCGGAAAACATTGAAGTACTTGCCGAAACTCTTTCCGGATACAAAAGATTAATTGCCACAAACGGCAAGAAAGCCCTTGAAATTGCAAAGACAGCATTGCCGGACCTGATATTGCTTGATATTATGATGCCGGTTATGGACGGATTCGAAGTAATTAAAAGACTTAAAAAAAATAAAACCACAAAAGATATTCCGGTAATTTTTGTTACTGCAAAAGATTCAATAGAAGACGAAACAAAAGGTCTTGAATTAGGTGCAGTTGATTTTATCGGCAAACCGATAAGTCCCCCTGTTGTTCAGGCAAGAGTTAGAAACCACCTTGAACTTAAAATTTCAAGAGAGAAGCTTGAAATCCAAAACAAAGAATTAATAGAAGCGGCAAAGTTAAAAGAAGATATTGACGGTGTGATGAGGCACGACTTAAAGGGTCCTTTAGTATCTATGATTGGTTTTCCGCCATTGATATTAATGCACACCGAAAGCTGTTTGCAGGATGCCCATAAACATTACCTCCTTCTGATAGAGCAAGCAGCAAAAAAAATGTTAAAGATGATTAACAGCACGCTTGATATGTTTAAAATGGAAAGGGGTTCGTATATACTAAACCCGCAGAAATTTAATGTTGTAAATCAGCTTGGCGGTATAATTAAAGAAATTGAGCCCGAGATGCCGGAAAAAAAACTTAAAGTTAATTTATATATTAACGGTAAACTTTCATATTTTGAAAAGAGCTCTGTGCTTATAAATGCAGAAGAGTTTTTATGTTATTCCATGTTTATGAATCTTATTAAAAATTCGGTAGAAGCATCGCCTGCAAATGAAACCATAGAAATTCATATTAACAAAAATAAATCAATCAGCATAACGAACAAAGGAGAGGTTCCTGAAGAGATAAGAGATATATTCTGGTCTAAGTTTGCAACATCAGGAAAAATCGGCGGAACAGGACTTGGTACTTATTCCGCTTTTTTAATTGCGCGGACACATAAAGCCGGCATTAAAGCTGATTTTTCTAAGAAAGGATTTACGACAATTATAATAACATTTAAATAACAAATGCAAAAGAAGAAAAAAGAAACGGAAGAAAACTTATTAAATACAAATCTTTCCAACAGATTTATTCAAAACATCCTTGATGCCATTCCGATTGCAATGTTTTATAAGGATTCTCAGGCAAGATTTGTAGGCTGTAATAAAGCATACGAAGAAGCATTCGGAGTTAAACGGGAAGATATTGTTGGAAAAAAAGTAACCGAAATAAAATTTCACTCAAAAAAAGCAAGAGAATATTTTCACAAAGAAGATTTATATCTTCTAAAGAATAATGTTACCGTTGCAAAAGAACTTGATATAATTTTTAAAGACGGAGTTGTTCATAATACGCTTTATTCTAAAAGCGCATTTAAAGTATCGGATAATGCATCAGGATTAATAGGAACTGTAATTGACATTTCGGATAAAATAAAATTTGAAAAAGAGCTTGCAGAAGCTAAACAGAAGGCAGAGGATGCAACACGAAATAAAACTTATTTCCTTGCTGCAATGTCTCATGAAATAAAAACACCTCTGAACGCAATAATAGGATATAGTCAACTGCTTGAACAGACACCTCTTGATAACTCCCAGAAAGAGTACCTTAAGAAAGTTGAGACTTCTGCACGCGTATTACTTTCGCTTTTAAATGACATTCTTGACTTTACAAAAATATCCGAGGGTAAGGTTGATATTGAACAAATTGAGTTTGATATTAACGAAGTTGTTGATACTCTTCAGACTTTAATTGCAGACAGAATAGAGAAGAAGGGTTTGATGTTTGAATATAAAATTGGTGCGGGAATTCCTGCGTTTTTTATCGGTGACCCGTTAAGAATAGAACAGATACTCTTAAACTTTTTAACCAATGCCGTAAAATTTACAGAGAAAGGAAAAATTTCTCTCACCATAAAAGGAAAACCTGTTAAGGATAATAAATTTTTAATCAGTTTTTCCGTTATTGACCGGGGAATTGGATTAACAAAGGAACAAATAAAAAAAGTATTTGAAGCATTTACTCAGGCAGACGGCTCCACAACGAGAAAATACGGAGGTACAGGGCTTGGGCTTTCAATTTGCCAAAGTTTAACAGACCTTATGGGAGGCGAAATTAATGTAAAGAGTTCTTTGGGAAAAGGCTCAACATTTGAATTAGTTTTAACATTGCCTGTTGCCGCGGAAGGTAAGCAGGTTTCACAAAAAAACAATCAACGGATTATAACCAAATCAGAAACTAAGAAAGTTCTGAATCAGGGGAGAAAAATTCCGGCTCCTGAGGTTCTGGATTTTCTGCAATTTGTTATCACACCGGTTGAAAATAATGACTTTGAGGCGGTGAAACATTTGAACAACTTTCTTAACAAGGCAGATGAAGATTTAAACTCAGAATTTTCTGCTTTGAAAAAATCTCTTGCTAATTATGATTTTGACAATGCCTTAAAAGAACTAAAATTCTTAATGAAAAAGTATTCTAAGGGTTAAGCGATTTATCGGGTTTTTCGCCGCCGCCGGGTTTCTGTGATTTAAAATATACATCCTGCTGAGGAAATGGGATTTCGATTCCGTTTTCTTTAAAAAGTTTATCTATTCCGATAATGATTTCGCTTTTTGCGGATAATCCGTTCATGAAATTTGAAATCCAGAATTTTATATTTAAGTCTATAGAGCTGTCTCCAAAATTTGTAAATGCTATAATCGGCTCAGGGTATTTTAATACTGTTTCGCTTGTGTTTAGTAATTCGGTTAATAAATTTTTTGTTTTCTCAAGATCTGTTCCGTATGCGACTCCTACGTTAATTTCCTGCCTTGCCTTGAAATCGGAAAATGTCCAGTTAATTAAGTGCTGGTCTAACAGATTACCGTTTGGTACTACAATATCGGCACCGTCAAAAGACGATACAAGACTGCTTCTTACGCCTATTGATTTCATTTTTCCCATCTTTCCTGATATTTCTACTATATCTCCGACATTGATTGGTTTTTCAAAAGCTATTATAAGTCCGCTTACAAGATTGTTTACGAGTGTTTGCATTCCGATACCAATACCAACACTTAGAGCTCCTAAAATAATTGTAATCTGGTCAAATGGAATTCCTATAACTGTAAACGCAATAAGTACTCCGGCGCTGATTATCCCTATCCTCAATAAAAGAACCCAGCTTCCGATTCCCGATTTGTTTTTTTCTTTGTAGTAGTTTTTAACAACATAAGAATCCGATAAAAAATGGGATAAAACTTTTGCGATTAATGTTGATAATACTATCACTGCAATAAATATAAGAATATCCTCAATAGAAAAAGAATTCTTCCCAATAGCTATTTCTTTTGTAATAAAGTCAACAAAGGGTTTTGATAATTCCTGAAGTACATAAAAGAAGCGAACCATCATATAAGCCCACCCAAGAACTGCCAGAAGATAGAGTGCTTTTGGTATTTTCTTTTTGAAGTTGTTATGATTAATAAAAAACTGTTCCCCTTCTACTTTTTTATAAACTTCCATAGAAAATAAAATAACCTTGTGGATTATATTCAAAGAATAATAGGACAGGAATATGAATACCGTGCTTATATATCCTGCAACCATCAGTCTTTTTGACATATTAAAATGGTTTGTTAAGTTATATATCATAGAAATCAATTCCGTTATGACAAATAAAATCAAAAACCATCTCATAAATTTTAGTTTGTCGTCTGTTTCTTTCAGCCTGATAAATCCGAAAATACCCCATAATATGCCTGATACTGCCAGAACAAGAACAAACACTTTGTCAAATGTATGCGGAAGTAAAATAAGATTATCAAGATAAACAGCAAAATATAAAACACAGAATACTACAAGCAGTTTTCTCCAGCTGCTGCTGAATTCATACCGCGTTATAAGAAGAAACATTATAAAAGTTATCAGCCATATTCCGCCGTAAATCAAAAAAGGAGGGTTGCTGAAAAAAAACTGAAATATGTTTAATGTTAGTATTAAAGATGTTATCAGCGGAAAATGTAATATATAATTAGTTATTAATTCGTTTTTATCCGTAATATTATTCATTTGCTTTTTCAGCATCTTGATATAATACGCCAGTCCCACGGCAAAAAGTAAAATTATTATTAGAAACATTCTGTGGTTTGAAACGTAAAATTCAGTAACAAGTTTAATTTTTTCGTATGAATATTTTATTACTTCATTGAAGCTTTTTTTTATCCCCCTATAATTTAAAAACCCCTCAAACTCTTCTATACCCTGCGAATAATATAAATTTCTTTGAAGTAACTCTGTCTGAGAAATTTTCATCTCCAGATCAAATTTAAGCATATTTGCAGTGAATTCCAGCTCCTGTATTTTTAACAATCTTACTTTTATTTCTCTTATTATTAACAAAGCTTCAGCTTCGAGCAGGGTTAGCTTTGAAATGTAGTTATATCTTCCTGTGGTATCGTTTAACTCTGTAAAAAGTATTTCCGAAGATGCGAGCGAATCTATGCTTAACTGGATTTGTTCCAGTTCGATTCGTTGTTTGCTTAGATTCGAAGATATTTTATCCACCCTGTTTGCCAATTCCGAAAAAATCACAGACGAACTTGATAAATTCGGAAGCATTATAAATTTATCTTCGTTTATAAAAAGACCTTCGGATGTTTTGTCGTCCAATTCAGTTATTTGTTGCAAAGATGAACTTATTTTATTGCTGTCAAATACCTGCTGCTTAAGCGTTTTTTTTCCGAAATCTATTCTTGTTCTCAACTCTGAAATAATACGATTTTGTTGTACTGCTACGAAATCGTTCTCTGCATAAGATTTATTTTTCTCCCTGATTTTATCATAGAAGCTGTTAAGGGTTACTGTGTCTTTTGCTTTTACTGATGAAGTATCAGTTTGCGGCTTTTCCTGTGCTAAGATATTTTGAAATATTAATAAAGCAAAAAGTAAATATAAACGAAAATACATAATATCCGGATAATATTTTTAAAAATAAAATTATAAGGAAAATACAAAATTTAATATTAATAAATCCCCTAAAAAAAGAAGTGGACAGGGAGGGAATTGAACCCCCGACACATGGATTTTCAGTCCATTGCTCTACCAACTGAGCTACCTGTCCGAAGTATTGCAAAATAGCAATATTCTTATATTTATTCAATAGATTAATTCATATTAGCAAAATTATAAAAAAGAGGGGCAGCCCTTACTGCCCCGTCCTTCGTTCGGCACCCGTTCATGACCAATAAGCCAATCTTTGTGCCTCCTATTGCTGTTCTTTCTTTATTTTATTTGGCTCTTTACTTTAAAACTTTATAAACATGATGAACTTTACAATCTTGGAATTTATCCCGACTTGTCGGGAAACTTTTCACCTGACCAGTACCATCTTCTTCACATCTGAAAAGTCTTTCCCGTCATTTACAAGTATTCTCAGGAAATATACACCGCTTGAAAGATTACCGGCATCAAATATTTCCTTGTGAATGCCCGCCTGTCTTATCTCGTTTACAAGTATTTTCACTTCTCTGCCAAGTATATCATATACAACTAACTTTACTCTTCCGGCATTTATCATTTGAAATTGAACATTTGAACTTGAATTGAACGGATTCGGATAGTTTTGTCTCAGTTCATAGCTTGTTGGTATTTCGGTTTTATTTCGGGTCAGACTTTCTTTCTTGAGTTCACTTCCAAATACCTTTATCATATCTTTGTTCATTATTTCAATATATTCTTTTTCCGTCTTTGGTTTCTTTATCTTTACTGTCTCTTTTATCTTCTCGATTTTTTGTATCTCTCTCTCCAGTTGATTTTCCGTGTTTCCCGTATCATCGTTTGGATTTTCTTTGTTCTTTTCGTCTTTTTGTCTTCCTTTCAACTTTTCTTTCATCTTCTCCAGATTGTTTTCGTCACGCTTTTTCTCATATTCCATTGCCGTTTCTATGTTCGTTATTATTTTCTTTCTCTCTTCTTTTGTGAATTTCTTCTCGTCATAGCCGTCTCTTATTTTTGTCAATTCAATCTTTTTCGAGAAACGTGTTGAATCATTCGTCTCTTGCTCTTTTACTCCATCTTCGTCCTCACTTATTCCTCCCGAACCCATCAATAACTGTGTTGCAGCATAATCCCAGCTTGCTATCAGTCCGAGCATATTATACTGATTATTCTGCATTATATATAGAAATCCTTCGAGCGCACTGCTGTATTGTCCAAGCCTTACCTTGCATTTCTGAATGTAATAAAATAATTTCTTCAGCAGTTCGGGTTTTCCCTGATTATTCTGTATTGCTGTCTCATAAAATGTCTTTGTCTGTTGAAGCTTTTCCGTATTTGTATCCTGCTGTGATACGCAGTAAAAAAGCAGTCCGGGAGTGTTCACGGCATAAGAACTGTCGCTGAATGTTGTTAGCATTTGCTTGATTTTCTGCTCTGCCTGTTGAAAATCTCTTCTTCTTATCAATATTGTTATCGTATCCTTTAATGATTTATATGTTATCATTTCGGCTTTTCCGCTTTTACCTGATGTTAATTCTGCTTTCTTATTAATCATTTTATCCCTGCCCGATGCTCCTTCGCCTCCGGTGTTGATATATATTGTGTCTAAATATCCGTCGCTTTGTGTTATTACTTCGTAATCTTCCGGCATTTCACTTCCGCAGTCGTATTCCTCAAATTCTATATTTGCCGGCTCACCGCCATATCCTATGGTTATGTCGTGCCTTGCAGTGTCATTAGTTCCGCCGACCTTGAAGCAGTTCTTTCTTGCATTTATCAATTCTGTTGTCTGCATGTCTTCCGGAAAATATCCTGTCCAGTGCATAAGTGATGTTGAGTTTGGAATATCGAATGTATTTTTTCCGAAATCAACATTGAAATATGAATTTGTCATTCTAATACTGTTGGAGTTATTTCCCGTGAGTATTATGTTATTTAGTCCTCCAATGAAATAAGAGCCGGAACTTCCCATAACCATTTCATTATTATATCCCTCTATGCCTATGGAATTTGGTAAATTTGAGGTTATAAGATTATTGAATATATTTGTAGATGATACAATCAGCTTTATTCCTTTTTCATAGTTTGCTATTACATTATTCCTGATTTCTCCTCCTGAAACATTTGTAAAAGATATTGCTTCCAATGAACTTGTTACGGTATTATAAGTATTATATTCAACTATTACCGGATTAGTTGAACTGCCGGCAGTAGAATTTATATTTAAAGCAGGTAGATTACTGCCTTTCATTACAAATAAGTTATTAGAGATATACGAAGGAACCGGTTCGGAATTTGTAATGAGAACTGTTATAAATATTCCTCCGCTGTTTATCATGTCGCTGTTATTATTAAATGTGCAGTATTTTACCTTAATATCGGGGCAATTTGCCAGTGTTATGGAATATTCACCGGCTTTGGGATTCTCAAATGTTGTATTGTAAATATAGAGTATTCCTCCGTCTGATACCGATACTCCGTTCCAGCCTGCTGAGGGTACTTTTGGCTTTAAGTTAACCTGAGTTGAGCCGAATGTATTATCATTTCCGCAAAGAAAATTTCCGCCCTGCATTTCTATTCCCGCAGTATCGGCAAAGTTTATTGTTATTCCCTGCCCTATTGTAATATTATGCCCGTTTCCGTAAACAATATCTTTGCAGTCAAAAG
>CALKAJ010000194.1 GCA_937983305.1 uncultured Ignavibacteriota bacterium | reverse complement strand
AATACTTGGTCTATTGATCACATTTTACCGTCAAAATATCTTTATCCTTTGAAAAAGGAAAATGCAGCTTTACTTTCTCGAAGTGCAAACGAAAACAAGCGTGATAAGTGGCCAAGTAAATTTTATACAAACAACGAACTGATTGAACTTGCACAAATAACAGGTGCGAACCTAGATTTAATTTCAAGAAAGCGCCCTGTAATGAACCGAAATATTGATGTAAATAGTGGTGTAAATCGTTATTTACAAGTCAGAGAAAAATCAGATTTACCTAAGCGTATCAAGGAAATCAAAAAGATTCTTCGAGTTTATGATTTGGTTGAAAATCTATCCACTAAAAATAAAAAGTTGTTAGGTTTTAAGTAATTTAAACAAGCACCAAATATTGGTGAGACGTTACAGTTCCTTTATCTCTAATTCCATGTGATTCGCAATGTTCAACACTCTCATCAAACAAGTCTGCCGTTTTAAACCATCGCATGCTGATTTTCTGTAATTCTTTTGCCATGTCGCATTTTACGCTTTTACCTAAATGCAATACACATACTCCGTCTTTCTTTAATCGTTCTTTTGATTGACGGAAAATGCTTTCATAAATCGCAAAATCTTTCTTTTGCCTTTCGTCAACAAATGAATTAGGCTGATGTTTAAAATCTTTGTCTGACCACCCAGAAAACCAAATACGAATCCAATTTGCTAAATAAAATCTTGTGCTGTCGAAAAACGGTGGTGATGTGATTACAGCATCCATATTATTAATTTCTTGTGGCCAAATTATTGTCGCATCCTGATTAAATATTTTCCCATCTTTAAAGTTCCAAGGCAATTCTTCGTTAATTGTTCTATCAACTTTTTCAATCAATTTTTCAATCAAACTCTTGTAAATGAATTCGCCTGTTGGTGCATAAGGTACAATCGGGTGTGACCTGCGACTAAGAGCATACGGTCTGTTTCCGTGTAATATGTGAAGTAGCGAAGCTACAACCAACATTTCACTTGGTGTTTTTGGATAATTTTCTTTTATAAACCTTCGTGCAAGCAAAATTTCTTTTAATGTATTTTCTTCATAGTATTCTGCAAGTGTTTTGTTGAAGCCGAAATATTTTGCTTCGTTCAATTCGTTTTCTGTACATTCGCATTGTACAATGAATTGTTTCAATGCATTTATGTAGCTATAACTTTCCCCTGTTATCGGTGCTGATACTTTCGCTTGCGAGATGTAGTACGCTGGCAAACTAATATCAATTCCGTAAGACATTTTTCCTGCTAATGCAGCTTCAAATGGAATTGTCCCCACACCTGAAAATGGATCAAACATTGAGCCATTTTCAGGAACAAAAGTTCTTACCAAATGATGAGCTATTGCTGGTTTTAATTTACCTTGATATGAGCAAAGAGAATGATTGTTGTGACCCCAATTTCTGCTGAAAAATGGTTCTTGCTGATGCGGTACAACAGTTTTGAACTGTTGCCAGTTTGCGCTCCAAACCGAAGGTCTAGGAGCGTTTTGGTTTTTTCTGGTCTTGTGTGTGTATGTAAAGATAAGCAATGATTGAGTAAGAATTTCCTTGTTCCTTGACCGTCTTTTACGTAGCTTTTTGTTGTCAATTAGATTAAAACCAAGTTCTGTAAGCAACTCAATCAAAATTTCGTCTGTGTTTATGTGAACACCGCAAAAAATTGAATCTCCAATGTCAATCAAAATTTTTGCATTATTTTCTAAATGAATTTTACAGTCTCTGAAAATCAGATACATTTCTTCGAAATAGCTTTTTGCCATTATTGGGATCCTTGAATCGTAAGCATTTATATTAAGTTCTTTCAGCGTTGATTTTAGAATTTTACTCTTTGAAGAAATATCTATGCCGTTTACAACAGCATATTCTTTTTTTACGTCATTGATTCCACTTGTTAATGCTTGGTCTCTGAAAAATCGTAAATCGTTTCCATATTGTAAATAGCGAATAAACCACAACTCAACTTTCGTATTTCTGAAATAGTTTGTTCCGTTTAAATATGGCGGACTTGTTATGATTGCCCCGATTTTTAATTCATTTACTCTGCTTATATTTTTTGCATTAGATAAAATTAGTTCGTGTTTTTTTCTTAATGAATAATTGAAATTTAGTATATCTTCTGATATATCAGCGATTTTTTTTGGTAATATTTCATTAAACGTTTTTAGTTCTTTCTCAATTTCCTTTTGTGTTTTAAATCGAACATCGCCCACTTTTTTCAAGTAAGAAACAGGCAATAAACAAGACAAAATCGCTACTGATAAAATATCTGCTAATATTTCATCTTCTAATTTTACAATGTCAATGTATGAACGAAGTTTCAGAATTTGTGATAATGTTTCATTAGAAAAGTATTTACTGTTCTCAAATAATAATGTGTATGATTCTTTTAAAGCTTTATCTTCCTCAAACTTGTCTATATTTCGCAAAATGGAATATGATATATTAGTCAAATCGTTTGAAAGTTTTCTCCGTCGTTGCTCGCTCGCTTCAAGAACGGTTATTTTAGTTTGTATTAGATATTGAAGTAAAGGATTTACTTCTGAATAAACAGTTGACAAACCTATTTCATCAGAAGCAAATATAGTAGTCCCTGTTCCTGCAAAAGGTTCGTAAATTAGAGTATCTTTGATGCCATAATTTTCTATCAATGATTTAACAAAGTCGGTTGAGTAACCTTCAATATATGGATACCAACGCTGAAAAGGTGTGTCTTTACTTTTTACAAATGTTACGTCTTTTATAGTTATACCGTTTAAATCTTCGATATCGGACAAATTCTGTTTTATCAGTCGTTTTACGACTTGGTTAATTGAACGTTCTTGCTTTTCTGCAAACAATTCAAGTTGTTTGTATGTATTGATACCTATCAGCTCTTTCACTTCCTGCGTTGTCATATCCTTGACTTTTGAGAAATAAGGAACTTCAGGCTCATTAAAAGCCAATGTTATTGATTTGTCTTTTGAGTTATCAGAAGGATAGTCGCTGAAATAGATTGCTTTATAAAATTGTTTTGCCATTAATGGAAATATATATCAGTTTATGATAGTTACTTCTTAAGATAGTAATTATTGTTTCCTAAAGCAATGTTCAAAAATGAGATATTTCCAAATAGGAATAATTTCTATATAACGACTTTAGTCATTCTAACTTCATAAAGATGTTCATGCTTGATAAGGCTAACATAAAATTCTCTAATATTTAAAACACTGATTTCACAAAAGTCACACGCATTGCAACCGAGCACAGCAACGCAAAAAACATCGAAAAAGCAAAATTCGACACAAACAAAAAAGACGCAATCTTTACAGACGAAGACTACAATAGGTATTACCACATTGGAAAACCGGAATAATTCTCTATCTCACTCTTTACCAACCAATCCAAAATATTTCATTTCTTCACAATATAATTTATTCTAACTTTGTTCAGCTTTTAATATTCTAAATAACTCCTCATGACCACCCCATTCCTTCAAGCAAAGTACCCCCTCATCGGAACCGGCGAAAATAAATTTCTTGAAATTTCAATCAGCCAACCCGAAATTGACACTCATTCGCCTCATTCAGATTTTTTCTGCATCTGCAAAATCCTTGCCCCAAATTTCGAAAAATCCTATAAAATTTTTGGCATTGACCCCTTGCAATCTGTTTGGCTCTCCTTAAGAGTCATCAAACTTCAAATAATCGAAATTGAAAAAAGCACTTCCCTGAAGTGTGAGTACCACTTCTTTCATGAGTTTGAAAAATAATTATTATTCTATAAATTTTTTCTTTAAAATGCCTTCCCCCCGCTTTCTCTCCGCGTCTGTACATTCTTTTCATATAGTATAAAAAGTAAACGACCTGCTTTCGCAGGTCGTCGGTCCATAGATGCTATCTATGGAGATGTTAACACAAAAATAACTCACCGCAGATTATGTTTCAATCTAATTGTGATCCGTTTTTACATTACAAGGTAATATAATATTTGACTTGACATTATAGGGATTATATGCCATTTTTGTATAAAAAGTACAAAAACAAACAATAAAACACACCAATATGCTTATATACTTCAAAATTAAAAATTTTCGCTCTATCAAAGATGAACTAATCCTTGATATGTCTAAACATTATAGCAGTGACAGCACCGCACTCAAAAACAATAATTTCAAAATTGAAGGGGTTAATTTAATTAAATCCTTAATTGTGTACGGCAGAAATGCCTCAGGCAAAAGTAATATTTTCAAAGCCTTTGATGCCTTTAACTACTTAATAAAAAATTCCGATAAATTCAAACACGGCGAAAATATTCCGACTTATGAGCCTTTTACTTTCGAAAAGTCAATCCTCGGTTATCCTGTCGAATTTGAAATTTGCTTTATTGCAAAGGATAAAATTAAATATCGTTACTCCGTTAGATTCGATGAAAAACAGTTTCTAAATGAATCCCTTTTCTTCTGGCCCAATGGCGTTGAATCAAAACTTTTCAACAGGGATTTGGAAAACTTTTCCTTTGGTGAATATTACAAGGGCGAAAAAGCAAGTATTCAAAAAGATCTATTATGCAATCAGTTGTATCTTTCAAAATCTGCCACGAAAAATGTTCAATTTCTTAAAGAGGTTTTTATATTCTTAACAAAATACCTTATTGTTTCAACCGTTCACGCAGAAGAATACGATAGGTCTTTAATTAGTTCTGCTTGTGATTTTATGATTAAAGATAATTTGAGAAAAGAAAACATGAAAATTTTATTAAAAGCTGCCGATACAAACATACTTGATTTTGCAATTACTAAAATGGATGAGAAGAATTTTAAATTCCCTGAAAACGTCCCGGATAATGTCAAAAAAGCTTTTATGGATGAATTTTTATACCAGATTTATACGAATCATAATCTTTTTGAAAACGGAAAAAAAGTTGGTGTAAAAAAATTACCTCTGAACTTTGAATCTCTCGGCACTAAAAAACTTATTGCTGTCGGCGGTTTAATCCTTGACGCATTGCTCGAAGGCTCTGTACTGATAATTGATGAACTTGATAAAAGTCTTCACCCGTTACTTACAAAAATGCTTATTTCTTTATTCCACAGCAAAAAGAATAATCCTTATAACGCTCAACTTATCTTCGCTACTCACGATAGTTCTCTTCTCGATAATTCTTTGTTCGATAGGGAACAAATCGGGCTTGTTGACAAAGAGTATGAAGGAAATACAATATTTTATAAATTGCGAGATATAAAAGGTGCCCGCAAGGATATCCCATTCGAAAAATGGTATCTCTCCGGTAGATTCGACGCAATTCCCGTTCTTAGCGATTTTGAATTAAAATTTAAGTAACCTATGAAAAGTAACGCTTTCTTTCATTGTTAAATATTATTAAATCAAGTATCTTTGAACGTAAATTAACAATTTTTTCACCTCAAAATTTTATTTCTATGGATAATTCTCTCAATAGCTCCAATCGTCTTTATTCTGAAATGGTTGACACTCTCTCCGATTCCGAAATCAGACAAATCGCAGGTGCTGTCAACGCCCTTATTAAAAAAGGGGAAAGAGTTTTTAATCTCACTATCGGTGACTTTAATCCTAAAGTTTTCCCCGTTCCCGAAAAATTTGTTGAAGAAGTACACAAAGCCTATCTCGAAGGGCACACTAACTATCCTCCCGTTAATGGTGAACCCGCTCTTCAGGAAACTATTTCCGAATATCTCAAACTCAGAGGAGACCTCGATTACAAACCCGATGACATCCTCATCAGCTGTGGTGGAAGACCGCTTATCTATGCCGTCTATCAAACCTTTGTCAATCCCGGCGAAACTATCCTATACCCCGTTCCTTCATGGAATAATAATTACTACGTACATCTTTGCAGAGCTAATGAAATCACTATCGAAACCAAACCCGAAGATAACTTCATGCCCTCTGCCGCTTCCATCGAACCCCATCTCTCCAAAGCCGCTATCATTGCTCTCTGCTCTCCATTAAACCCAACCGGCACTGTTCTCACAAAAGAAAGCGTTGCCGAAATCTGCAATATCATTCTCGATGAAAATAAACGCAGAGAAGCCAAAGGCGTCAAACCCTTATACGTTATGTTCGACCAGATTTATTGGCTCCTCACTCACGGCGATACAAAGCACTATTCTCCCGTTTTAGTCAATCCCGATATCAGAAAATATATGGTCGTCTGTGACGGTATGTCTAAAGCTTTTGCCGGAACAGGTATCAGAGTCGGATGGGCTTTCTCCGAAAAATCCACCATTGATAAAATGAAAGCTGTCCTCTCGCATATCGGTGCATTTCCTCCAAAACCCGAACAGGTTGCCGCCGCAAGATTTCTCAGCAATCACGCCGAAGTTGACAAATTCCTTAACAATTTTAAAAGTCAAATCAAACAAAGACTCGATGGCTTCTACGCCGTATTTATGAAATTAAAATCGCAGGGCTTCAAAGTTAATGCAATTGCTCCTCAGGCTGCAATCTATCTCACTGTTGAAATTGACATCATCGGCAAAACCAAACCCGACGGCACCAAAATCAACGACACAAAAGATGCAACCAAATACATACTCGACGAAGCCAAAATCGGACTCGTTCCATTCACCGCATTTGGCTCTTTTGAAAACCCGACCTGGTACAGATTATCCGTTGGAACTTGTGAACTCTCTGACGTTGAAGAAGCCGGAAACAACCTCTTCAACGCTCTTTCTAAACTGAAATGATACATTGAAAAAATCCTGTAAATTATATATATTTAAACAAGTTACTGCTCCATTGCAGGGGCTATAGCTCAGCTGGTAGAGCACTTCGTTCGCAACGAAGGGGTCACCGGTTCGATTCCGGTTAGCTCCACTAATCAGTTTATCAACTACCCTTATTCCTTGCTAATCTTTTAACTTGATAAACCTGATAAACTTGACAAACTTTAATCTGCGTTCTTGTTCCAAATCTTTTAGTTCTTAATATATAAAAAAAATCCGTGTAAATCTGTTCAATCCGTGTCATCCGCGTTTCTGTTCTTTCAAGCATTACAAAATATATAAAAAAAAAATCCGTGACCATCCGTTCAATCCGCGTCATCCGTGTTCCAAATCTTTTAACTTTACAAACTTGATAAACTTGATAAACTTTTAACTTACCAAATGCCCAACGAGAAAATCATACCCGTTAATATAGAAGACGAAATGAAATCCTCCTACATAGATTACTCTATGTCGGTTATCGTTTCAAGAGCCCTGCCCGATGTCCGTGACGGACTCAAACCCGTTCACCGAAGAGTCCTCTTTGGTATGAACGAACTGAGCCTCACTCACAACCGCCCCTACAAAAAGTCTGCGCGTATAGTCGGTGAAGTTCTCGGTAAATATCACCCGCACGGCGACAAAGCCATTTACGACACTATGGTCAGAATGGTACAGGATTTCTCTCTCAGATATCCTCTCGTTAACGGTCAGGGTAACTTCGGCTCCATTGACGGCGATTCTCCTGCGGCTATGCGTTATACCGAAGCAAGATTACACAGAATTGCTGAACTCGTTTTAACCGACCTCGATAAAAACACAGTTGACTTCACCCCCAATTTCGATGACACTCTCAAAGAGCCCTCAGTTATGCCCGGCATTATTCCTAATCTCCTTATCAATGGCTCAAATGGTATCGCTGTCGGAATGGCTACAAATATTGCACCGCATAACTTAACCGAAGTAGTTGATGGAATTACTTACTATATCAAAAATCCCGATTGCACAATTAAACAACTTATGAAATTCATCACCGCCCCGGACTTCCCGACAGGCGGAATAATTTATGGCTATCAACCCGTTAAAGATGCCTATGAAACCGGAAGAGGTAAAGTTATCCTCAGAGCAAAAGCTTCCATCGAAACCGAAAAAAACAACAAACAAAATATCATCATTTCCGAAATCCCTTATCAGGTAAATAAAGCAACTCTCATCGAAGCAATCGCATACCTCGCCCGCGAAAAGAAAATCGAAGACATTGCCTCTATCAACGACGAAAGCGACAGGGACGGAATGAGAATTGTTATCGGTCTCAAAAGAGATGCCAATCCCCACGTCATTCTCAACAATCTCTATAAACACACTCAAATGCAGGTTACTTTCGGAATCATCCAGCTTGCATTGGTTGACGGCGCCCCCAAAGTCCTGACTCTCAAAGAAATGATTTCAAACTACGTCAAACACAGACTCGAAGTCATTGTCAGACGTACGAAATTTGACCTCGAAGCCGCCGAAAAGCGCGCTCACATTCTCGAAGGTTATATCATTGCTCTCGATAATATTGATGAAGTCATTAAGCTTATCAGAAAATCTAAAGATGTCCCTACTGCTAAAGAAGGCTTAATGAAAAAATTCAAACTTTCCGATGTCCAGTCGCAGGCAATTCTTGATATGAGATTGCAAAGATTAACAGGTCTCGAAAGAAAGAAAATTGAAGACGAATACAAAGAACTCCTCAAAGCAATCGAAAGGCTCAAAAGAATTCTTGCAAGCGAAAGTCTCAGAAGAGAAATCATCATCACCGAATTAAAAGAAGTTAAAGAAAAGTTTGGAGACGAAAGAAGAACCGAAGTAATTTTTGACGTCAAAAAAATGAGTGACGAAGATATGATGAAAGAGCTCGTCAAAGAAGAAGATGTCGTAATTACAATTTCAAATAAAGGTTTCATCAAACGCATTCCCGTCACATCTTACCGCTCGCAGGGAAGGGGAGGACGCGGAATTACCGCCGCCTCTACCGGTAGTGCCGAAGATGACTTCGTCGAACACATGTTCATCGGCTCAACTCATCAGTACATTATGTTCTTCACCGATAAAGGTAAATGCTACTGGCTCAAAGTTTACGATATCCCCGAAGGCACAAGAACTTCAAGAGGTAAATCCATTCTCAACCTCATCGAAAAAGAAAAAGACGAAATCATCACTGCATTTGTTATGGTAAAAAGTTTCGAAGAACCTCTCTTCGTTACTATGGTTACCAAAAAAGGCTTGATGAAGAAAACCAAAATTGGCGAATATTCCAACATCAGAAGAAACGGCATTATTGCAATCAACCTCAATTCTGACGATACTCTCATTGACGTAAAAATCACTAACGGCTCTCAGGAAATCCTCATCGGAACCCGCGAAGGACAGGCAATCAGATTCAACGAATCTCAGGTAAGAGATATGGGCAGAACCGCAACAGGTGTCAAAGCCGTTAAACTCTCAAAAACTGATTTTGTTATCGGACTCGTTGCAGTCATCAGACCAAGCGCCACTATTCTTGTTGTTACTCAAAACGGTTTCGGAAAAAGAAGCGAACTCGCCGATTACAGAGTTACAAATCGCGGCGGCAAAGGTGTAATTACAGTCAAAACTTCCGATAGAAACGGAAAACTTATTTCAATCAAAGAAGTTACCGATTCCGATGACTTAATGATTATCACAAATAAAGGAATTTTAATAAGACAAAAAGTAAAAGATATCCGCGTAATGGGTAGAAATGCTCAGGGCGTCAAGTTAATCAAACTCAGCAGCGATGATACTATCAGCGCCGTTGCACACATCGTCGAAGATGATAAAGATGAGAATCAGGAGAAAATGTTTTAACCTATGAAAATTATTGATATCAGAAGCGATACTGTTACAAAACCTTCAAAGCAAATGCTTGAAGCTATGATGTCCGCTGAAGTCGGCGATGATGTCTTTGGTGAAGACCCGACCGTCAATGCCTTGCAGGATAAATGTTCCGAACTCACCGGAAAGGAAGCCTCGCTTTTTGTTACTTCCGGATGTCTCGGAAATCAACTTGCAATCAAATCCCATACATCTCAGGGTAATGAAGTTATAGTTGAAAAAGAATCTCATATCATAAATTATGAAACTGCCGCTCCCGCAATAATTTCCAATGTTCAGTTAATGCCTGTCGAAGGTATCAATGGCGTAATGTCTGTCAAAGAAATTGAAAAGCATATTAAAGGTCCCGAATATTACTTTCCCGTTACAACCTTGCTTTGCCTCGAAAATACTCACAACAGAGCCGGCGGCACTATCCAGCCATTTGAGTCAATCAAAGAAATCAGAGCTTTAACCAAAAAGCATAATATCAAAATGCATCTCGATGGTGCAAGAATTTTCAACGCAATTCAGGAAACCGGAATCAGTTTGATTGAATATTCCGCTTATTTCGATTCCGTTCAGTTTTGTTTTTCAAAAGGGCTCGGCGCTCCCGTCGGCTCCATACTTTGCGGTACAAAAGAATTTATTACAAAAGCCCACAACTGGAGAAAAATTCTCGGCGGGGGACAGAGACAAGCCGGAATACTTGCCGCGGCAGGAATTTATGCTCTCGAAAATAACATCCCGCTTCTGAAAAAAGATAACGATAATGCAAAATATTTCGCTTCTCAGCTCGTAAAAATTGAAGGCATTAATATCAATCCCGATTTAGTCCATACAAATATTGTTGTCTTTTCCACGAACAGGTTTTCCAAAAATGAACTCATCGAAAAACTTGAAAAAAGCGGCGTAAGAATTTCTTCCGGCGCCTATAATAATCTCAGAGCAGTATTCAACTTAAATGTCTCAAAAGAAGATACGGAAAATGCCGTAAAAATTTTCAAAGACATTTTCCAAAATCACTGATAATCACTTCTTTTTTTTATATTTATTATTTCCAATTTTTAAATTAAGTTAAAGCAATTGTATTTTTTAAAAAATTATTATAATCTTATGAGAATCAGTAATTTTAAAACTTTTGCATTGGCGGTTGTGCTCTTATCTGCTTTTGCCTTCCTGAATTTTTCAGATGAAAATACTTCAGGATATCAAATGATGAACGAACAAGTGATTAAACGTATGATCGACGGTGCCCTTTATATCAAAGGAGTAATTAATA
>CALKAJ010000193.1 GCA_937983305.1 uncultured Ignavibacteriota bacterium | reverse complement strand
TGAACTAAGAAATATGATATATACTGCTACTTTGTACAAAAAGGGTCCTATTGCAATCAGGTATCCTCGTGGAAATGCCGAAAATTCGGAATTTGGTGAATTCCAAAAATTGGAGATTGGTAAAGCGGAGGTTGTCAGAGAAGGGAAAGAAATAGCAATTTTAGCAATTGGGAATATGGTAAATAATTCGCTGGAAGCAGCTGAAATATTATCTTCGAAAGGCGTTGAAGTAGAGGTCGTAAATATGAGATTTATAAAGCCTTTAGATGGTGACTTATTAACTAAAATATTGAGTAAATTCCCAAAGATTATAACTGTTGAAGACAATTCGATTATAGGCGGATTTGGATCTGCTATTTCAGAATTTGCAGTTCAATATGGATATAAAAATGATATTAGAATTCATGGTTTGCCTGATAAATTTATCGAACATGGAAAGCCGGAAGAACTTCATGCAATGTTAAAAACAGATTCTAAGGGTATAGCAGAAGTTGTTGATGAATTTTTAAATGAAAAAATAGCAAAGAAAATATAGATTGAAATTTGAAATATTAAATAATCCGGTTCAAAAATCTAAAGTTATAACAAAGAATTCAAACGGTAAGAAGGTTTATATCGAAACCTATGGTTGCCAGATGAACTTATCGGATTCAGAAATCATAATTTCTGTATTAAGTGAATCAGGTTATGAAGAGACAGAGCAAATTTCTGATTCTGATTTAGTATTATTAAACACATGTAGTGTCAGGGATAATGCCGAGCAAAGAATTTTTAATCGTTTAGAGCACCTAAAAAATATTAAGAAGAGAAACCCGGATACCGTTGTAGGAATTTTAGGTTGTATGGCTGAGAGGTTAAAAAATAAACTAATAGAAGAATATAAATTTGTAGATTTAATTGTTGGTCCTGATGAATACAGAAAATTACCTGAATTAATTGATAGCATAATTGAAACAGGAGATAAAGGAATCGCAGTTAAACTATCCAAGGTTGAAACCTATGATGATTTGATTCCTTCCCGCAAAGATGGAATAACGGCATGGATAAGCGTAATGAGAGGTTGTGATAAGTTTTGCACGTTTTGTGTTGTTCCATTTACCCGCGGACGAGAAAGAAGCCGAAATCTTGCAAGTATTGTAAGAGAAGCCGAAGAGCTCTCAAGAAAAGGTATAAAAGAAATTACTCTTTTAGGTCAAAATGTAAATTCATATATAGATATTGAGAAAAATGATTTTTCGGATTTATTAAAAGCTGTTGCGAAAGCTGTTCCTGAAATTAGGATTAGATATTCAACATCTCACCCCTATGATTTATCTTTAAAATTGATTGAAACAATGGCTGAATATGATAATATCTGTAAATATATTCATTTACCTGTTCAATCCGGCTCAGACAGAATTTTAAAGCTTATGAACAGGCTTTATACTGTTGAAAAATATCTTGGAATTATTGAAAAAGCAAAGGAAATGATTCCCGGAGTAGGCTTGTCAACGGATATCATCGCAGGATTTCCCTCCGAAAATGAAGATGACCATAAATTGACTCTTGATGTGATAGAAAGAGTTGAATATGACGGAGCATATATGTTTGCATATTCACCCAGAGAAAATACAAAAGCATATAAAATGGCAGACGATGTACCTGAAGAAGTAAAACAACGAAGATTATCGGAAATCATAGAGCTTCAGCGAAAAATTTCAATAAAGCAAAATAAGAAACTTATCGGTTTTACAAAAGAAATACTTTTGGAAAGTGTTAGTAAGAAATCCGAAGATTTTCTCATGGGAAGAACCGATTGCAATAAATCAGTAATTATTCCAAGAAATGGGTTTAATATAGGTGATAAAGTTTTATCTAAAATTGAAAGAGTCAATTCCGCAACACTTTTCGGAACAATTATTTAAAAAATATGGCAGATAAAATAACATTATTAATTTTTAAAACTCTTGGTGTATTTATACGATTACTGCCATTTTGGTTTGTTCAAAGATTAGGGAAATTTTCAGGCCGGTTTTTTTTTATCTATACCCTTACAGGAAGAATATAGTTCTTAAAAATCTTGAACTATGCTATCCCGGAAAACCGGAAGAATGGCGTATAAATATTTTAAAAGAAGCCTATAATAATATAAGCATAATACTGTTTGAGATTTTATACTTAAAGAAACTTTCCGAGAAAGATATTAGGGAATATATTCATTATGATTACGAAGAAATTTTTGAAAATGCCTATAATAAGGGAAAAGGGATAATACTTATCAGTGCTCATTATTCAAACTGGGAATTAGCCGCTTACGGGCTAAGGTTTCTGCTTGGAAGGCCAATTAATATACTCGTTAAACATCAATCGAATAGCGGGGTGAATAATGAAATTAACAGGATAAGAGAATTACATGGAAATAAGGTAATTGAATTAGGAGCATCATTAAGGCAAATGTTTTCTATGATTAAGAATAATGAATTGGTCTGTTTTGTAATTGATCAGGCAGCTGATCCAAGGTTTTCCTGTTTTATAGACTTTTTTAATGTTAAAACCACGGCTTTTAACGGGCCTGCAAAGGTTGCCCTGAAATATAATTCTGAAATTTTAGTTGGTTATATGCGCCGGGAAAATGACTTAAAATATACATCGGAATTATATAGATTAGACTATTCAGATATAAACGAATATAACGAAAAAAATATTTGCGAGCTTACTCAACGAATCCAAAGCGCATATGAAGAAGTTATAAGAAAAGACCCTTCTCAATGGCTTTGGTTTCACAGAAGATTTAAAAGCATTTTAAAATATGATTCAGAAAAAAATATTAGTTATACAGACAGCCTTTATAGGTGATGTTATACTGACTTTACCTTTAATTCAGGTGCTTTATAAAGAATTAAATGCGATAGTAGAAGTTCTTTGCACGCCTGTTACCTCTTCTTTGCTGAAAAATAATCCAAATATTAACGATATTATTGTTTTTGATAAAAAAGGAAAAGATAAGGGCTTTAGGAAGTTAAAACGAATTATTAACAGGATAAAATTTTTAAGATATGATGCAATTATTTCGCCTCACCGGTCGGCAAGAAGCTCATATATCTCTTATAAATCAAAGGTTGAAAAAAGGATTTCGTTTGATACATCATCTTTAAAATTTTTATATACTGACTTAGTTAAGTATGACAAGGGAAAACACGAAATTTTAAGAAATCTTAATCTGCTTAAACCCTTGGGAGTTGAAAAAAATGAAATTATTAATCCTGAATTATATCCGGATGAAGAAGATAAACGCACTGTTGAATTACTTCTGAAAATATTAAAAATTGATTTAGAGAAGAAATTTATTACAATCGCTCCGGGTTCGGAATGGCTAACCAAAAGATACCCGGAATTTAAATATATAAACCTTTTAAAACATCTCTCGAAAGTGGATATTCAGGTTGTTTTAATTGGAAGTAAAAAAGATAATGAACTATGCAGTTTTATACTTGATAATTGTGAAAATAAAAATGTAAGAAATGCAGCAGGTAAACTTACTTTACTTCAGTCTGCAGAGTTGATTGGCAGATCAGACTTAATTATCACAAACGATTCAGCTCCTTTACATCTTGCAAATGCTATGAATACGAGAGTTTTCGCAATCTTCGGTGCCACTGTTCCTGAGTTTGGTTTTTATCCAATTGGGGTGAACGATATAATTTTCGAAACTAAAGGATTAAAATGCAGACCTTGCGGAATACATGGCGGAAATAAATGTCCTGAAAAAACTTTTGCCTGCATGAAAAATATATCTGAGTCTGAAATAGCTGAACAGGCAATTAAAGCTATTTCTTGAGTTTTAGATTGTCAAGTTTTCTAACTACAAATTTTCCAACCATATCAAATTCCAGATTAACCCTATCTCCGGGTTTGAAGTATCTAAAATTGGTAACTTTCCATGTATGAGGAATTATTGCAACCTTAACGGTTATATCTTTTTTAGTTTCTTTCTCGATTCCGGCAATAGTAAGGCTTACTCCATTAATTGCTATTGACCCGACATAAATAATATTATCTCTGAATTTCGATGAGAATTTAATAAAATACTCCCAGCTGTCTTCAAGTTTATTTATTTTTTCTACTGTTCCTGTATAATCAACATGACCTTGTACTATATGGCCGTCAATTGTTGCATTTAGTCTCATCGGCTTCTCAAGATTTACGTAGCTTCCGGCTTTCAGGTCACTTAAATTTGTTTTTGAGAGAGATTCATTGATAGTTGTGAATTCAAATAAATTACCTTTGAGAGTTGTTACGGTCATGCAGGCACCGTTTATAGCCATACTTAATCCTTTCGAATAACCTTTCAGATAATTTTTTGACATAACCGGCTCAACAGTAAATTTAATACTGTCTCCAACCTTTTTCATAGAGCGGATTCTTCCCATATCTGTTACAATACCTGTAAACATAAACTATTTTTTATTTTTTATAATATAATAAAATATCATCTCCGATTTTTTTAGAATATATAAAACGGAGATTTTTTGATTTATCTAAGTTAGTGATTTTAAAATTTGCAAACGATGAAATTCCTTTTCCAATAACCTTGGGAGCCATCAGAATATATATATCGTCGAATAAATCGTATTCCAAAAATTTTGAGAATACAAATGCTCCACCCTCGACTAAGACTGAAGTAATTCCCATCTTATATAGTTCAGAAAGTATTTTTCTGTAACCTGATTTGGAAATATCTGAACTGATTAAAAAAGTATTTAAAGAATATTTATCGGAAAGTACATTATTTCTTTCGGATATCTTTGATGCTTTACTTGTCAATATTATTCTCTTAATAACCTTTTTTCTTTTTCCTCTGTATGTTAATTCCGGGTTGTCTTTTTTTACAGTGTTTGCTCCAACAAGAACAGCATCATTTTTAAACCTCAATTCCTGAACAAATTCCCGTGCCTTGGAACCGGTTATCCATTTGGAATTGAAATTAGTTAGAGCTATTTTGCCGTCTATACTTTGTGCTATCTTTAAAGACACATAAGGAAGTTTTTTCTTAATATTTTTCGAAAATACCTTATTTAGTTCAATACATTCTTTTTCTTTTATATCTTTTATTACTTTAATTCCGGATTTTTGCATTTTTCGAATTCCTTTTCCGTTTACGAAAGGGTTTGGGTCCTGCATACCAATATAAACATTTTTTATTCCTGATTTTATTATCAAATCGGTACAAGGTGGAGTTTTGCCGTAATGACTGCAAGGTTCAAGCGTTACGTATAAGTCTGCTCCTTTAACACTAAACCCTTTTGAAATTGCATTATTAATCGCATTAACTTCAGCGTGAGGGGAGCCGGCTTCTTTGTGAAATCCTTCGCCGATAATTTTTCCATCTTTTATCAAGATACACCCTACAAGTGGATTTGGAGAAACTGTTCCGGCTCCCTTTTTCGCAAGTTTTATACATTTATCTATTATACTTTCTTTTGAAAGCATATTTTTTATCCGTCTTTTGTAGTATCGTTATTTTTTTTCTCTTCGATAGCTGCCTTTAATTTTTCAATTCTTGGTTCCAAATCATTTTTTAAAGCAGGCTTTAATTCAAGAGCTTTTGTGTAATCTGTCAGAGCTGCGTCGTAATTTCCCAGTTCAATATTTACAACACCTCTGTCAAAATAAAACTCACCGTCATCAGGTACGAGTTCTATTGCTTTATTCAAATCTTCAAGTGCAGATTTATAATCGCTCAGGCTGGAGTATGAAATTGCTCTGTCATAATAGCAATCAGGATTATTCGGATATATTTTTAATGAAGAAGTAAAATCCTCTATAGCTTTGTTAAGGTCTTTTAACCTTGAGTGAGTTTTTCCTCTATACCAGAATATTCTATAGTTTTCAGTATTTAATTCTATAGCTTTGTTAAACGCAATCAAAGCATCTTCATAATTTTTTAGAAAATATAATGATAGTCCTTTATTTCCAT
>CALKAJ010000192.1 GCA_937983305.1 uncultured Ignavibacteriota bacterium | reverse complement strand
TTCCTTTATCTTTTGAATCGCAGGCGGAGAAGAGCTGAAAAGAAAGAGCGGACAGGACAATCAGGATAAATATTTTAGTCATCATTTTATTATTTTTAGGTATTAATTTTCTTATATTATTGAAATTTAATTTTATTTAATTTCCGTAATATTAAAATATACAAAATAATGAGAATACGCAATAAATTTCTTATCATATTCATTTCCATAATATTTCTCTTTTGTGTCGTATTTCTGGTTTTCTTTAAGATTCAAATGAATCACAACAGCAATTTGCAGGAGATTACATTAAAGCAATTTGACCAGTCTCTGATTTCCGCTTTGAAGATTAAATCGAGTCTTTATCAAAAAACCCTGAATGATTATTCTCTTTGGACAGATATGGCAAATTATACAAAAGCCCCTGACGAAAGATGGATATCAGAAAATCTATTATTACTTCAGAAGGACTTTAAATTAAATCTTATCGGGATTTTTGACAAAGGCGGAAAGCAATTATTTTTTAATTCAACTATTGGATTAAATAATTCAGATGAACTCGGATTGAAGGAGGAATTCTACAAAAGGGCTTTCAGGGAAAGGAATTTCTCTTATTTTTATATATCCGAATCAGGACCTGTTGAGATATGGGTGTCCACCATACATAATACAGACGATATAGGAAAGAGTTCCGAGCCGACCGGTGTTTTCATTATCGGGAAATTATGGGATGCGGAATTCATCTCGGATATAAATAATCTTGTCGGCTGTGAATATAAATTGGAGAATGCGAGTTCTTACGATGAAAGCAAGGATGAGAACACTTTAACGATGAGTTTCCCATTAAGAGACTGGAATGAAGTGGTACAGAGTTATGCAGTATTCAATAAAAATCTGAATTTTGTTGATACTTATGTTTTACTTTCAAGAGTTTCTTATTTCCTGTTTGTATTATTAGCGGCAGTTTTGCTTGCAATATCTTTCTGGTCGTTTCATAAATGGTTTGATAAACCGGTTAAGCTGATATCAAAGAGTCTGAAAGATAACGATATGAAGCACATTGCAAAGCTGAAGAAGCAGAAAAACGAGCTTGGATTATTTGCAAATATTGTGGATAAATTTTACAGTCAGAAGCAGGAGCTTGAAGAAGCACGTGCGAGAGCAGAGGAATCATCGATGTTGAAGACTTCACTGATTGCAAATATGAGTCATGAACTGAGGACGCCAATGACGGGAATAATCGGTTTTTCCGAAATGCTTAAAGATATGCTTCAGAGCTCGGAATATACGGAAGTGATACAGAATATACTTGACTCATCAAGGAGATTAATGAGAACGCTTGATTCGATTCTTAATCTTTCAATTTTTGAATCGGGTAAGATGAATATAAGAAATATCAGGATGGATATTATGGATGCGGCAGAGGAAACGAAATCCATTTTCAAGCAGTATGCAGATTCCTATAAAGATAAAAATCTTGAATGTAAGTTTTCAAACGAAGGAAATGTGAAAGTATATGTCAACAGATATTTATTTTCCGAAATTATTACAAACCTTATAGACAATGCATTCAAGTTTACGAAAGAAGGTTTTGTATCGGTAAGTGTTCAGACTGTAAAAAATAAAGATAACAAGAGATTTGCAGCGATAATAGTAAAAGACACGGGTATAGGCATTGCACCGGAGCATCAGGATATGATTTTCCACGAGTTCAGGCAGGTGAGCGAGGGATATAACAGAACATTTGAAGGGATTGGGCTTGGACTTTCGCTATGCAAGAAAATGGCGGAATTTATGAGCGGAAAAATATTTATAAGAAGCGAGCTGAATACAGGTTCGGAATTTTCAGTCATATTCCCGCTTGTTATTGAGAATATGCCTATTTCGATTTCACCTGAGCCGGAATCGGAAATACTAAGTACAACGACTGAGGAATTTCTTTCATACAGAAAGGGAGATATACTTGTAGTTGAGGATAATCAGGTGAATCTTGATTTGATAAAGGTATATCTGAATGAGGTATGCAATATTGATTCTACACGAGACGGATTTTCCGCAATTCAAATGGCTTCGGCTAAGAAATACGGAGCGATATTGATGGATATAAATCTCGGACCTGCGATGGACGGATTGAAAACAGCAAAGGAAATAAGAAAAATTGAAGGTTATGAACATATTCCAATTATAGCTGTTACGGGATATGCAACGGAAGATGACAGAAAGAGAATTTTAGATGAAGGACTTGATTATCACATTCCGAAACCTTTCAGCAAACATTACTTAGTAGATACCGTTAAGAAGTTTGTTTATCATAATTAGAAGTCATTAAAAAGTTTTTAAACTTTTCAAGGGCTTTGGCTCTGTGGGAGCATTGGTTTTTTTCTTCGCTGTTCATTTCAGCATAGGTTTTATTGAATCCTGCCGGAATGAAGAGCGGGTCGTAGCCAAAGCCGTTTTCGCCGGATTTGGTTTCTTTAATAATTCCTTCGACTTTCCCCTCAAAGAAATAATGTTTATTATTATCTGTTACAAGACAGATAACGGTTATAACACTTGCAGTTCTTTTTTCGTAATAGGTCGCTCTTCAAACAGGTATCGATAGGGCGGCATCACAGAGCCGGGCGTACAACTCCGCGGCGCGTAGAGGT
>CALKAJ010000191.1 GCA_937983305.1 uncultured Ignavibacteriota bacterium | reverse complement strand
TAAATGTTTAGATTAGTTTTAAAATGAGAAAGGGAGTTTCATTTTGATAAAATACAAATCCCGGTTTGCTTTTCGCAGTGCCCGGGAATGTTTTATATCACGCTCGTGATATTTTTTCAAAATCTATTTGACTAAGGTCATTTTCTTTACGATTGTGCTTATATTGCCGTTTGATTCGGCAGTAAGTCTGTATATGTAAATTCCGCTTGAAAGTGAGTTTCCGTCAAAATTTATTGTGTAATATCCTGATTTTTTTGTGCTATTTTCAAGGACTTTCACAACTTTTCCAAGCATATCATATACTGTGATGTTAACTTTACTATCCTGGGGAAGTTCAAAATCTATCTTTGTAGTAGGATTGAACGGATTCGGATAGTTTTGTGATAAATTAAATTTATTCGGACCGTTGACATTAACATCATTTTCAAGGTTGAAAATCTCAAAGTTTCCGTTGAAATCTATTTGTTTCAATCTATATTTAAAAGTACCTTTTTCAAGTTTGCTGTCGGTGAAGCTGTAATCAGTAGTAGAATTGATATTATTCATTCCTTTTACAAATCCAATGTTCTGCCAGATTTCTTTACCTGATTCTGTTCTTTGGACTTCAAAACCTGAATTGTTTAATTCCATTGAGGTTGTCCAGAAGAGTTTTACATCTCTGCCTGAAACGTTAGAGGTAAACGATTTCATTTCAACAGGTAATGGAGCATCTTTGCTTGCAGGTGTCCATACTGAAAATCCGTTTACACCTGTTACTGTTAAAGTCTTGTTCGGCATATTTAAGACGCCTTCTACTTCAAGCCAATTGCTTCCGCCGTCTGTTGACTTAAACATCGAAAGTTTATCTTCACTGATTCCTGCTAATTCCAAAGTACTATATTTGAATACTACTGTTGCATTTAAGCCTGTATTGTTTGCAGGAGAAATATCATAATATCTTTCAATTCCGAGATTAACTCCGTTGCCTCTTCTTGTATGGCCTCTTGTAATTACTGTTGATCCGAGATTCTGAGCACTTGTAATAAAAACTCCAAGACCGCCGATATCTGTGTTTAAAGGAGCATTTAATGTTCTTGTCGTAGTAATTGTACCTGTAGAGCCTTTAACTCTTCCGCCATTTTCCATTAACGTTCCATTAGTACCAAGGGTAATTGTTTTTCCGTTTAAATCCAAATCACCGCTTATAAGATTAATATTGCTTGCAACGGAAATATTTCCGGCAAGTTTAATTCCATTTGCTCTATTTACAGTTAAAGAATTCAAACCATTTGTAACAGCAGGAATTGTAACCTGAGCTCCGTTGCCGCTTATAACTAAATTTGATTGAGTGCCGCCGTTAATTATTCCTGAATTTGTTATTGTACCTGATACGGACACTGTATTTTGTGTACCGATATTCACTTTTCCTGAAGTATTTATTGTAAGTGCATCATTTATCGAAACATTACCATTGCTGTTTTTAAAATCAATTTCTTTACTGCTGCCTATATTAACATTCTTGAATGAGCCGGTTAATCTTGGAAGCGTAACTCTCGGAGTTCCACCGAAGTTTAAATTTGTTAAACCGTTACCGTTTAGTAAACCTGTATATGAAGAATATCCTGCATTGTTAATGGTACCGTCAATAGTCAAAGTATAACTACCTGCATTCAATGTACCTTCAAGAAATTCAACGTTACCTGTAACAGTCAAATTTTTTGTCAGAGTTACATTATATGGATTAGCAAATAATGCATAATAGATGCTGTTTGTAGTTGGTATTTCAACTCCGGTTGAAATAACCTGATTTGACTCAGAATATAATACGTAATGTCCGCCTGTACCGATGTTATAATTTAAATCACCATTAATTACGCCTGCTTTTCCTGTTGAACTCGGAACTCCAATTTGAATAACCGAAGAATTTGCTCCTCCAAGACCTGTAGTGATTTTTCCGTTTGTTGTCAGGGTTCCATAAAATAAATTCATTCTGAAAACAGGGAATGTATTGCCGGTTACGGTAACTGTATTTGAGTTATCAAGAGAAAGGACATAAAGGTACGGAATAACATCTCCAGTATTTGTAAAAGTTTGACTTGATTCACCTGCAAAATATAATGTACTGTAATAAACTTTGTTATCCACTTTATAAAGATAAGCATAATCGCCATATATTATACCAGAATTTATAACATTCCCAAAAACAAATAGAAACTCACCGTGTAGGTTTAATTTTCCCTCCGAATTAATTAATAAATCGTTACAACCAACATTTCCTGAATAAAACCAATAATCAATAGTTACATTGTGATTAATAATTACATCGTCATCTGGACCTGGAACATTATAACCATACCATGTATATGGATTTTGCCACAAACCACTTTTCCTCGATGTTATAGTCGCTCTTGTTGTTCCTTCTTTTTTGGGCTTATTATTTACAACAACAGATTCAAAATTTATATCAGCAGGTTTGAAATTATCCTTCATCTGAATTTGCATTCCGTCTTTTTCTTCGGGTGTGAAAGATTTTTCTTTCAAATCCTGTCCAAACAGGTTAAGTGTGCTCATAAGCACAATAGCTGCGATAGTTAAAGAGATTAAGGATTTCATATTCTGTATATTTAATTTTTTAATATTCATTTTATTTTAATTTTCTGTACAAAGATAAAGAAAATAGAATATCATGTCTGTAAGACAAAAGATGAATTTCAAGTAAGATTTTGGCTGATAAATATGTAGGAATAGTTCTTACAAAAAAGCAAATAAAAAGCCCGGAAGATTGCTCATTCCGGGCTAAAAAGTTTAAAATTTTTCTATTTATTTGATAAGGTTCATTTTCCTTGTTTCAGAAAAATTACCTGTTGTAAGTTTGTAATAATATATTCCGCTTGAAAGATTAGAGGCATTAAATACACTCTCGTGATAACCCGGATTCAGGTTTCCGTCAACTAATACAGATACAACCCTGCCTGTATTATCATAGACTGTTAATTTTACATCAGATGCTGCCGGTAAATAAAATTGAATTTTAGTTGAAGGATTAAACGGATTCGGGAAATTTTGTTTTAGTTCGTATTTTACGGGATTAATTATTTCAACAATTCCCGATAAATTAAAATATTCGAAATTTCCGTTGAAATCAACTTGTTTTAGTTTGTATTCATATTTACCGGGTGAAAGATGTTCATCAGAATAATTATATTTTTCTATTGAATTCGAATTTCCTTTACCGGTTACAAAGCCAATTTTATTCCACATTTCGGAATCAGCTTGCTTTCTATAAATTTCAAAGCCCTGATTATTTTCTTCAAAGGAAGTTTCCCAATATAGATTAACATTATCTTTTATAGTCATTGCCTGAAAAGAAACCAATTCAACCGGCAATGGAGCATCCTGCATTTTGTAAGCACTTCCACCTGCAGAAATTGAGAAAAGAAAGGCATTGATTCCATCGTATTTTAAATCAAATGAAGCTATATTAACAGACGACCTTGTGAAATCTAATTCCACCCAGTTTGCACCATTATCCACGCTCCTATAGCTTTTTGATAATTTCTCATTTGAAATATTAACATATACAGTCGGAGTATTAGGTACCCATTTTACGGAAGCATCACCTGATATAGAATTTGCAGGTAAATTCACCGGAACCCAATTTAAGCCACCGTTAGTAGTTCTGGAAATTTTACCTTTTGGATTATTGAAGGAAACACCTACTCCATAAGTTTTAGTATTATCAAATGCAATTCCTCTTATTAGACTTCCCACTCCGGTAACTGTTTTGTTTTCCCAGTTTAGACCGCCATTTGTTGTGTAATAAATTTTATTTTTATCAGAACCAAAGCCGTAAAAATTTTCGTCAATAATAAAAACAGAATACATAATTACAACTTCTTTTTCTACCAACTGAACTTTGCTCATTTCCCAATTCGCTCCACCATTAGAAGTCTTCCATATCTTCACCATGTCACCATTAGATTTCCCATCCGAAACTATGATACCATAGTTCGGATTAACAGGAGAAAACTCAATTCCGTTAATATATCCTGCTTCCCCTGTATTGAGTATTTCTGACCAGGTTACTCCTCCATTTATTGATTTGTAAACTCTTGCAGGATTCATTCGTGTACCGTCTTTTTTACCATCTCCGAAGTAAATAACCTGAGGACTAACCGCTTTTATAGCTGTTACCATTCTATCAGTTATTTGAACATTGT
>CALKAJ010000190.1 GCA_937983305.1 uncultured Ignavibacteriota bacterium | reverse complement strand
TAAAGAATTCACATACTTGGTGATTGTCTTGATTCTGAGCTCGAGTTTTCCTTTAAACCCAATACCAAAAATTGCATCAATAAATAAAATTTTTCCTGTTGCAGTTTCTGACTTAAGGGTATTGAATGTATAAACTGTCTTCACATTCAAGCTGTCAATTCCGGATAGATTTTTTAACACGGAATAATTAATTAATGCATCTCCTTTTAACTCTTCCGGTTCATAAAGCAACGCCACAAATATTTCTTTTACACGCCCTATTAAATGCCTTGCGGCTACAAAACCGTCTCCGGCATTATTTCCCTTACCGCATAAAAATACTATTTTATCGTAATTTATTTTTTGTGCATATTCTGCAATAATATCTGCAGAATTAATTCCGGCATTTTCCATCAGACATATCGAAGAAATACCTATCGAACTTATAATATTTTTTTCAGTATCTAATACTTCATCATTTAAGAAAATACTTCTCATAATTTTGAAATAATTCCCTTCATTTGTTTTAAAACTTCTCCGGGATTTCCGGCACCAAATATTGAAGCCCCTGCTACTGCAAAGTCAACTCCGTTTTCCATAACTTTATTTATGTTCTGCAGATTTATACCTCCGTCAATTTCAATTTCATAAGAATAATTCTTTTCATTCCGTATCGCTGCTAATTGTTCAATCTTACCATAACAATTTTCTATAAATTTTTGTCCGCCAAAACCGGGATTAACACTCATTATTAAAACAAAGTCAATATATTCAAGAATATCCTGAAGAAAATTTACCGGTGTCGCAGGATTTATTGCTACGCCTGCTTTTGCACCGTTTTCCTTTATTAAATTTACAGTCCTGTTCAGATGTATATTATTTTCAAAATGAACGGAAACATAATCTGCTCCTGACTTGATAAATTCCACAATAAATTTCTCCGGATTGTTAATCATAAGATGAACGTCTATTGGTAATTTTGTTGCTTCTCTTACTTTTCTTACTACTAACGGTCCAAAAGTAATGTTTGGAACAAAACTACCGTCCATAATATCGCAGTGAATTCCATCTGCTCCCGCTTTTTCTACCATACCAATTTCTTCTCCGATTTTCAAAAAATCCGATGATAGTAAAGAGGGAAATATTCTTTTTGCTTTATTCATTAATTTATCTTTATTTTTTCTCTTTTGGTTTCTCGTTTGATTTTTCTTTTAACTCAGTTTTAATCTTTTCTTTTGGCTCCTGTTTTATTTTTTCTTTTGGCTCCTGTTTTATTTTTTCTTTTGGTGTGTTGTCCTCTTTAGGCTCCTGCCCTTTTTCTTTTGGCTTATCAATTTCAACTTCTTCTTCAAAAACATCTTCTTCCACTTCTTTCCTCTTTTGAGTAACAAAAATATCAACAGGAGTATTTTCAACGGCAGATTTTTCTTTTCTCGGATACTGGTCAACTATAATGCCCGGGGTTTTACTGCTTGGTTGATACGTAATTCTGCCAAGTCTCAATTTTCTCTCTGCTAATATTTTCTTCGCCTCGTCAAGAGTCTTTCCTGTAATATCCGGAATAATTATGCTTCCTAACTGTGGTCCGTTGCTTACTATCAAATCAACCTTAGTGCTCTTTTTCACCTTACTGCCGGGCTGTATAACCTGAGAAATAACAACATCTTCCTGATATTGATTTGAAAATTTCTTCACTATCTCTCCGGGTAATAAATTTCTTTGAGCAAGTGAAAACTTTGCGTCACGGATTGTTCTGCCTGTTAATTTCGGAACCTCAAAAAGTTGTTCTCCTCCGCAAATAACCAGATAAATTCTTCTGCCTTTTTTTACTGTCTCATTTGCAGGCGGGTTTTGATCTAACACCAATCCGATTGGTTTGGAAGCATCATACCTGATTTCTCCCTGCTTTACATCTAATCCTGAATCTTCAATTATTTTCCTTGCCTCATTCATATCTTTTCCGGATACATCCGGAACTACGACTAATGACGAATGCCTCACATAAAGAGGCATAACCACATAATTAAACATTAGCAGCATAGAAAACAACGCTATAGTAAAAATAATTATTTTTTTCTTCATACCTGCAATCTAATTAACTCAAATTTAAAAATAAATTGTATAAATTTGACCAAAAGTGCATAAATCCTTAAATTGAATAAATGTATTATTTTTAGTATATTTAGGTACTTTTCAATTTTTAAATTTAATTTTTGGAGCAAAGATAAATGAAAGTATTTAAGAACATTTTAGCCGGAGTAATGTCTCTTGGGCTAATCGCATTATTTGTAACTATTTACGGATGTACTTCCGCTGAAACAACAACAGGTAAACTTGCATTTCAGCAGAAAGATTTTGAAAAAGCAGCTATTGAGCTGGCAAAAGGCTTACAGATTGACAAACAGGATTCAGAAGGCTGGTATATGTTGGGTGTATCTCTAATTCAAGTTGGTACTAATTCAGGTGATTATTCTAAATTACCTGAAGGTAAAAAAGCTATAGATGAAGCATTAAAACTTAATCCCGGATATGGAGACGAAGTTCTTGCATTTTGGGGATTAAACTTTAATTCCGCAGTTAATTATTTCAATGAAGGTGCAAAAAGTGTAAATCAGGGAGATACTCTCGGAGCAAAAAGAAATTTTGACAGAGCATTGCTATATTCCACAGCAGCTGTGAATATTATTCCGGACAGTCTTGAAGGATACAGAATTATGGGCGACATTAAGTATATCAATGGTAGTTCCGACGAAGCAGTAAAAATTTACGAAACGGTTTTTGAAAAATCGAAAAGTTCAGCCGATGCTTCTATGCTTGCAAAATATTATTACGAAAAAGGATTAAAGCACAGACAAGCCGAACAATATGACGATGCTATTAAAATGTTTGGAAAAGCATTGGAAATTCCCGGAATTGCAAAAGATAATAAATATTATGAATTTTCGGCTTTTAATATGGGAATTTCATATTACCAAAAAGCATCAAAAATCGCTCTTGAAAATTCAGGCGATTACAAACCTTTACTTGCAGAATGTGTAAAATATCTTGAGCCGTTATCAAAAACAGCAAAAGATAAAGCCTTGCTTGAAGATATATATGAATTTCTTGTAAATGCTTATGACGCTCTTGGAGATGATGCAAAGAAAGAAGAAGCAAATAAAAAGAAATTAGAATTACAATAATTGATGCAAACAGATACGACACAAAATAACCGCGAAAAGAAAAGTTCACCCTGGAGATGGGTAGTACTTATCTCTGCGATTTTAATATTTGCAGGCATTGTGATTTTTAGTTTTTCTATGATTTTCTTCGCAAAAGTGATTTCCACTGCTGAAAAAAGAACTTACACGGAAACCAGCGGCAATGGCAGTGAAAAGATTGCAATTGTTGACCTTGACTTCACTATTATGAGTCCCGAAGGATTTGTAAAACAGATGAAGAAATACAGGGAAGACAAATCTATAAAAGCAATTATCATTCACGTAAATACTCCGGGCGGTGGCGTAGCAGCTTCTCAGGAAATGTACGAAGAAGTAAAGAAAACGCGTGACTCCGGAAAACCTGTAGTAGTATCTGTAGAGTCAATCAATGCAAGCGGCGGCTACTATATTTCATGCGGCGCAAATCTTATTGTTGCAAACCCCGGCTCTCTGGTTGGAAGCATTGGAGTAATAATGCAGTATTATACTTTTAAAGAACTTGCCGATAAAATCGGTATGAAAGAAAATACAATCATCAGCGGAGAAAATAAAGATACAGGTAATCCTTTCAGAGATGCAACCGAAAAAGATAAAGAATATCTTAACGATATAGTGATGGATTCTTATGACCAGTTTCTTGATGTTGTTTCAAAGGAAAGGAAAATAGATAAAGAAGAACTTAGAAAAATTGCAACAGGAAGAGTTTTTACCGGAAGGCAAGCTAAAGAAAACGGTCTGATTGATTCGCTTGGAACTTTCAGCGATGCTGTCAGAATCACTGCTCGTCTTGCAAATATAGATGGAGAACCCGTTCTTGTTAAAGAAAAAAACAGAAATAATTTTTTTGAATTATTTATTGAGAGCATTATCGGAATAAAGGATTTTAATAAAAATACTTTGGAGGATATGCTTAGGAAACCGTTACTTCAATATAAATTTGAAAATTAAACCGAAGGAATTATGACTAAATCGCAAATTGTTAATCAAATATCCGACGCTACCGGAATCAGTAAAAAAGAAACTGAAATCGTGGTCGAGGGTTTTATTAGCGTAATTATAGATTGCCTTCGCAGAAATGATTCTATTGAAATCAGAGGTTTCGGTACTTTTAAGAATAAAGTCCGTGAACCAAGAAAAGCGAGAAATCCAAAAACAGGTGAATCTATCGAGCTGACAAAAAGATATATACCTTATTTTAAAGTTTCAAAGGAATTCAAGAAAATTGTAATGGATTCTATTCAGGAAGATTTAACAAATAACAATATTATTAATTAATTTATAAAAAACAGGAGACTTATTTAATGCCTTGCGGTAAAAAAAGAAAACGCCATAAAATGGCAACTCATAAGAGAAAGAAAAGGCTTCGTAAGAATAGACATAAGAAGAGAGATCATTAATTTCTTAAATTATAAAAAAACCCGTTTTCGAACGGGTTTTTTTATTCTGCAATATTTGTTATTTGGAAGTTATATGTAAACGTTTAGAAAAGAAATTATTTGTTCCTTCCCTAATATTTCCGCGACTTTCGCTAAATCAGGTCCGTGCTCACTTCCAAGCAGTGCTAATCTGACAGGTTTGTATAATCCTTTTCCTTTCAACTTTGTTTCATCCTGAACTTTTTTCATTATTTCTTTGAAATTTTCCGGGGTAATCATTTCCACAGATTCAACTTCCCTCTTTAAAGAAACCATTATTCTTTTCGAATCTTCCGTTTTTAGTATTTCCTCTTCTTCCGGAATTGCAAACTTCACTTTATCCGTAAAAAACATTTCACTCTTTAGAGGTAAGTCTTCGAGTTTATCAACATAGACTCTCATCAATGAAATAATTTTCCTCATTCGTTCCGTATTGCTGATATCCATATTAGCTTTCTCAAAATATGGCAGAGACATATTAATTATCGAATCAAGGTCATATTCCTTAATATAATGGTTATTCATCCAGTTCAGTTTATCTATATTAAATATCGCTCCAGCTTTGTGAACTCTCTCAAGAGTGAATTTTAATATTAATTCATTCATTGAAAGAAGTTCTTCTTCTTCACCTTCGCCGGGATTCCAGCCGAGAAATGCAAGAAAATTAATTAACGTTTCTTTAAGATATCCCTTTTTCAAATAGTCCTCAACTGCTACATCGCCCTGTCTTTTACTTAGTTTCGATTTATCAGGATTAAGTATTAAAGGAGCGTGTGCAAATACAGGCGGTTTCCAGCCAAGCGACTCATAAATCAAAACGTGTTTAGGAACCGAAGTTACCCATTCCTCTCCTCTTATTATATGGGTTACTTCCATCAAATGGTCATCAATTACATTTGCAAGATGATAAGTCGGATAGCCGTCTGATTTAATCAATATCTGGTCATCTATAAGATTTGTTTCTATAGTTACAGTGCCTTTCACGATATCTTCAAATGTAACTTCACTGTCTCTCGGTACTTTCAGTCTTATAACATATGGAATCCCTGAAGCAAGCAGTTCCTCGACTTTCTCCTTCGAAAAATCCCTTGCCTTACCGTCATACATTGTTTGCTTCCCATCTGCAAGCTGTTTTTCTCTCATTGCATCTAATTCTTCAGAAGTCTCAAATGCGTAATATGCATTTCCCTTTTCAACAAGTTCAAGAGCATACTTCATATAAATATCAAGTCTCTCGGATTGGAAATACGGACCATAGTCACCGCCTTTAAAGGGACCCTCATCGTATTCAATTCCAAGCAATTTTAAAGAGCTGATTAAACTTTCAACCGCTCCTTCAACTTTTCTTTCTTTATCTGTATCCTCAACTCTTAGTATAAGCGTTCCATGGTTGTGCTTTGCAAATAAATAATTGTAAAGCGCTGTTCTCAGGTTTCCTATATGAATATATCCTGTTGGAGACGGAGCATAGCGTACTCTGATTTTTGTATTATCCATAATTATTGATTATCTATTATTATTACAAATTCGCCCTTTTCTTTTATGGCATTAATATTTTTTACCAAATCTTTTATTTTCCCCTGAATATTTTCTTCGAACATTTTCGTTAGTTCTCTGCTTACTGTAACAAATCTTCCCGGCAAATATTCATAAATCTCATTTAATGTTTTCTTAATTCGGAACTTCGACTCGAATATTATTATCGGCATTTTCAAATCCCTTAAGTAATAATAAACATTTTCCCTTCCCTTAATCGGCAGAAAGCCCTGAAAGAAAAATCTTTTATTGTTGTAACCCGAAAGCACAAGCGAATGTATTAGCGAACTTGCTCCCGGAATTGCTCTTATGTTTATCCCAAGCTTAACACATTCCGAAACAAGAACCGAGCCAGGGTCTGAAATACATGGAGTACCCGCATCGCTGGTGAGGGCAACAGTCATACCGTTTAAAAGCTCATCGGTAATCATTTTCATTCTTGAGCTTTCAACTTTCGAATAATTGCTTATAATTCTTTTCTTAATTCCGAAATGGTTAAGCAAATTTGCAGTAACTCTTGTATCCTCAGCGGCAATAAAATCAACATTCCTCAAAACGTGTAAAGCTCTGAAGGAAATATCTTTCAGGTTTCCAATGGGAGTTGAAACTATATAAAGTGTTCCCTTTTCAAGTTCCTGCAGCGATTGCTCTATTTTAAGCGGTATATTATCCATAAAAAAATCAGCCCTGAATTTAAGGCAGGGACATTGTGAAAAGATTTATGCAATTTATTAAAGTTTAAATATACTTATATTGTCATATAAAATAAATAATAAAAGAAGATATGATAGTAATCGGTAAAAACGCAGTACTCGAAATTCTAAAAAGCACTCCAAAGGACATAAATAAAATTATATTTATGAGAACCCTTAAACCGGAAAAGCGTCTCAAGGAAATAGTATTGATAGCAAAAGATAACGGAATTGCACTACAATCACTTTCGAAATTTGACTTTGCAAAATATTTCAACAGAAAGAACAAAGATGAAGGCATATCTCAGGGTGTAGTCGGATTTATGAAAGAATTTGAATATACCATATTAAGAGATTTGCTTAATAGTATTAAAGAAATCAAAAACCCTTTAATAATAGTTCTCGATGAAGTAACAGACCCTCACAATCTCGGAGCTATAATCCGTTCCGCAGTTTGCCTGGGTGCAGATGGCATTGTAATACCAAGGCATAATTCCGCCGAAATAAATCATACTGTATTTAAAACCTCTTCCGGTGCGGCAAAGTTAATACCTGTTTGCAAGGAAACAAATATTTCAAACTCGATACTGTATTTAAAACAAAACGGATTCACAGCAGTTGGTGCCGATGCAAAGACTAAATCATTGTTATATGAAGTTGATTTTAAAAGACCAATTGCACTTGTTCTCGGCAGTGAAGGTTACGGCTTAAGGGAAGGGATAACCGAGAACTGCGATGAACTTGTAAGAATTCCAATGGCAGGAAAAATTGACAGTTTAAATGTTTCTGTTTCCGCAGGAGTTTTCCTTTACGAAATCTTCCGTCAGAAACAAATATAGTATTATTCCCCTACTTTTTTCTTCCAGTATTTTTCCACAAATCTTTTATGGAAAGAACTTACTGATGTTAAAAGTGTTATAATTACAATTGCAATACTTAATATAATTACGAGTACCCAGATAAAGGTTTCCAATCAATCTCCTATTTTAAATATTTTACAAACCATTCTACTATTAGATTATTTATGCCGGGAAAGTCTTTAATCAATTCTTTTCCGTGCTTCTTAGATTCAAACTGTTTATATTCCTTTGGAGTTCCAAGGAATGTATCGTATATCATTTGTGACTCTGTACCGCAATTGCCGTCTTGCTTTCCGCAAATAAGCATAACATTATTAATTGATTTCACCATTCTTCCCATCATAGCTTCGAAGTTTCCCGTTAGATTTTCAAAAGTCATTTTCCCGATTGAAATTCCTATTGATGTTTTCGCACCAAGATAGTATGAAGCATAAAGCGATAGCGAGCCGCCAATGGAAGTACCCGCACAACCGATATTATTGGAATCAACTCCGGGATTTGACTTTGCCCATTTGATAACAGCTTCAACATCTTTTGGTGTTTGCTCCGGATCAGTAAGCAGTTTCTGAAATTCTATCTTTGCCTTATCCGATTTTCCGTGGCTTCTTAAATCAAAAGCAATAACCTTGAATCCTGAACTGATAAGTGTATCAATCAATTCTGACGACCATTGAGTTCTATCCGAATTAAACTGATGGATTAAAATAACAAGCGGCTGAACAGAATCTTTTTTACTCTCTTCAAAATAATAATCTGTTGATATTTTCAGATTATCCGAAGTAATAATTTCCGGATTTTCTTTTTTAATATTTTGCTGCAACTGAGGATTATTTTTATTCCCGCCGGTTTCAATAGATTTGGTTGTACAACCCGAAAATATTACAAAAGAAATAAAAAGTAAAATTATGTATTTCATATTTATATATTTTAAAAAATAAAGGGACTGAAAATTCAGTCCCCTATTTGAAAATAATCTTAATTTAAATCAGAAATCAATTTTAACATTCCATTTTCTTGTATCTTCAACTTCGCCGTATTGAATTGCGGTTATGGTATCATAGAACTTCTGAGCAACCGGACCGATTTCCATATTATTGATAACGTATTCCTTATTAAGATAAGAAAGCATACCAACAGGTGAAATAACAGCAGCAGTGCCTGTTCCGAAGACTTCGTTAAGGATGCCTTTATTATGAGCATCAATCACCTCATCAATGCTGATATTTCTTTCGGTAACTTTCATACCCATTTCTTTCGCAAGGTTCAATACAGTAACGCGTGTAATACCTGCCAGAATTGAGCCTTTATCAAGCGAAGGAGTAATAAGCTCTCCGTCAATCACAAACATAATATTCATTGCGCCGACCTCATCAATGTCTTTTCTGTTTACACCGTCAAGCCAGAGCACTTGCGAAAAACCTTTGCTGTGTGCTTCCATACCTGCTTTCAGCGAAGCGGCATAGTTTGCGGCTGTCTTTGCCATTCCGACACCGCCTTTTACTGCTCTTACATATTCGGTTGAAACAAGAATTTTTATGGGTTTCAGCCCTTCGGCATAATAAGATGCCACAGGTGAAGTCATAACAATTAATCTTGTAGTGGGAGAAGCAGTAACACCGAGGAAATTACTTGAACCAAACATAACAGGTCTTATATACAGCGATTGCCCTCTTTCCTGAGGAATCCACTGTCTGTCAAGCATAACAAGCTCTTTAATGCCTTCAATCAAAGTATCCGTATCGAATTCAGGCAAGCAAACCATTTTTGCAGAATTATTAAGACGTTTAGCGTTCATATCCGGTCTGAATATGTTAGCACCGCCTTTAACCGATTTGAAAGCTTTTAATCCTTCAAAAATTGTTTGTCCGTAATGTAAAGTGCAAAGACCCGGCTCCATAGGTAAGGCTCTGTAAGGTTCTATCCTTCCGCCGTCCCACTTCCCGTCAACAAAATCAGAAATGAAGATATGGTCGGAGAAATAAACTCCAAATCTAAGATTATTCCAATCAACTTCGGAAATTCTTGATTCTTTAGTTTTTTCAATATTGAATTTTGCCATAGTACTAAAGTTTAAATTTGAGGAAGTGTTTCACTTAAATATAGTACAAAATAATGAAATTAATAAGTAAAAAAACGGAAAATACTAAAGAAAAGTTACAACACCGGAATGCAGACTGTAATATGCACCTGCAATTTTTATTTCACCTTTATCTTCCATTTCCTTTAAAATCGGGCTTTCTGCTCTGATTTTTTCTATTGAAAACTTAATATTATTAATTGCAATTCGTTCAACATATTCAGAATTTTTTGTGCTACGTTCGCCCTGATAATTTTTTTCTTTCTCAATTGCGGGTTTTATCTTTGAGAGCAGTGATGTTATATTTCCAAGCTCTAAATTTTCAATTGCAGATTTCACTGCACTGCACGATTCATGCCCGAGCACAAGAATCAATTTTGCACCTGCAACTTTACAGCCATATTCCATACTTCCAAGCAAATCATCATTAACAATATTTCCCGCAACTCTTCCGATAAAAAGGTCGCCTATGCCTTTATCAAAAATATCTTCAACAGGAACTCTGCTATCCAGACAGGAAAGCACAACTGCTTTCGGATACTGCCCTGCGGCGGCATCTCGTACAAGAGCCGAATGGTCTCGTGCCGTTAAATCGTTTGCAACAAAGCGTCTGTTACCCTCTTTCAAAGCTTCGATTACCATATCCGGTGTTAAAGCTTTTTGCTCTTCGGCTGAAAGAACTTTTTCAATTAAAGGTTTAATTCCGTTATTATTTTTATTTTCTTTTGTCATTAAATAATTATCCAAACATTATTTTGTAATAACGCAAATATAATTGATTTAGTTCAGAAATTACTCGTGACAGGGAATTGAAAAATAAAAGATAGTCCCTCTTCCTTTTACACTTTCAACCCATATTTTTCCTTTGTTTTTTTCAATTAATTCTTTGCATAGCACCAATCCGAGCCCTGTTCCTTTTTCATTATTTGTTCCGGGTGTTGTAAAGCTGTGGCTCACCTCGAATATATTATCAATCAACGCAGGGTCAATACCAACGCCTTTATCGCTTATTGAAACTATAATTTCTTTTTTATCTTTTATTGCAGTAACAGTAATTTTACCGCCGGGATAAGTAAACTTAACGGCATTTGAAATCAGATTTCTTAAAACAGTACCGATCATATCTTTATCTGCATAAATATTAAGTTCTGCGGGAAATTGTTTAATAATTGAGATAGACTTATTTGCGGCACCGTCAGAAAACAATTTAATATTTTCAATTAATAAACCCGCTAAATCAAATAATTCCGGATTGAATTCCATTCTTCCCGTCTGCGAGCGAGCCCATTCAAGTAGATTCATCAGCAAGTCCATTGCCCTTTCAGATGACTTGAAAATCATTCTTGCATATTCTTCAATACCTTCATAATCCTTTTCTTTTATCTGGTCTGCCAGAAGTTCACTCATTCCAAGTATTGAATTAAACGGACTTCGCAAATCGTGAGCTATTATTGAGAAAAATTTATCTTTCTCTGCATTAAGTTCTTGCAACTTTGCCTCGCTTTTTTGCAATGCATCAGAAGCAAGTTTTTGTTTTGCAATATCCCAGACAAGGTCTGCTATCTTTGAAACAATTATAATATCCTGAGATGTATAGTAAAAGGGTTTATTACCTATTCCCAAAACAGCAGTTACTTTTCCTGAACGAATAACGGGCACGACAAGTTCTCTTATCACCTCTGCGTGTCCTTTCGGCAAACCTTTGCGATTTTCTGCGGAGGAATAATCGTTATGAATTACCGGTTTTTTATTCCGAATGCAATCTGCCCAGATACCGGCTTCTGAGATTGGATATTCGGATGCAAAGCCCTCTGCATTGCAATACTCCGCCTTTGTGCGGGTTGACCAGTTTTGCATCAGTATGGTTTTCTTGTCTTCATCAACAAAATGGTAAAAGCCGGTTTTGCTCTCGGTAATTTTTTCAACTTCATTGAGAGTTTCTTCAAGCAGTTCAAACAGCGAATGTGTTTCCGCAAAGAGCAGAAGACGTAAGCGGCACTCGTCAATAATCTGATTTTGTTTTAATTCCGTAATATCCTGCATACTTGCAAATACCTGATACGGCTTATCTTCGCCGGGATGGAACTGCGGAATTACATCTATAATTATCCAATTATAAAGCCCTGTTTCAGGAATAAATATTCCAGTAACCTCACTTACGACCGGCTTTCCGGAAAGAAGTGATTTCATAGAAGGATGTTTATCCGGTGGAATAACATTATAATTCTCATCAATAACCTTCCAGCGCGGGTCGAAAGAATCATTCCCCAGAAATTGATTTCTTGTAACCCCGAACATTTTTAATGCGGCATTATTAGCATCAATAACTTTTCCGTCAGCCGACTGATAAAATATCCCCTGCGAAAGATTTTCAAAAAGAGCTCTGTATTTCTCCTCGCTTATTTGTAGTTCTTTTGTCTGCTTTTTGTAGTCTGTTATATCCAGTCCTGAGCTGAGCGTTCCGGTGATTTTTCCTTCATCATCAAGCATATATCCGTTTCGCCATGCAATAGTACGCCGCTCGCCTTTGGAAGTGATTACATCATTTTCAAAAGATTTAACCGGTTCCAGATTTCCTGCAATAATACTATTAAAAACCGGAAAAACTTTTTCTTTATCCTCCGCATCAGGCAAAACTATTTCGAACCAGTTTTTGCCGATAATCTGTTTTTCCTCATAGCCGAAAAATTCCAAGCCATATCGGTTTAGCATTAAAATATTTCCGGCGTTATCCAGTGAGACTATAATTGTTTCGGCAGTATCGAGGTACGTTTGGGCGAGACTTTTATTTGTTTTCATACGACATATAATTTATGTCAATTAATAATTAAATGAATCATCACCGCCTCAGTAAATGTTCATTATCCCAATAACCGTATTAATTAATCTATCCCATAAGAACCATTTACGTTGTAATATTACATAATAAAATATCAAATAAAAACATATTAAAATCCACACACCTGTTTTAAATCTTTTTTCTCTTAATATCCTTTTTATAGTTTTTCATCATCTTGCCGAAGTGCTTATCTTTCTTACGCCGCTCTGCCGCAGATGATTCAAAATGCTTTCTCTCTTTTTCCATCTTCATAAAGTTTTCGTAAGATTCTTTTTCGAGCACGCCCTTCTCAACTGCCTCAATCACCGCACAGCCCGTTTCGCTAATATGCTTGCAATCTTTGAACTTACACTTCTCTGCAAGTTCAAATATTTTATCGAATGTAATCTCCAGACCGCCCGCCGAATCGGCAATTCCGACTTCCCTCATACCGGGATTATCAATCAGCAAACCGCCGCTTTCAAGCACAATCAATTCCCTGTGAGTTGTAACGTGTTTGCCGCGATTTGTGTTTTCGCTTATGGAACCTGTTTTCATCAATTCCTTTCCCGAAAGATTATTCAGCAATGTTGATTTCCCAACGCCCGAAGAGCCAAGCATACAGTAGGTTTTGCCGGTTTCAATCACTGCCTTCACTTCGTCATAACCCGATTGCGTTTCATTGCTGATTGCAATCACGGGCACATCTTCAATCCGCTGATTAATGCTGTCAAGAATTTCTTCAAGCTGCACGCCTTCAATCAAATCCGTTTTAGTCAGCAAAATCAAGGGTTTCACCTTAGATGAATTGCAAATCGTAAGATATCTTTCAAGACGATTGATGCTGAAATCCCTGTCAACTGCCTGAACAATAAAAGCAAAATCAATATTTGCCGCAATAATCTGCACATCGCTTAAATGCCCTGCGGCTTTGCGTTTGATAACCGAGAGCCGCGGAAAGATTTTATGAATAACTGCAAACTCCGAATCGAAAGACGAAATCGCAACCCAATCGCCCACTGCGGGAAAATCTTCTCTGCTCTCCGCATTAAACCTTAGATTGCCCGTAACCTCAGCATCATATTCGCCTCCGGCAGTTTTCACAACATACCGTTCCTTATGCTCCGCAATCACGCGGCCCGGCTCAAACTCAGCGGGAACGCTCTCCGCCCTGAACTCCTCAAAAAAACTTCCGTAACCAAGAGATTCTAAATTCATCATCTTAAAATTTATTTAAGCAAAATTAACTATCATTGAAAACTATTGCTATATAATTATTCAAAATTTAATTAAGATTACCTCTGGAATTAAAAAAAGGTTGACGCATTAACGCCAACCTTTTCAAAAATATTTTGAGTGATTTTATTTCTTTACAGAAAGCAGTCCGTTAATTCCGAAGTTGGTGTAAAGGGCTGTGGTAAGCTGGTCAAGATGTTCGTTGTATTTGTTTATTGCATCGCCCATTCCGATAAAGTCAACTGTAGTGCGGAATGGCTTCTCGCCGTATGGCTTTTCAATAAGCTCTGCGGCGACATCTGCAACACGCTGAGGGTTTTGCTGAGGATTTTCTTTCAGCACTTTCTCAAATGCGGAAAACATATTAACGGGAAATTGCATAAAGTCTCCGTATGAATCTGAACGGCTGTTGTCAGAAGGTTTTAATAAATTATCCATAAACTCTGTCGGATAGCCGCCCGGCTCGATGATGCAGTTTTCGATTCCGAATGTGGAAAGTTCTACTCTGTAATTTTCTGCCATTGATTCCAATGCCCATTTCGATGATTGATAAGGACCGTAAAACGGCATTGCAATTCTTCCAAGCAAGCTGGTTGTATAAATTATTAATCCCTTATTTTGTTTACGGAAATATGGGATTGCTGCCCGGTTCATACGCTGCACTCCGAATACGTTTACATCAAAAAGCTTTTTATAATCTTCGGTTGCGAAAAATTCCTGCATACCGAGGGTTCCTGTTCCTGCGTTGTTCATCAGTACGTCAAGCCCGCCAAGTTCCGCTATGGCTTTTTCTACGCCCGATATAACGCTTTGCTCGTCTGTTACGTCAAGTTCAATTATTTTTGCACCTGCATTGCCAAGTTCTGCGGCAACATCTTTATTTTTTCCGCCTATGTTTCGCATTGCTGCTGCTACCTGATGCCCTTTTTCAAGTAACGTTTTCACAGTGAGTTTTCCAAAACCACTGCTTGCTCCTGTTATTAAAACTTTTTGTGCCATTTTTATTTTTTGGTTAGTTTATAATTCAAAATATAAAAACAATAATGCGGAAAGATTAGTTCAGCTACTGTTTTATATAATCTATCAGCTTATAAACCGTTTCTCCATTGCTGCCGGTTGTCTTGCTGAAAGTTGCTTTGAATTTTTCGGTAAGCTCCGGCTTACCGTCATAATCTTCGCCATCTTCACCCCAGGTTTTTGGATTTGCATGCTCATCGCCCGTCCAGCCTGAACTTGCCGTATAAACATTTATCAACGCTGTGAATTTATCTCCGCCCGCATCGCTAACACTTGCAACCTGTGAAAAAGTATATGCTTCGCCATCTGCATTTGGTATATAATAATATCCGCCTTTGTATTTATAATCCTTTGTTGATTTATGAGCCGAAAATGTTTTTCCGAAATACTTTTCAATTGATTTCGAGATTGCATCAGATTTTATTTTTAACTCGTTACCCATATTTTCAAACAACTTGAAGTTGTTTTTAAAATTGTGAAGTACTCCAAACTTTATAAGTTCTTCATCCTGAATATTTCCTTCCGTAAACGGTTCAAGATATGCTTCGGAAAAATTGCTGAAAAATATGTTCAACTTCTTTTGTTCCGCAGCCGAAAGAGTAACCTCTTTGCCTGCCGCAGAAATTTCTTTCTTTGGCTGAACAGTGTCATTGGCAGTAGTTGTTTTTGTTTCCTGTTTCGGTTCCTGCTTAGCTGTTTCTTTACCGCAGGAATACATAAAGAGCGTAACGATACTTAATAAAAACACCATGAGGGAAGATAATCTTTTCATTTTGATAAATTTTAGTTTTAAAGAATATGCTGTCTGAAAAATATTAATTATGCTTTTCAAACTTATAATAATTGTTTAAAACAATCAATTCATATTCCCAATATTCGCCGCAATGTACTCCGCATCAATCGAATTTTTTCAGTTAATGTTTTGTTTTAATAGTTGAAATTTAATTTTAAAATAAGGAAATACAATGAATATAATTGATGCTCTAAACTGGCGATATGCCACAAAAAGAATGACAGGCGAAAAACTTCCGCAGGAAAAAGTTGAAACTATACTTGATGCACTGCGGCTTTCCGCTTCATCAATGGGACTTCAGCCTTACAACGTTTTAGTTATTGAAAATCCGGAACTGAAAAAGCAGTTACAATCCGCAGCATATAATCAACCGCAGATTGTTGAATCATCGCATTTGCTTGTCTTTGCCCCCTGGAGTGAGATTAACGAATCGCACGTGAACAGCTATATTAATAACATCGCAAAAACACGCGGCGAAACTCCCGAAAGTCTTGACGGCTTCAGGAAAATGATTTTGGATTCGGTTAACGCAATGAATCCGGAACAGAAATTTAACTGGGCGGCACGTCAGGCTTATATTGCGCTCGGTACGGCACTTTCTGCCGCTGCAATTGAAAGAATTGATGCAACTCCGATGGAAGGATTTAATTCCGAAGAGTTTGATAAGATTTTAAATCTTAAAGAAAAGGGTTTGAAAAGCGTTGCACTTATGGCTCTTGGATTCAGAGATACTGCCAATGATACTCTCGTAAAGAAGAAAAAAGTCAGACGCTGTAAAGACGAACTTTTTATCCGCTTATAAATAAAAAAGGGCTTTCAAAAAGCCCTTTTTCTTTTGTGAAAGGAATTTCTTATTGGGTTTATAATTTTGCGGTTAAAAAACTTTGTATGTCATCTTCGCTTACGAATGGCTCACCGGGAGAGACGTTATTCAGTCTGCCGTCTTTCAGCCATACTTCAAGTTCATTTACAAGTGAAAATAAATGGTCGAACGAATCCACAATAAATAAAAGCGGCTGGTAGTGGTCAATTTCAAAGTATTGATTTACTGTCCATTCGAGCTGAATGGGATATCGCTGAACTTCCGGCGACTCAATGCAATGCGTCAACTCTCCGTATGAACTTAGCAATCCGCTTCCGTATGCACGAAGCTCTTTTCCCGAACGGATTAAACCGAATTCAACAGTAAACCAGAAAAATCTTGCAAGTGCTTTGATAACCGATTTTGCCCGCTGAATCTGAACTTCTTTATCTTTGATTTCCTGAATTACAAGCGCCGCCGAGAGTGCAAACTCGCCAAAGCGAACGAGAGTATCAGCAAATGCTTTATCTGTATGCATTGGCACGTGACCTGCAACATCGTGAAACATATCGGGCTCGGGAAGATAATCGAGTTTCGAAATATCGCGAACAGTTATGGTAGTTGGGAAATCGCGGTTGCGGAGGCAATCGAAAAATGTGAACGCGGGAATGTAGCCGCTGACTGGCTTTGCAGCGAATCCTGTTAAAGGACTCAGGAAGGTATTTATTTCGTCAATTTTTGGTACTCTGTTCGGGTCTAGATTCAGCTTTGCAACGCCTTCAAGGAATTTCGGATTCGCATATTTCTGCCACTTGCTTTGCATCCTTGAATATAAATTCGCCCACGCCTGATGGTTTTCTTCCGAATAGAGTTCATACGGCTGATGAATAAACCGCTCACCGCTTTGCTGTGCTTTCTCTATAAACGGTGATTTTGTTGTAGTTAATCCTTCCATTTTATTACCTCTTTTTTATTTACTGTTTATTACTATTTTTCGAATGAATGCTGTCTTTCCAATCTCAAGCAAATATCTTACAGACTTTGCAATATCTTCCGGCTGAATCATTTCTTCGGGTTTGAGGCGTGAGTTTTCTGACATTCTCGTATTTACCCAGCCGGGGCAAATCGCCGTTACTTTTATTCCATAAGGCTCGAGTTCCTGAGCAAGCGAATCGCTATAGCCGGTTAGTGCAAACTTTGATGCAACATATCCGCCTACATCTTGGAATGCTTCGACTCCGCAAATTGATGAGATATTTATGATGTAACCGATTTTGTTTTTTTTCATACCGGGAATTACACTTTGCGAAAGGTATGCCGCCGATTTGAAATTTATATTCATCATATCTTCAAGTTTATCTGACGGAAGTTCTGATGTGCCTGAGATATACTGCCCTGCATTATTTATAAGCACAGAAACAAAACCAAATTCTTTACTCACCTGCTCCGCAAACTCTTTTGCTTTGCCCGAATCGGATAAATCAAAAGCGCCCGCAATAATTTTTATTTCCGGATATTTTTTCAAAATTAATTCCGATGCCGCTTTAATATCGCTTTCAGTGCGGGATGATATTCCAAGCCAATAGCCCATTGATGCAAGTTCAAAAGCAATTGAAAGCCCTATGCCGCGGCTTGCTCCTGTAACAATTGCAATTTTATCGTGAGTGTGTTTCATTAAAATCAGATAATATCTCGTTTTATTTTAGATTACTATAAAAAACAAATATTATAAATAAAAATTCAATATTATTTGCTCTCTTATGAGAAGCGGATAGACTTCACAGGGTCAAACCTTGAAGCTATATAGGCAGGTATAATTGTTGCTAAAAATATTAATACTACTGTTATTGCGGAAATCAGGATAATCAATTCGGGTTTTAGCAGGATTGGAACATTTTTCATATAATACTGCTCCGGCAATTTGAAAAACTTAAAATGCAATTCAAGCAGTGATAAACCAATTCCGATAATGTTACCGATAATTATTCCGAGAACTCCAATAATCATTCCGTCAATAATAAATATTTTCATTATATCCGTATTTTTACATCCGATTGATTTAAGTATGCCGATAGATTGCGTTTTTTCAAGTACAAGCATTAACAGCGTTCCGATTATATTAAATGAAGCAACAATAATTATTAATCCCAGTATTATCGGAGTTGGTGCTTTCTGCAATGCAACCCAGGTGAAAAGCTCTCTATAAAGCTGATATAACGAGCGTGTATAATGCGGATATCTTAATAAGTTTCTGATTTGCTCAGTTGTCTCATTAATTTTTTCCGAATCATTTATACTTAGCTCAACTGCTGTTACAAGCGAATCCATATTAAAAAGTTTCTGCGTTGTTGCAATATCTGTATATATCAAAAGGTCGTCGTATTCCCTTAGCCCTGACTCATAAATTCCCGAAATCCTGAATTGCTTTATCTTCGGCTGATTTACGGGCGAAGGTATTCCCTTCAATCCAAATACTATTACTTTATCATCAATTTTAATACCGAGCTTAGTCGCAAGTTTATCGCCGATTATCAACCGTGAAAATGTAGAGTCAATCGGAATAAGATTTTGGCTTCCTGCAATTATTTTTGTTCGTCCGCTTGAAAGGTCTGTATTTCCGTCAATGCCTTTCAGCATTATTCCCTCAATAGTTCCTTTAAATCTGATAACTGCCTCTTTCTGAACAAAGGGAGCAATGCTTTTTATTCCGGGAATATTTTCTTTAACGATATTAATCGTATTTTGATAATCGGGCAGTCCCTCAGCTTTAAAGGAGCCGATTTGAATATGAGATACAAGTCCCGAAACTTTCTCTCTAATCTCTTTTTCAAAGCCGTTTAAAATTGAAACTGCAATTATCAATGTTGCAACTCCAAGCGATATTCCGAGTATTGAAATATATGTTATAAAAGAAACAAATTTAGAATCTTTCTTTGAGAATAAATACCTTTTCGATATGAAATATTTATAATTCAATTCTTCAGCTAAGCAAATAAGATTTAATAAATTAGATCGGAAGAGCGTCGTGTAGGGAAAGAGTGTAGATCTCGGTTGTCGC
>CALKAJ010000189.1 GCA_937983305.1 uncultured Ignavibacteriota bacterium | reverse complement strand
TCTCGAATATGCTCTTTAATTCTTTCAATGGAAAATTCATCTTTATTGTTGTTCATTGCTTCATTTATTCCGTCTGTATAAAATAAGAAAACCTTATTTTTTTCCAGGGGTAATGTGATTTCTTCAATAGTATTACGGAAAATTTTATCGCTGTCTAAACCCAAACCAATTCCTTTCGAATTTAAAGTCTTAATTTCCCCGTTACATGATAAAATAACAGGATTGTGGCCTGCACGTGCAATTCTTACTATATTTTTATCAAGTTCAAATAAGCCAAGTACCATAGTAACAAAAGTATCTCTTCCAAGCTTTGGGTAAATCTTTCGGTTTAGTTCAATCAATATTTCTTTTGGAGAATCATACATCCTTGTCGCAAACTGAGTCATAGCCTGTATTTTAGACATATAAATTGCAGCCGGAATACCTTTTCCCGAGACATCTGCAATTATTGTAAATATTTTATTATCATTTACTTTAATTACATCAAAAAAATCACCACCTATTTCCATTGCTGGAATTGTAATTCCGCTGATATCCAGTCTTTGACTGAAGTTCGTATTCTTTGGAAGCAAACTTATCTGAATATTCTTTGCAATGAGAAGTTCTTCCTGTATTTTTATTTTTTTTAAATCCTGAATTCTTAATCTCGAATTTTCCAAAGCTACTGACAGTTGAGAGGATAACGTCATAAGTAAATCAATGTCTTCCTCGGAATATACAGTATTATCCGGTTTAGGTCCTAAACAAATAGAGCAAATCAGGTTTTGCTTGAAAAAAACCGGAATACAAAGAACTACATCATTCACCCTGATAACTTCGAGAGTAAATTTAGAATAATTTAAACCGTTTAATTGAGTTTTATATAGTAATTTAGGTTTTAAATCATATTCGAAGATGTTTTTAACCGCATCAGAATAGTTTTCGGAATATTCAATAATATTGTCACTTTTTATGTCTGTTAATATTTCGGAAGTATAGCTGCTCTTATATATCCATATTTTAACGTATCCGACGTTCATAGTATTTACAATTGAAGCTGTAACTTTAGCGAATATATCATTAATATTTTTTATTGCCGGAAGTTCTTCTGTAAAAGCTGATAAGGATTTCCGATAATTATAACGTGAACTATAAAGTTTTTTGTCAATCAGAATTCTTATTTTTTTATTTAAATAATCAAAAATAAAAATCAAAACAACAACAGAAGCAATAGAAATAATCTGTCTGTTTGTTCCAAGATTATCTAAAAGAAATTGTTCAAATATTATTACAAAAAAGAAATAAGAGAAAATTATTAATGCCGCTATTATAATTACAGAGGCAGATTTCTTGACAATCTTTTCGGTATCTAAAATTTTATATCTAAAAATCGAATAACCAAAAGAGATGGGAATAGCAAGAACCAAAAGAGTAGGTAAGCGATAAAGAATACTTAAATCATTTGTTGAAATAAAATATGAGAATATGAAAAAGTAATAGAAAAATCCTAAAAAACCACTAATAATACCAAAAAAGATTGCCGAAAGTTGCTTTCTTATTATCGGCTCTTTGATTTGAAAGAACGAATTAACAAAAAGTAATATGCCAAATAGTAGAAATATTAAAGGTGAATATCCCAATATTTGAGTTAGTAATATTATAGGTTCGTTACCGATTCCTTTGAAAAATGATAATCCACTATATATAAGCAGTGTATAAGCATAAACAAATATCATAACATAAATTCTCTGCCTGAAATAATATTTAGATGGAAATAATGTAAAAAAGTGGAAAAACAAAGGAGCGAAAAAAATTGCCCCAATTGTATAATTATACCATAGAAATGTATATGAACCGATATAATTTACAACTCCTCCGTACAAATTGAAACCCAGCGAAGCTGTAATTCCCAAAAGAAAGAAAACAATCGAGCTGATTTCTTTAGGTCTTGAATAACCTACTATGAAGCCATTTATCAAAAATCCTGTTCCGAGAAAATAAAAAATGAAAAATATTAAATGGAAATATTTGTAAACTTCCACATTAGCAATAAAAGTAGTATTACCTCTTTTTATCAGATATTGAACAATGTCTCCTGTATTTTTGGATGATAATATTTTTTTTATGTCAAATGAATTATCAAGATATTTCCCGTCAACCGCAAGGATTTTATCGCCAATTTTTAAACCGGCTTTTTCGCCTTTACCTTCCGGCTTTAATGATATAATATAAAATCCTTCGGAACTCTTTCCCTTTTCGTAGTTTACTACAAGGTCATCCATTGTTAACTTTTCGGTAAAAGCTGCCTTGATAAACGGGATTCCTGTAATTACAAGGCTATAAACCGTTAAAACCACCATTAATAACTTAACAATATTTTCACTGACCTTATTTATCAAATGATATTTATATATAATATACGTTATGACGGATGAAAAGTTATTGTTTTAAAAATCGTAACCTATAGAAAAATAGAAAGTTAAAGGACCGAAAACAAAAGTATTTTCAGAAAGTCCTTTACTAATTATAAAACTGTTACCGGCTGAAAAACTTGCTTTGCCGATTGGTGTTTTAAAACCGGCAGATAATCCAATTCCGTGTCTCAAATCCTTAAACTTGATGTCTTCAGCATTCTCCCAAATTCTCCCGAGATCATATCTAAATGATAAATAGGTGTCAAAAAAAATCTTAAATGGCATTTTATATCTGTATTCGATTGAAGCAAGGAGAATTTGTCTTCCAACTAATTCATCTTCAAACATTCCATAAAATAAGTTTTCACCACCGAGTCTGAATTGTTCCTGAAGCGGGGTTGTTTTGTCTGCGAATCCAAAAATAAATCTTGGTTTTAGATTAACATGTTCACTCACTCCAATATATTGTTCAAAATCTATAATCATTTTTGTAAAAGCCTGTTCTTTTGTGTAAAAATTTTGTGCAGTTTCGTAATAGTAATGTAAATTTATACCTTTATTAGGGAAAGGAAATTCATCCTGAGAATCGATCTTCCCGCCAAACTTAAATTTCAGTAACTGCATAGTTG
>CALKAJ010000188.1 GCA_937983305.1 uncultured Ignavibacteriota bacterium | reverse complement strand
ATTGACAATATTAATGAGAACATTGTCAGCTTTATCAGTTCTGTTTTTTTCATTTTAAACAACTTATTGTTGCAAGTATTAAAAAAATATTTATTTTTATAATCCGTTTCCTTCATTTTTTCTATAGTTTTTAAAATATTGTCAACCTTTTTTAAATTTATTGTTTTTCAATTCTCTTTCATAATTTCGCATTGTATAAAATAAAACTTTTGTAAAAGTTTCATTAGAACCTATCTTATTCTCTAATTCATTAACTAATTCAAGGAAGCCGTACTGATCTTTTTTGTAAATATAACAACTTAATATACGATTCATTCTCCTGTAGTTTGAAGCAAAATTTGGATATTTTAGGATTACTGCCTTCCAGAATTCAATTTCTTCATCAATCGATTTTGGGTAATTCTCAAAATAAGAATAACTGCCATTTATCAGCACCTGATCAATATACACTGAGTTTGGAAATTGCTCCATGAAATTAAGCATAAAATCTGCAATTTTTTTCGTATCTCTTTCCTCATTTGGAGATAACTTAACAATCATTGGAAATAATTCCCTGTATTTTTCCCTTGCAATTGCTTCATCTCCTTCGGGTTTTGATACTTCAAACTCCCATGTTTCGGATTTTATTTTATATTTTTTTCCGTTTACAGATATATCCACTGATGCATTTATTTTATATTTATCAGCAATTATGTATAAAGAGCCTAAATACATAGAATATTTAGAGGGCTCTTCAAAATAACCAAAATCGAGAACATCAAAAATACGTAAAGTATCCGGATAATCTTCTTTATTACGAATTACATGGTAAATCGCACCGCTATATGGAACTTGCTTATTTGACATACTTAATACCTCTTGAGTAAAATCATGACCTATTGCAAGAATAGGTTTGTAATCCAATTTAATATTTTTAGGAATTATTAATTTTATTTCTTGCCAAATTCTTTCGCTTTCAAGATAGCTTTTTTTATCTGTTGAAATTAACAATTTGATGTTATCATTAAAATAGTTGCTATCCTGAGCATTTATTTTTGTAATTGTAAAAATAAATAATAAAAATGTTATTAGTTTTATATTCATATTTTTGATTTTATCTCACCAAAACCATTCGCTTTACATCAGAAAATTCTCCCGCTGTCATTCTGCAAAAATAAATTCCTGAAGATAGCCCTTCTGCATTGTAGCTGACCTGATATATTCCCGCTTGCTTGTATTCGTTGACAAGGGTTTTAACTTGTCTGCCGAGTAAATCATATACAACTAACTTTACAAACTTTGAACTTGCAACTTTGAACTGTATGTTCGTAACCGGATTGAATGGATTCGGATAGTTTTGACTTAGACTATATTCTTTCGGTATTTCAGAGACTATGTTTTTTATCCCAACTACCGGCACAT
>CALKAJ010000187.1 GCA_937983305.1 uncultured Ignavibacteriota bacterium | reverse complement strand
TTGATTTCATCTTTTTGCCCAATTCCTATAACAGACTTATAAAATAAAATTGATTAAAAATCAATATGAATTAATTTTTATTTTCATTACGATTTGTATTGACCTTCTGGGTTTTGGAATTATCATTCCATTGCTTCCCGATTTTTTAAAAAACGTACTGGCAACGAATGAATCTATGATAGGTGTCACAGTCGGTATTTTTTCATTGATGCAGTTTATCTCAACTCCTGTTTGGGGTTCACTCTCAGATATTTTCGGCAGAAAGCCGGTGCTCACTATAAGTTTAATGGGAAACGTAATTTCATACTCACTGATGGGTTTGGTTTTTTCGGGAGTTTTCGATTCTATCTGGATGTTAATTATTGCAAGAGCATTTGCGGGAATCTTTTCAGGAAATTTAAGTGCGGCTCAGAGTGTAATTTCAGACCTTACTTCAAAGGAAGACAGGGCAAAAGGAATGGGTTATATTGGTGCGGCTTTCGGATTGGGTTTTGTATTCGGTCCGGCAATTGGAGGTGTTCTTTCCTATAGATTTGGTTATGGAGTACCAATTTTCCTGGCGGCATTCTTTTCTCTGATTGCGGCAATATTATCAATGACAATTTTCAAAGAAAGTCTTCCCGAAGATATCAGGAAATCCAACAAACATAATTTTAAAGGTGTTACTCTTGTAAATCTAAAAGCAGTCAAAGATGTTTTATCGAATAAAACCGTAGGCATCTTTGTTATAATTTTCTTCTTTATTACTTTTTCTTTTGCAAATATTCACGCTACTTTTCTGCTTTTCGCCGAAAGGCCTGAAGGAATGAACCTCAATCAACAGGAAGTCGGTTTACTGTTATCATTCCTTGGAATTGTCGGGGCAATAGTTCAGGGAACGCTGATTAAATTTTTTAAAACAAAAATCGGAGAAGAAAAATCTTTGATTATCGGAAATATTCTTACAATGTTTGGGCTATTTCTGGTTCCATTTTCGGGCAATTTATATTATTTACTTGCTGTACTCGTTATTCTTGCATTCGGGAGCGGGTTAAACAACCCGATGGTTCTAAGTTTGATTTCAACAAATGTAAGCCGCGACGAGCAGGGATCTGTTCTCGGAATTAATCAATCGCTTGGTTCACTTGCAAGATTTTTTGGTCCGGTATGGGGAGGATTTGTATATCAGGAATTTGGATTTCAATACCCGTTTATTTCCGGGGCTGTAATTATGCTTTTTATTACAATCTTCAGTTTTAAGATTCTTAAGAAATAAGAAATTTTCAAATCATACCTATAACGCCCATCATTCTTCCGGATTGAGTACCATCTCTTCTGTAAGAATGGAATAAATCAAATCTTTCGAACGTGCAATAATCCGATACTTCAATATTAGCTTCCGGTATTTCCGAATCCGTTAACTGCGAGAAAATTTCTTTTTTCAAATCAAGGAAAATTTTATCATCTCTGAATTCAAGCGACTCTTCCGAAAAATTATTTATAATATCTTTTCCAATTTCATAATGTTTAACAGAAATTCCCGGACCTATATAGCAATAAATTGATTTGGGATTTACGGAATATTTTGTCTTCAGCTCGTTTATCATTTTTGATGTAATTTCATTTGCAGTACCTTTCCACCCCGAATGAACGGCGGCAACAATTTTTTTATCGCTGCAATAGATAAACACGGGAATGCAGTCTGCTATTGTAACTGATAAGAACAGGTTTTTAACGGGTGTATATATTCCGTCATTATCCTGCAAGTGTTCCGGGTTTTCACAATAAGTTATATTTGCAGAGTGAGTCTGATTTTGAGTAACAATATTTTTTTCGGATATCCCTACCCTGCTGAAAAACAAATATCTGTTGCGTTTAACAGTTTCTTCCTCGTCTCCCACTTTATAGCTGAGATTCATTCCAAAGGGTTCTTTTGAAACACCTCCCATTCTGGTACTCACGGCACATATTACACCTTCAAATTTCTCAAAAATCCCGGACTTAATTATCATCTAAAAAACTCTTGTCCCTTCTTGATTGTTTTTTTTTCGACAAGCTCTTTTTTATTACAACTCTGCCGATTTTTACCGATTTCGGAACAGAGGTTTTAACTCTTTTCTTTTTCACCTTCAGGCCTTCCGAAATCAACTCTTTAAACTTTGCGAGAGCATTAATCTTGTTTTTGTATTGCGAGCGGTCTTCCTGTGAAACTATTCTAAGATATCCTTCGCTGTCAATTCTTTTTTTGTATTTTAATCTCAGTCTGAACTTCTGCTCTTCCGTAAGGTGTATAGAGTTAATTATGCTAAAAAGCAATTCAACTTTGGTAGATACTTTATTAACATTTTGTCCTCCTTTTCCGCCGCTACGGGAAGTCTTGAACCAAACCTCATCAACCAATTTATTAAGTAATATTTCCATAAGTGGAATTTTGATAATTTTTTACTCTTTGTCAATAGGATAAATCAGTTTAATTTCTTTTAATCTTTATTAAAATTTTTTACTTTTTTAGTATTTATAATTCAATTTTATTATTAAATTATGGGTTATATAAATTATCAGATAATTAAACAAAAAACATACTATGCTAAAAAGAACAATATTTTTATTATCGTTTATTATTATGACTGCAACCGTATCCATTGCTCAAAAGGTTGTTTATTCATCGGATTTAAATACACCGGATTACTATCAGGTTTTCATTTCTGATTTAGACGGCTCAAATGCAAAACAACTTACGAATATGTATGTAAATTGTCTGCGTCCACGTTTTTCACCTGACGGGACAATGATTGTTTTTTACACGGAAAGTGAAAACTCTTATCCGGGAGTATATTTAATTAAAAATGCAGACTCTGAAACGCCGGATGAACCTCTTTACGTTGCAGAAGGAACTCATCCATCATTCATAGATGACCAGGGTTCGATAATGTTCAATTCGGATATAAACGGTTACCTCAGCATTTTTGCAAAAGCACTTGAAGACAGCGAAGCCATTGAAATTGCACCTCCGGGCTATGCCAACCAGCAAATAATTTCCAACGATTACACAAAGATAGTATTTTCCGCTTATTTTGACGGGAATAAAACCATTATGTTAATTGACTTCAATGATGAAAGCGAAGATAATCTTTATAAAGTTTCCGAGAATTCAAATTCAAATCTGAATCCGGATATTTCAAAAGATAATATGAATGTGGTTTACTCAAGTTTTAATCAGGAATTGAAAGGCACCATATTTATTTCAAAAGCAGGAAAAGAATCCCCGCTTACGAAGGATATTGAAAGTTCGGACTTACCAAAGTTTTCTCCGTCGGGCGATGTAATTGCATTTCTCAATATCAATGATAATTCCGTCAAACTATATACGATGGATATAAACGGAAAAGGCAAAAAGAATATTAAAGTAAAAGGCGGAAACATCGGCGGTTATAAATGGATTGATGACGAAAGAATTATTTATGATGTAGAAGACGGCTCAAGTTATAAAATTGGTATTGTTAATATAATCACCGGCGAGAATTCTCTGATAGTTGATTCGGGAAGTTCGCTTTTTCCTGATGTTTATTTACCGAGATACTAAACTATGAAAGTAATAGAGCATTTAGATAAAGCAAAGAATCCGCTTATAAGTTTTGAAATTATACCCCCACTCAGAGGCGGAGATATCAGTCAGTTATTTAATATTATTGATGAGCTGGTAAAATTCAAACCGCCATTCATAGATGTTACATCGCATGCGGCAGAGGTAATATACGAAGAAACACCTAAAGGCATAAGAAAAAAAACATTAAGAAAGAGACCCGGAACAATAGGAATCAGCGTTGCAATTAAAAACCGCTACAACATAGATACAGTCCCGCATATTTTATGTCAGGGATTTACGCGGGAAGAAACAGAAGATGCATTGATTGAATTGAATTATCTCGGAATAGAAAACGTACTTGCAGTAAGAGGTGATGATAAAGGATATAAGAAGCCGATACCTGTAGGGAAAACAAGCAACGAGACAACGCTTGACCTTGTAAAACAGGTTGTTGAGATGAATCGCGGCAA
>CALKAJ010000186.1 GCA_937983305.1 uncultured Ignavibacteriota bacterium | reverse complement strand
AAATTAGGTGATTTTTTTTCATCAATTACGGTTTGAAGTTCTTTCATTGTATATCTTGTTTTCAATACAAAATCTTCGGCGGCGTTTAAGTCGGCGTGAATCATCGGGAAATCCGAAAGATGAGGTTCTTCTCCATCCATAACGCTTCCGATTGGTTTCTGAGGATTCTTATCGTTTGGCAATGATACATAAATAATTGCAACCGCACCTCTGTCGTAAGCATTCCATGCTTTTTTTCTTATAGAATAATTATTATATCTGCCGTTTGCCCAACCCGGATTTTGCTTAAATACCATAACAATTTTTCCGTTTACGTCAATATTATTATAATCATTATATCCGCCTTCATCATCAGCAATTCCATAGCCGCAGAAGACAACCTGAGCATTTGCGTATCCGGTACCTGTATATCCTCTGCAAATAAAGTCAGTACCAAGTTTATATTTCCTGGCAATTTTATTATCGTTTATTAAATTAAATTTTACGGGACCGGTTATATCATTATATTCAACATTGAAATACTGGAAAAATTTATAATTAAATCTGCCCTGAATATCATCGTTTCCGTAAGGAGTAGTTTTCGGAATTTGATTTGAAACACCCGGCTTTAATCCAAGCTTCAGGAACTCTTTCGCCATATAGTCTGCGGCAAGGAAATATCCTATACTGCCGCCAGCCCTGCCTTCAAGAGATTCCGAAGAAAGATATTCAACGGTTTTCAACATATCATTGGCTGAAATATAATCAATGCCTGAGAAATCTCTTCTTTGAGCATAGAGCGGAACACTTATTAATAAAAGCAGAATAAAAATTTTTTTCATAATATTTTTAAGTTTTTAATTTTTTCTTTTTTGCAGCAGGAAAAAGTACATTATTTAAAATCAATCTGTATCCGGGAGAATTTGGGTATTGGTCAAGCTCTGTTTTTGGAGCACCGACAAGATGTTGATAGTCTTCGGGGTCGTGACCGCCGTAAAAAGTGAAAGTGCCTTTGCCGTAATTTCCGTGAATATATCTGACCCAGTCGTTTCCTTCATTCATAGCCAGAATAGTAACATTTGATTTTAAGAATTTTTTATAAAATCCCGAAGTCTGTCCCATAAATCCTTTGATGAGCGAAGTATGAGATTGAGTAAGCATTGTGGGTACGGGGTCAAATTTTGCCGAGAACTCAACGAGTTTAAAATTGTCGTTCCATTCTCCGTAATAAATCAGGTCAGGCGTTATATCAAGATCGGAGTATTCATAAACTAAGGGATTCAGGTCAACTTTAAAATCTTTAAATGCGATGCAGTCATCATAGTTGAGTTTGTTGTTTGCATCTTTATCAAAGCCGTCTCCGTCATAAACCGCATCACAAATATCGGTATATTGGGATGCAAGGGCTATGTCATAAGTATCGGTTGCAGAGCACATAGTGAAAAGAAATCCGCCGTTAGCAATATAATCCGATAGTTTTTTTACGACTGCAAGTTTAAGCTGTGATACCTTTGCAAAACCGAGTTTCTTAGCCATTTCCTGATTGGTCTGAACCTGCTGCATATACCACGGAGCAGTAGCGAAAGATGCGAAGAACTTTCCAAACTGTCCGGTAAAATCTTCGTGATGAAGATGAACCCAGTCGTAGCTCCTGAGTTTTCCCGTGAGCACTTCTTCGTCCCAGAGCTTATCGTAAGGAATTTCAGCATACTCAAGAACGAGCTGAACGGCATCGTCCCATGGCAGAGTATTTGGAGGAACATATACGGCAATCTTTGCAACTTTCTCAAGGCGAACAAGCTCCATATTGGAGTTTTCATCTTCAATTTCTGCCAGTATCTGAGCGGTTTGAGTTCCGGAAATTAATTCATAAGAAACATTTTTAGATTTACATTCTTCTTCGAGCGAGGAAGAGTAACCGAAAAGAAAAGAGCCGCCCCTGTAATTCAGAAGCCAGTCAAGTTCTTTATTATTGAGTAAGTGTCTGTAAGCAATTCCATAAGCTTTCAGGTGATTTGTCTGCCAGGGTTCCATAGGAATCAGAAGTTTCGCCTGACTGAATAATGAAACTGAAAATGCAAAAGTGAAAAACAAGAAAAATAATATTCTTTTCATCATATAAAATAAATCAAACTTACGGAAGAATTCAATACAAAAGGAAAGAGAAAATAATTTTATTTTGTCAGAATCATAATTTTTGAGCCTTTAGGTATCCCGTCTATATTTAAAGAATAAAAATAAATACCGCTTGAAAATGAAGATGCATCGTACAAAAGGCTGTATGTTCCGGGTTCCAATGCCTGCTCAATTAGTGTAGCGATTTTTTTACCGAGTATGTTGTACAGAGTTATTTTCACATTCCCTTTTTTAGACAACTGCCATTTAACATTTGTGGTTGAATTAAACGGGTTGGGATAATTTTGTCCAAGTTTGCTTTCACCGGGAACAACGGAGCTGATAAAATTTACACCGGGAATGATTCCGCCATATTCCCAGATTCCTCTGCCGTGAGTTGCAACTCTCAGCTTATTACCGTTTGAGTTATAATCAAGATTAATGCAAACAGTGTTCGGGAGACCCTCGGCGAGTTCAGACCAGTTTGTGCCGTAGTTTGAGGAAGCAAAAACACCAACATCGGTAGCAGCGATATAAGTCCCTGTTCTGAATCCGGGATAATAAAACATCACATCATTTGCAGGGGCATCCGGTAGATTCGAAGAAATATCGAGCCAGTTTAATCCGCCGTTTACCGATTTGAATATATGACCTGAGCCAAATCCGCTGAGAGAAGCAATTACAATATCTGATGAATCCGGATGTATATTAATTCCGGTAATTGTTTTAACGGGAAGATTATTTTGAATATAAGAAAAAGTTTTTCCTCCATCGGTTGACTTATAAATCAGATTGTTTACTGTTGCAAGTATAACTGAAGGGTTTGATTTTGAAATTGCAAGCTCTCTTACTGTTCCCGTAATTCCTGTTGAATGTTGTGTCCAGCTTTGAGCATTATTTGTAGTTTTGAAAAGCTGTTGTCGTGCCGTGTAAAATACGCCGTTTGAATCAGGATGTGCGATTATTGGAGCAATCCACGCACCTGTTCCGTTTAAGCCGGTTACTGCATTATTCCAGGAAATTCCGCCGTCTGTTGAGCGTTTGATTGCATTAAACTGATTTTCGGTAAGTATAAAATTTGGTTCTTTAGGATTGAAACATACTTCTCCTCCGTCACCGCCATAGACGACATTCCACTTCATATCTCCCGTAGTTCTTTGTACACCGTTGTCCTGTGTTCCTCCGATTAAATGAGAAGAATTAGATGGGGAGGAAGCAGCTCTGTAAAACTGAGTAAGATTCAGATTTGAATTAATGTTAGACCAGTTAGTTCCGCGATTTGTGGAATAGTAAATTCCTCCGTCTGTTGCAATGGCAATTGTATTAGGGTCTGACGGGTGGAAATCAAGATTATGATGGTCAACGTGAACAGGACCTGCCGATGTATTTGTGATTTTAATGAAATCCCTGCCGTTGGTTGTCCGCCATAAATCAACAAGTCCGATAAAAACATTATTCGCATCATTAGGATTTACGTGGATATAATAGTCGTACCACGCTTGTGATGAGCCGGTGAATGTATTTGGAAGTGTAACGTAGTTTACACCTGAATTTGTTGATTTATAAACGAAGACTGTGGTATCCTTGTAAACCGTTGAATACAAAATATTCGGGGAGTTTTTGCAAACTGTTATGTGAGCTCTTGTTCCCATTGGGAAAGAAGAATAAGTCGAAAACGATGTACCGCCGTTTGTTGAAATTCTGTAACCCGTTCCGGAGCCGACAAGATAAGCTCTCGTTCCGTCAGGAGAAAAAATTATATCATCACATCTGCCGCTTAAAATTTGTGCCCAGTTTTGTCCTGCATCAGTACTTTTAAAAAGACCACCTGTACCGAGTGCGGCAAATAAAATATTATTGTTACCGGGTTTAATTACGATTCTTGAAAAGTAAGTTGATTCGGGTAAACCGTTTCGATAAAGTGTCCAGTTATTTCCGCCGTTTGTTGATTTCAATAATCCTCTTCCGTAAAAAGAATAAGTGAAATATGTAGCTTCGCCTGTGCCATAATAAATTATTTCAGGATTAGAGTTATCAATTGCAATAGCTCCGGAGGAAAGCGAAACTTCAAAATCTGATTTTGGAGACCAGGTTGTTCCTCTGTCAGTTGTCTTCCACACGCCTCCGCAGGCGGCTGCAATGTATATGATATCGGGATTTGCCGGATGAAATTTAATTGAAGCAACTCTTGATGAAACATAGCCGTAGTTTTGGTTTATACCGGGAGAGGGACCAAGCGAAAACCAGTTAGCGGAATTTGAGAAATATCCGGAATTGAATATTAATGAAAGTTTTTGGGAATAAGCTTTTTCTATGGCACCCTCAGGAAACGATTGATTTGGAAATATTCTTTGTTCATAGAACCATAATTCTCTTTGGAAGGAATTTCTTTCTTTAATAAAATCGGGGACACCCTGAGCATAAAGAAAATTTACTCCCGAAAATATAAACGCAGCTATGATAAAAAGAATTTTCATTAAAAAATGGTTTTAATAAATGTAACATTATATTTATAAAAATAATATGGTATTTTATTGTATTGAAGCAGGGGAATATATTTTATAACTTGAAATATGTTAATACTTGGAATAGAGACATCCTGCGACGAAACATCGGTTGCACTTCTTGAAAACGAGAAAGTGATTGATATGAAAGTGCTTTCGCAATTATCACACAGCGATTGGGGAGGCGTGATTCCTGAAATTGCTTCGCGTGAGCATTTGAGAGAAATTGTAAACCTGACGAATGAACTTTTTGAAAAACCGGATTACGGTTTAAAAGATATTGAACTTATAGCTTGTACTAACGAACCCGGCTTAATAGGTGCATTGCTGATTGGAATGAGTTTCGGGAAATCACTTGCGGCGGGACTTTCGGTTCCCTTTGTTCCGGTAAATCATATTCAGGCACATTTATACTCATCTTTTCTGGAAGTTCGAAGACCTCCGTTTCCTTTTTTATCGCTCATAGTATCGGGAGGTCATACTATACTTGTGCTTGTGGAAGATTATTTTAAGCATAAGGTATTGGGAACGACTGTTGACGATGCGGCAGGAGAGGCATTTGATAAAGTTGCAAAGATGCTTGGGCTCGGCTATCCGGGAGGACCGTTGATTGATAAATTTGCAAAGACCGGAAATGAGAATTTTCACAAGTTTCCAATTGCAAGATTAAAAAAAGATTCGAATAATAATTATTCTTACAACTTTTCATTTTCGGGAATAAAAACTTCTGTGCTATATTATTTAAGAAAAATAAATTTCGAAGAAAACAAAGACGAGAAATTAATTTCGGATATTTGTGCAAGTTTTCAAAAAGCAGTTGTTGAGTCTTTGATTGACAGAACACTCTTTGCGGCAGACGAGTATAACATAAGAAATATTTCAATATCGGGAGGTGTTTCTGCTAATTCATATTTGAAAAAGAAATTCCTTGAGCTCGAAAAAATAAATTATAATATTTTTATACCGTCATTAAAATATTCAACAGATAATGGTGCGATGATTGGATTGACGGGATATTATAAATACATACACACAAAAGATAAATCCTTCTATGAGTCGGAAAGTTTTAAAGTACCCGCGAAACCGAGATTGGTTTTAAACGAACTCTAATCTTTGTTTCTCTTTTTACGGGCTTTATTTCCTCCGAATAAATATACACCAATTCCTACTATAAGATGAATCCAGAACCACGGGCTTTCAGTACCGAGATTTTGAACTATAAAAATTATCACGAGTACTCTCGGCAGAAATATTGTCAGAAGTACATCTCCGTAGAAAGGAACTGTGTTGAAAGGAATCATACCGAGAAACCAGTAAATCACTAATGCGAGTCTCGGAAGAAATAAACTAAGAACTAAGAATATTGTGTCCATATCAGATAATTTAGGCGGCTACAATTACAATGTCGCTTATGGTTTTTGGAAGAGGAATCTTTAGCCCGTCTTCTTTCATACCTTTAATGTGCAATTCAATTGCACTTTGAATATTGGTTTTAACTTTGTCAAGTGAATTTCCGGTTGCAACACATCCCGGAAGGTCAGGTACGTAGGCACTAAAGTTATTTTTTCCTTTTTCAATTAAAATTGTGAATTTCATTTTTAATAACTTTCATCTCTGATAAAGTTATATAAAAAAATAAAATAATGCAATAATAAATCAGAGGAAGTTAAAATACAAAATGAAATTGTCGTCAGGGGTAAAGTTATTTAAACGCCAGGCAAAATAAACTTTTGCAAAGTTCAGGATTTTCGAAAACATAAAACCGGTTTCCATAAAGAAACCTTCGGTTTCGTTAGCGTTATTAAAATTGTATTTATTCATAAGGGAAGCAGAAAGTGTTGTTCTGCCGATGTTGAAAATTCCGGAGAAATTTACTTCATTTAAAACCGGAATATTTTCAGGGAAAATCTTCCCGAAATTATTTTCGAGATTCAGGTAAAAAACTTCATCACCGTAAAACTCACCGTATGTCGGAACAGAAAACTGCAATTGACTCTCGCCTGCAAAAATGTAACGGTAAAGCAGTTCCTGAAACGGCAGATTCCCGTTTGCTTTCTGATAGCCAATCTGATACTTAAGGTCTGAAAATGATGAGAATTTATTTTGTCCTGAAAGTGCAACCCAATATTTTGAAAAATCGAAAGTGCTTCCAAGCAGTTTTTTTGAAGAGTTTTCGGTTTTGAAATATAACGTCGGATAATCTTTTTTACTGATTTGTAAGGAAAAATTCAGCGCCCGTTTCGTACCTTCGCCGATAAGAGGGTTATCGGCAAATACTCTGTTCCTGTTGAAGACACTTAAATCGGAATTCACATAAGCATTTTTATTCGTTGAGTTTTCGTAGCCGAAACCAACTTTCAATTCAGGGATGATGTCCTTATAAACATTTAAAGAAAATCCGGTTCTGTAATAATAATAGTATCTTTCTCTTTTCATACCGAAAGCATATAAAAGATTATTCAAATCGTGGTCCCATTTCCTTTTCATAAAAGGAGAATTAAGGTGAGTATATCCGGAAAACTGAATCTGCAAACTTCTGTCGTTTAGAAGTTGAGTTCCAAAATCGAATAAAAATTTTACTCGTTTATCGCTGAAGCCGTATCCCAGATATGATGATGCGGAGTATTTATCAAAATCGAAAGAATAGTTAACTCTTGCTCCAAGCTGAACACCTGCTACACTGCTGAACTTAAAAGATTCAAGTAG